>NZ_CBFFRH010000001.1:0-311099 GCF_965644255.1 Pseudomonas sp. LRF_L74 | reverse complement strand
CGATGGTGGATGAAAAGAGCGTCATCCACCCTACATACGCGGCATGGGTTGGATTGCGTGTTTTTCGTAGGCGCGAGGTAGGACACGACAACACCGCTGTTCGTAGGGTGGACGACGCCTCACCTGTCCACCGCAACGCCGCGATGGTGGATGAAAAGGGCGTCATCCACCCTACGGTCGAGGCGTTCATTTCACCTCCGGCGGGGTGCTGAAGGTGTGGTAGGGCGCGGGCGAGGGGACGCTCCACTCCAGCCCATCGGCGCCGTCCCAGGGCTTGGCCGGCGCGGGCTTGCCGCCACGGATGCACTTGATGACGATGAACAGGAACAGCAACTGGGTGGCGCCGAAGGTGAAGGCGCCAATCGACGAGACCATGTTGAAGTCGGCGAACTGCAGGTTGTAGTCCGGGATGCGTCGAGGCATGCCGGCCAGGCCGACGAAGTGCATGGGGAAGAACGCCAGGTTCATGCCCACGAAGCTCATCCAGAAGTGCAACCTGGCCAGCACCTCGTCGTACATGTGCCCGGTCCATTTCGGCAGCCAGTAATAGGCCGAGGCGAAGATGCCGAAGATCGCGCCGGGCACCAGCACGTAGTGGAAGTGGGCGACCACGAAGTAGGTGTCGTGGTACTGGAAGTCCGCCGGGGCGATGGCCAGCATCAGCCCGGAGAAGCCGCCGATGGTGAACAGGATGACGAAGGCCACGGCGAACAGCATCGGCGCCTCGAAGCTCAGCGAGCCGCGCCACATGGTGGTCGCCCAGTTGAACACCTTCACCCCGGTCGGCACGGCGATGAGCATGGTCGCGTACATGAAGAACAGCTCGCCCACCAGCGGAATGCCGACCACGAACATGTGGTGCGCCCAGACGATGAACGACAGGAAGGCGATGCTCGCCGTGGCGTAGACCATCGAGGTGTAGCCGAACAACGGCTTGCGCGAGAAGGTCGGGATGATCGCGCTGACCGCGCCGAAGGCCGGCAGGATCATGATGTACACCTCGGGGTGGCCGAAGAACCAGAACACGTGCTGGAACAGCACCGGGTCACCACCACCGGCCGCATTGAAGAAGCTGGTGCCGAAGTGGATGTCCATCAGCATCATGGTCACGCAGCCGGCCAGCACCGGCATCACCGCGATCAGCAGGAAGGCGGTGATCAGCCAGGTCCAGACGAACAGCGGCATCTTCATCAGGGTCATGCCCGGCGCGCGCAGGTTGAGGATGGTCGCGATCACGTTGATCGCGCCCATGATCGAGCTGATGCCCATCAGGTGGATGGCGAAAATGAAGAAGGTCACGCTCTCCGGTGCGTAGGTGGTCGACAGCGGCGCATAGAAGGTCCAGCCGAAGTTCGGCCCGCCGCCGGGCGTGAACAGGGTGCTGACCAGCAGGCCGAAGGCCGCCGGCAGCAGCCAGAAGCTGAAGTTGTTCATTCTTGGCAGGGCCATGTCCGGCGCGCCGATCATCAGCGGGATCATCCAGTTGGCCAGGCCGACGAAGGCCGGCATCACCGCGCCGAAGACCATGATCAGGCCGTGCATGGTGGTCATCTGGTTGAAGAACGCCGGTTCGACGATCTGCAACCCCGGCTGGAACAGTTCGGCACGGATGACCATGGCGAACGAGCCGCCAAGCAGGAACATGCTGAAGGCGAACCACAGGTACAGGCTGCCGATATCCTTGTGGTTGGTGGTCAGCACCCAGCGCATCAGGCCCTTGGGCGGGCCATGGGGATGGTCGTCGTGGTGGCTGTCGATCACGGCGCTCATGTCATTGGCCCTCCGCATGTTTCAGGGCGAGCACATCCTTGGGCGTGATCATGTCGCCCTTGTCATTGCCCCAGGCGTTGCGTTCGTAGGTGACCACGGCGGCGATATCCACCTCGGACAGCTGCTTGCCGAAGGCGGCCATGGCGGTGCCCGGCTTGCCGTGGAAGACGATGCTCAGGTGCGCGTCCTTCGGCCCGGTGACGATCTTCGAGCCCTTGAGCGCCGGGAACATCGGCGGCAGGCCCTGGCCCTCGGCCTGGTGGCAGGCCGCGCAGGTGCGGTGGTAGACCTTGTCGCCGTGGGCGACCAGTTCGTCGAGGGTCCACTCCTTGCCCGTCAGTTCCTTGAGCTTGGCGGCCTCGGCCTTGCGCTCGGCCAGCCAGCTTTCATAGTCGGCCTGGCTCCTGGCCTCGACCACGATGGGCATGAAACCGTGGTCCTTGCCGCACAGCTCGGCGCACTGGCCGCGATACAGGCCGGGGCGTTCGATGCGCGTCCAGGATTCGTTGACGAAGCCGGGAATCGCGTCCTTCTTCACCGCCAGCGCCGGCACCCACCAGGAGTGGATCACGTCGGCGGAGGTGATCAGGAAGCGCACCTTGGCGCCCACCGGCAGCACCAGCGGCTCGTCCACTTCCAGCAGGTAATGCTCGCCCTTGTCGGCTTCGTTGTGGATCTGCTCGGCGGGCGTGGCCAGGTTGCTGAAGTACTCGACGTCCTGGCCCAGGTACTTGTAGTGCCACTTCCACTGGTAGCCGGTGACCTGGATGTCCACGTCCGACTCGCTGGTGTCGTAGATGTTGATCAGCGTGCGCGTGGCCGGCACCGCCATGGCGACCAGGATCACCAGCGGCACGACGGTCCAGAGGATTTCCACCGTGGTGCTTTCGTGGAAGTTGGATGCCTGCTGGCCGGTGGAGCGGCGGTGGATCAGCATCGACCAGAACATCACGCCGAAGACGATCACGCCGATGACCACGCAGATCCAGAAGATCGTCATGTGCAGGTCGAACACCGTCCGGCTGACCTCGGTGGCGCCGGGCGTCATGTTCACCGTCCAGGCCGCGTATGCCGACTCGGATGCCAGCAACGGCAACACGCCCATCCAGGCTCGTGGATGTCGCATCATCGCGGGTCCCCCGCTTGTTCTTGTTATGTCCGCCGGCTATCCGGCTCTATCAGGTTCACGCCTTGCGAGTTCGAGTATAGCCAGGGCCAATCACCACACAATTAACAGGTGTTAGGCGCCGTTCGTGGCTTTGGGGCAGTCTTTATGCGGGTTTCGTGATCGATTTTGCGGTGCGCCCAGCACTGATGGCATAAAATGATGGCACTTATGAGAAACCGTTCTTAGCAGGACATCCAACGCGGCTAAGTTCAATGCTTCGTTTGCCCACTGGGGGAATGTTCATGAATACCGTCGCCTTGCGCGAACTCATCCAGCGTGCCCAGGCCCATGAAGCCAGCACCGGCCATCTGGACCGCCTGCTGCGCGTCCAGCTCGATCGCTTGCACCCCACCATCCGTTTGCCTGAAGACGATGCCGCCGGTGTGCTGGCACGTTTCGTCGCCGCCTATATAGAAGAAGTGCCGGACGTGCTCGACGCGGCCAACAGCGTGGCCCGCGATGCCGGGATCGAGGCGCAGATCAAGCCCGTGCTGAAGGTCGCCGAGCATTTCTTTCTCAGCCCGCCAAGCCTGGTGGACAGCCACGAAGGCCTCGACGCCCTGCTCGACGAGGCCTACCTGGCACACCGCCTGGTCGAAGAGGTCAACGACCGCTATATCGCCCACCTGGGCCAGCCGCTGATTCCCTTCGATACCACCGTGGCCAACCTGATCGCCCACCAGTTGATCGGCGAACCGTTTGCCAATCAGCTCGACGAAGCGGCCCACCATGCCCTGGAAGGGATGCTCGACGAGCGGGTGTTCGAGCAGCAATCGGTGCAGGATTATCGGGCTAAGCTCAGCGACCCGCAGGTCGTCTCCGCCTGGCGCAACTGGCCGTGCCTGTCGCGCAAGCTGGGGGTCGAGCTGGCATTGCCGGCCTAGAGCGGCGACAGGTCTCACATCAGCGAAGGACGATCTGCCCTGCGCCTGACCGGTCGGTTTGGCTTGCCCATGTCGCTGCCAGGCAAATCACTGACTGTCTGGACTATGTCCACGTCGCTCACTGGACAGTGGCTGCGCCGCTGGCGTTCCTAGTATTCCTCTTTCGGTGGCGATCCAACGTGTGCACGCTGGATCGGCTTGCCATCGCCAGATATGTCCATCACCGCGGAGTGACCTTCATGAGCAAGACCAGCAGGTTGGCCTGTTTGCCCGTTGTATTCATGGCGTCGGTAGTGAGCCTGCCGAGTGCGTTCGCCGAGGACGCCGGAGCAGGCAAGGGCGAATGCCCGGTCGCCGAATTCACCATGGCACTGCGTTACCAGCAGCAGTCGGCTGAAGTCCGTGCCCTGCAATTGCAGGCCTATAACATGGCCACGCTGAAGCTGGACGCGGCCGTCGCGGCGGCGAAGGACCCGGCCAAGCTGGCCATCGTCACCGACGTCGACGAAACCGTGATCGACAACTCCGCGCTGCTGGCGCGCGACCTCGCCAACTGCCACACCTACGACAGCTGGGATACCTGGCTGCCCTGGGAGCGTGACGGCGAGCCAACCCTGATTCCCGGAGCGAAGCGCTTCTTCGAGCATGCCGACAGCCTGGGCGTCACCATCCGCTATGTGTCGGACCGCTCGGACGAGCAAAAGGACGCGACCCTGGCCACGCTGAAGAAACTCGGCCTGCCGCAGGTCAGCGCGCAAAGCGTGCTGCTGCTCGGCCCGCCCAAGGTCGAGCGCCGTGCCCTGGTCGCCAAGGATTACCAGATCGTGATGCTGCTGGGCGACAGCCTGCACGACTTCGATGGGCGCTTCCGCAAGACGCCGCTGCCGCAGCAACGCGCCGTGGTCGACGAGGAAGCGGACAAGTGGGGGGCACAATGGATCGTCTTCCCCAACGCCGGTTATGGCTCCTGGTCGAAGGAGCCGTTGCAGGCTTGGGACGCCAAGACCGTGATCGAGAAGTGGTGAGGCGCGTTTCCCTGCCGTCTCCCCTGGCGTGATCGACCCGGGCGACATTCGGGCATCGCGCCCGAATGTCGCTTGAACGTGGGCAAAACGCTGTAGGCCCAGCCTGGGGCGACGGTTGCTATTCCTTGCGTGTGACGTTGAGGCCCTTGAGCAGGTTCAGCGCCTGGCTCAACTGGTAGTCGTCGTCCTGCGGGCGCGGGCTGGCCTTGGCTTTCTTGCTGCTCGGCTTGTCTTCGCCGCCATTGCCGTTGCCCAGGTGGCCAAGCAGGTCGGCTTCCTTGAGGTTCTCGTTGTCCTGCTCGCGGGTCACCTTGGCGCGGGCCACCTCGATGTCCGGAACGATGCCCTGGGCCTGGATCGAGCGACCATTGGGGGTGAAGTACAGCGCGGTGGTCAGCTTCAGGGCGCGGTCGTTGTTCAGCGGCAGCACGGTCTGCACCGAGCCCTTGCCGAAGCTGTCGGTGCCCATCAGCACACCGCGCTTGTGGTCCTGCAGGGCGCCGGCGACGATTTCCGAGGCCGAGGCGCTGCCGCCGTTGATCAGCACCACCAGTGGCACGCCTTCGCTGGCGTCGGCCGGGTCGGCGGAGAAGCGCAGCTCGGAATTGGCGATGCGGCCCTTGGTGTAGACGATCAGGCCCTTGGTCAGGAAGTGGTCGGCCACCTCCACTGCGGATTGCAGCACGCCGCCCGGGTTGTTGCGCAGGTCCAGCACCAGGCCTTGCAGTTTTTTGCCGTTGTCCTTGCGCAGCTTGGCCAGGGCCTTGCCGACTTCGTCGCCGGTATTGACCTGGAACTGGGTGATGCGGATGTAGCCGTAGCCGTTCTCCAGCAACTGGCTCTTCACGCTCTTGACCTTGATCACCGCGCGTTCGAGGGTCACGTCGAACGGCTGGCCGCCTTCGCGCACCAGGGTCAGCTTGATCTTGCTGCCGGCCTTGCCACGCATCTTGTCCACGGCCTCGGTCAGCGACACGCCCTTGGTCGGCTGGTCGTCGATCTTGATGATCAGGTCGCCGGGCTGGATGCCGGCGCGCGAGGCCGGGGTGTCGTCGATCGGCGTGACCACCTTGAGGAAACCGTCTTCCTGGCCGACTTCGATACCCAGGCCGCCGAACTCGCCGCTGGTGCTTTCCTGCAGCTCGGCGAAGGCTTCCGGCTCAAGATAGGCGGAGTGCGGGTCGAGGTTGCTGAGCATACCCTTGATCGCATTCTCCAGCAGGGTCTTGTCGTCCACCGGCTCGACATAGGCCGACTTGATGCGATCCATCACCTCGGCGAAGGTGCGCAACTCGTCGAGCGGTAGCGGCGCCTTGCCGGTCGCCGCCGCTGGCTCCGCCTGTTCGGGCGCGGCGAGCGCGAACGGGCTGCCGGCGAACAGACCCAGGGCCAGGGCGAGAGGGGTGAGACGGCGAAGGTGCGGCATGTACTGACTCCCGGAAGATTAGATTTCGCGCTTATCCCTGCGCGCGGCACCATTGTGCCGGATCGCTCGGACGGCCTTGCTGACGAATCGCGAAGTACAACGCTGGCGTGTCCTGGCCACCGCTGGTGCCGACGGTGGAGATCGCATCCCCCGCCTTGACGATGTCTCCCGCGCTCTTGAGCAGGCTCTGATTGTGCCCGTACAGGCTCAGGTAACCATTGCCATGATCGACGATCACCAGCAGCCCGGCGCCACGCAGCCAGTCGGCGAACACCACGCGCCCGCCGTGTACGGCTCGCACCCGGCTGCCGGCGCCCGCGCTGATCAGTACGCCGTCCCATTTGCTACGAGCGTCATCGCCGCGCTGGGTTCCATATCTCGCTACCAGGCGACCGTCGACCGGCCACGGTAACTTGCCCTTGGCCTGGGCGAACGGACCGCCGTAGGACGCGCCAGCGCCCGAGACCAGCGGCCCGCTGGTGGGCGTCGGTGTTTTGCGCGGCGCGCTCGTGGCGGCATTGCGCTGGGCCTGAGCCTGGGCGGCGCGTTCCTGTTCGAGCCTGGCCAGGCGCCGCGCCTCTTCGGCTTCACGGGCCTGGCGGGCGAGGGTTTCCTCGATGGTCTTGAGCACCCGGCCGAGTTCGGCCTGGTCCTGCTGACGCGCCTTGAGCTTGGCGTCGCGCCCGCTGTATTCCTTGTTCAGCTTGGCCAGCGCCAGTTGGTGCTCCTTGCGCACCGACGCCAGCTCTTCACGCTGGCTGTCGAGCATGTCCTTGCGTTCGAGGAGCTGGTTCTTCTGGGTGTTGATGTCGTTCTCGACGTTGGCCAGTTGCCGCAGGGTCTCGTTGAAGGTGTTCAACTGCTCGACCCGGGCCTTGCCGAGGTAGTCATAGTAGGTGAGGGTGCGGGAGAACTTTTCCGGCTGCTGCTGGTTGAGCAACAGCCGTAACGGCTCCTTTTGGCCACCCTGGTAGGCCGCGCGGGCCTGGATGGCGATCAGTTTTTGCTGTTCAAGGCGCGACTGCTGGAGTTTTTTTTTCTCCTGGTCGAGGCGTTGCAGCTCTTTTTCGTTCTCGTCGATGTCTTTCTGCAGGCCTTTGACCTGCTTCTCGAGATCGCCCATTTCGGTCTCGGTGCGCTTGAGGTCTTTCTGGACGCCGGATTTTTCTTTCTGCAACTGGTCGAGCAGCTTCTTCAATTCGGCGACATCGCCGCGCGCGGCATCGAGCTGTTTCTGGGCTTCGGCCTTTTCATCGGCAACGGCGCCGCCTGCGAACAAGCCGCAGAGAAGGATCAGGGAGAGGGCGCGGAACATGGGTCTGACGGTCACCTGTGCGAATGACGCGGCTAGTATGCCTAAAAAAGCAGCTACAAGCTGCAAGCGACAAGTAAAGGCGTCCGCTCCTACTTGCCGCTGCCAGCTCGCCGCTTAGTTCAGCTCGACGATCGAGGTGCCGGTCATTTCCTCGGGAACCGGCAGGCCCATCAGGGTCAGCAGGGTCGGTGCCACGTCGGCCAGCACGCCGCCCTCGCGGATGTTCAGCGAACGCTTGCCGACATAGATGAAGGGGACCGGCTCGCAGGTGTGGGCGGTGTGGGCCTGGCCGGTGGTTTCGTCTTCCATCTGCTCGACGTTGCCGTGGTCGGCGGTGATCAGTGCCTCGCCGCCGACCCGCTCCAGGGCGTCGACGATGCGCCCGATGCAGGTGTCCAGGCACTCGACCGCGGCCACGGCCGCCTCGAACACACCGGTGTGGCCAACCATGTCGCCGTTGGCGTAGTTGACCACGATCACGTCGTAACGCTGGTTGTCGATGGCGTCGACGATCTTGTCGGTGACTTCCGGCGCGCTCATTTCCGGCTGCAGGTCGTAGGTGGCGACGTTCGGCGACGGGATCAGGATGCGCTCTTCGCCGGGGAACGGCTCTTCGCGGCCGCCAGAGAAGAAGAAGGTCACGTGGGCGTACTTCTCGGTCTCGGCGATGCGCAGTTGGGTCTTGCCGTTGTTGGCCAGGTACTCGCCGAGCACGTTGCTCAGCGAACCGGCGGCGAAGGCGCTGGGCGCCGGAATGGTCGCCGCGTACTGGGTCAGCATGACGAAGCCGGCCAGTTGCGGCACGCGGCTACGGACGAAGGCATCGAAGCCGGGCTCGACGAAGGCGCGGGTCAGCTCGCGGGCGCGGTCGGCGCGGAAGTTCATGAACACCACGGCGTCGCCGTCTTCCACCTGCACCGGCGCGCCGAGGGTGGTGGCCTTGACGAACTCGTCGCTCTCGCCACGGGCGTAGGCGGCTTCCAGGCCGGCCACCGCGGATTCGGCGTTGAACAGGCCGCTGCCGCTGGCGATCAGCTCATAGGCCTGGGCAACGCGGTCCCAGCGGTTGTCGCGGTCCATGGCGAAGTAGCGGCCGACGATGCTGGCGATGCGGCCCTTGCCGAGCCTGGCGAAGGTGGCGTCGAGCAGTTCCAGGGAGGGCTGGGCGCTTTTCGGCGGGGTGTCGCGGCCGTCGAGGAAGGCGTGCAGGTAAATCTTCTCGGCACCGCGACGGGCGGCCAGCTCGGCCATGGCGACGATGTGGTCCTGGTGGCTGTGCACGCCGCCGTCGGACAGCAGGCCGAGGATGTGCACGGCCTTGCCGGCGCCAACGGCCTTGTCCACCGCCGCGCCGATCACCGGGTTGTCGAAGAACTCGCCGTCGCGGATGGATTTGGTCACCCGGGTGAAGTCCTGGTACACCACGCGCCCGGCGCCAAGGTTCATGTGGCCGACTTCGGAGTTGCCCATCTGGCCGTCCGGCAGGCCGACGTCCATGCCGCTGCCGGAGATGACACCGTGCGGCTGGCTGGCCAGCAGGCGGTTGTAGACCGGGGTCTTGGCGGCGAGGATGGCGTTGGAGTCGGGGCTGTCGCTGTGGCCGAAGCCATCGAGGATGATCAGCACCAGGGGTTTGGGCGTTGCACTCATGGAAGCTGGCTCGCTGTACGTAGGATTCAAAAAGGGCTGGGCAGTTTACGTTTCAGGCGGAATGAAAACTACTGCGCTTGGCCGGCGTCGTTAAAAACAGGCATCGAAGACTGATCGATAGGACCAGAAATCCGCTGCTTGGTTTATTTTGACCTGACCGATGTGCCGTAATGATGCCGTCTGCTCAGTGCTGGCGGGGCTGTGTATACTGGCCGGCATTTTACCGTCCTGGAACCCCGCGATGCTGGACCACCTGATTCAATTCGCCATAAATCACTACGTATTGACTGGCGCCTTCGTCATTCTGCTCGTGCTTCTCCTGCTCACCGAGCTGCGCAAGGGCGGCAAGAGCCTGTCGACCCGCGAATTGACCGCCCTGGTCAACAGTGAGCAAGGCGTGGTGCTGGATATCCGCAGCAAGCAGGATTTCGCCACCGGCCACATCGTCGGCGCGATCAACATCCCGTTCGACAAACTGGCCAGCCGCACCGTCGAGCTGGAGAAGCACAAGGCCAAGACCCTCATCGTGGTCGACGCCGCCGGCCAGCAGGCCGGCAGTGCCGCCGGCGAGCTGAAGAAGGCCGGCTTCAACGCCGCCAAGCTCAGTGGCGGCATCGGCACCTGGCGCAGCGAAAACCTGCCCGTGGTGAAGTGACATGGCCAAGGTCGTCATCTATTCCAGCGACTGGTGCCCGTTCTGCATCCGCGCCAAGCAACTGCTCGAGAGCAAGGATGTGGCCTTCGACGAGATCAAGGTCGACGGTCAGCCCCAGGTCCGCGCGCAGATGGCGCAGAAGGCCGGACGTACCTCGGTGCCGCAGATCTGGATCGACGACCGGCATGTGGGCGGTTGCGATGACCTCTACGCCCTGGAGCGCGCCGGCAAGCTCGACGCATTGTTGCAAGACTGATCAACCTTTTCGAAACCTGAAGAAGACGTAGCCATGACTGAACAAGCGAACAACGGCGCGGAGCAACAAGGCCCGCAATTCTCCCTGCAGCGCATCTACGTGCGCGACCTGTCCTTCGAGGCGCCGAAGAGCCCGGAGATCTTCCGCAAGGAGTGGACGCCGAGCGTCGCGCTGGACCTGAACACCAAGCAGAAAGCCCTCGAAGGTGACTTCCACGAAGTCGTGCTGACCCTCTCGGTCACCGTCAAGAACGGCGAAGAAACCGCCTTCATCGCCGAAGTCCAGCAAGCCGGTATCTTCCTGATCAAGGGCCTGGACGCCGATTCCATGAGCCACACCCTCGGCGCGTTCTGCCCGAACCTGCTGTTCCCGTACGCCCGTGAAGCGCTGGACAGCCTGGTCACTCGCGGTTCGTTCCCGGCGCTGATGCTCGCCCCGGTGAACTTCGACGCGCTGTACGCCCAGGAGCTGGAGCGTCTGCAAGGCAATAACGGCTGATCGACGCCGCAAGCGCCCCTGCACGGGGTCTGGAGGGGCGCGATCTTGCGCCGTGCCCCGATCAGGCGTTGGGCAGCAGGCGCACCGTCAGGCTCTTGATGTAGCGGGTCTCGGCGATGGCCGGATGCACCGGATGGTCCGGGCCCTGGGCGCCGCGTTCGAGCAGCTGGATATTGCGATCCAGGTGGCGGGCGCTGGTCAGCAGGATGTTCTGCAGGTGGTCTTCTTCCAGGTGCATGGAGCAGGAGGCGCTGACCAGGATGCCGTCCTTGTTGAGCATGCGCATGGCGGCTTCGTTGAGGCGCCGGTAGGCGGCCTCGCCGTTCTTGATGTCCTTTTTGCGCTTGATGAAGGCGGGCGGGTCGGCGACGATCACGTCGAAGCGCTCTTCGGCCGCCTTGAGTTCACGCAGCGCGGCGAACACGTCGCCTTCCACGCAGGTGACCTTCTCGGCGAAGCCGTTGAGCGTCGCGTTGCGCTCCACGCCGTCGAGGGCGAAGCCGGAGGCGTCGACGCAGAACACTTCGCTGGCGCCGAACGCGGCCGCCTGCACGCCCCAGCCACCGATGTAGCTGAACAGGTCGAGCACGCGCTTGCCCTTGACGTAGGGTGCCAGGCGCGCGCGGTTCATGCGGTGGTCATAGAACCAGCCGGTCTTCTGGCCTGCCAGCACCGGTGCTTCGAACTTCACCCCGTTCTCTTCCAGGGCGACCCACTCCGGGACCACGCCGAAAGGCGTCTCGACATAGCGCTCCAGGCCTTCCGCATCGCGGGCCGAGGAGTCGTTCTTGAACAGGATGCCGCTGGGCTTGAGCACCTGGACCAGGGCCGCCAGCACGTCATCCTTGTGCCGCTCCATGGTCGCCGAGGCCAGTTGCACCACGAGGATGTCGCCGAAACGATCGACAACCAGCCCTGGCAGCAGGTCGGAGTCGCCATAGACCAGGCGGTAGAACGGCTTGTCGAACAGGCGCTCGCGCAGGCTCAGGGCGACGTTGAGGCGGTGCACCAGCAGCGACTTGTCCAGCACATGCTTGACGTCGCGCGACAGCAGGCGCGCGCAGATCAGGTTGTTCGGGCTCAGGGCGACGATACCCAGCGGCTTGCCGCCCGCCGCTTCGAGAAGCGCCTGGTCGCCGGCCTGGAAGGCGTTCAGCGGCGTGGCGGTTACATCGATCTCGTTGCTGTAGACCCACAGGTGGCCGGCGCGCAACCGGCGGTCGGCATTGGCTTTGAGGCGCAGGCTGGGCAGGGACATGGGCGGCTCCGAAGGGTAAAGGGGGCGGATTCTAGCATCGCCGAGACGAGGGCAGCTGGAGGAAAACGCGCCAGGTCAGACCGTGTGAAAACGTAGCGAGCGAAGGTCAGGCAAGGGCTAGGCGCCCCCGCAAAACGGCGAAAAAGCGCAGTTTACGAGCTGTAAATGAGCATTTTGAGCCGTTTTTTAACGCCGCATGACCGAGCGCAGTAGTTTTCACACGGTCTGAGGTGGCAACGTTGTCTCTGTTTGACGGCGTGCTTCGGCGGTAGACTGCCAACCCCTCTCCTTTTCGTTGTTGTCCGTCATGGCCCAAGAACTCACCGCCGAGCAGATCCAGCAGGTTTTGCAAGGCATCAGCGTGCCGCCCCAACCGCAGATCATGGTCGACCTGCAGATGGAGCAGGTCATGCCCAATCCGGACCTGAAAACCATCGCCAAGCTGATCAGCCAGGACCCAGGCCTCTCGGGTGCCTTGTTGAAAATCGTCAACTCGCCCTATTTCGGCCTGGCCAACAAGGTCAGCTCGATCCAGCGCGCGGTCAACCTGCTCGGCAGCCGCTCGGTGATCAACATGATCAACGCGCTGTCGATCAGGGGGGAGATGAGTGACGAGACCATCGTCACCCTCAACCGCTTCTGGGACACCGCCCAGGACGTGGCCATGACCTGCCTGACCCTGGCCAAGCGCATCGGCTGCGAGGCGGTGGACGAGGCCTACACCCTGGGCCTGTTCCACAACTGCGGCATCCCGCTGATGCTCAAGCGCTTCCCGCAGTACATGACCGTGCTGGAGGAGGCTTACTTCAGCGCGGGCGCCGAGTGGCGCGTGGTCGACACCGAGAACCGCCTGCTCAATACCAACCACGCGGTGGTCGGCTACTTCACCGCCAAGTCGTGGAACCTGCCGTTGCACCTGTGCGAGGCCATCGCCAACCACCACAACGCCCTCGCCGTGTTCACCGATGACAACGGCAAGGACGCGCAACTGAAGAACCTGCTGGCCATTCTCAAGATGGCCGAGCACATCTGCGGTTGCTTCCAGGTGCTCGGCAACCAGGAGCAGGACCACGAGTGGGCGTCGATCCGCCATCTGGTGCTCGACTACGTCGGGCTGTCCGACTACGACTTCCAGACGCTCAAGGAAACCATCCACGACCTCGGGGCAGGCTAGCCGCCCTTCTTCTCACCCATGCAGAGCCGCCCGAATGCCTGAACTACCCGAAGTCGAAACCACCCGTCGCGGGATCGCGCCTCACCTCGAAGGCCAGCGCGTCACGCGCGTGGTGGTGCGTGAGCGCCGGCTGCGCTGGCCGATTCCCGAGGATCTGGACGTGCGCTTGTCCGGGCAGCGCATCGAGACCGTCGAGCGGCGCGCCAAGTACCTGCTGATGAAGGCCGAGAGCGGCACCCTGATCGGCCACCTGGGCATGTCTGGCAGCCTGCGCCTGGTCGAGGCCGGTCTTCCGGCGGCCAAGCACGAGCACGTCGACATCGAGCTGGAGTCGGGCATGGCGCTGCGCTACACCGATCCGCGCCGCTTCGGCGCGTTGTTGTGGAGCCAGGACCCGCTCAACCACGAACTGCTGGTCAGGCTCGGCCCCGAGCCGCTGACCGATGCCTTCGATGGCGCGCGTCTCTACCGGATGTCGCGGGGCCGTTCGATGGCGATCAAGCCATTCATCATGGACAACGCGGTGGTGGTCGGCGTCGGCAACATCTACGCCTCGGAGGCGTTGTTCGCCGCCGGGATCGATCCGCGCCGCGAGGCGGGCACGGTGTCCAGCGCGCGCTACGAGCGCCTGAGCCAGGAGATCAAGCGCATCCTCGCCCATGCCATCGAGCGGGGCGGCACCACCTTGCGCGATTTCGTCGGAGGCGATGGCCAGCCGGGCTACTTCCAGCAGGAACTGTTCGTCTACGGGCGTGGCGGTGCATTCTGCAAGACCTGTGGCGCGGGCCTGCGCGAAATCAAGCTGGGGCAGCGGGCGAGCGTGTTCTGCCCGAAGTGCCAGCGCTAGCTGTTTGGCGCGGTGCTGACAAAACACCTGGCAGCCTTCGTATCCCGTTGGTAAGAAGGCGCCGACAATCTCCAGCATTGACCGGGTTCACGCTGACAATCGCCATGGCGCTGTTATAGTTACTCGCATCTGCCGTACACCCCCTAATAACGAAGGACCGCCGTCATGAATCCGTTCCGTACCCTGGCCGCCGCTCTGGCGATCTCCACCGGCCTGTTGACCCTGTCGAACTTTGCCATGGCGTCTGAAAACACCAGCGGCAACCCCGAGTACGACGTCGAGGCGCCCAAGGCCTACACCATGATCGGTGACCTGCTCATCGCCCGCCCGGCGCTGATCTTCGCCACCGTGGTCGGCGCCGGCCTGTTCGTCGTCACCCTGCCGTTCAGCGCAGCAGGCGGCAACATTGGCGAGGCGGGCCATGCGCTGGTGGTCGAGCCTGGGGCCGCGGCTTTCGTTCGCTGCCTGGGCTGCACCGAGTCGGGCTATAAAAGAGCGGATCGGTAAGCGCGGCTCCAGCTTATTGCGCCAGGCCGATCCCGCGCGGATCGCTGGCCGCCTGGACGTGACCGCTGCGTTTGTTCCAGAGCAGGACCTGCTGGTTGCCGAAGCCACGTTGCACTTCCTTCACCTGATAACCGCGTGCCCGCAGGTCGTCGAGCTGCGCGGCGCTGAAGGCGCCTGGCTCGTATTCGACGATGTCGGGCAGGTACTGATGGTGGAAGCGTCGGGTCGCCGGCCATTGGGCGACCGGCCGGCCATCCAGGTAATCGAGGATCGCCAGCAGCACCATGCTGGGAATGCGGCTGCCGCCCGGCGTGCCGAAGCTGGCCAGCGCGTCGGCGCTTTCGATGAAGGTCGGGCTCATGCTCGACAAGGGGCGCTTGCCGCCGGCGACGGCGTTGGCTTCCGCACCCTTTAAGCCGTAGGCGTTGCTGCCTTGCAGGTCGGCGGCGAAGTCGTCCATCTCGTTGTTGAGGATCACGCCCGTACCGGGGACGGTGAAGGCCGCGCCGAACGGCAGGTTGATCGACAGGGTGGCGGCGACGGCATTGCCCTCGCGATCGAGCACGGTGAAGTGAGTGGTGTGGTCGCCTTCGCGCCAGGCCGGGCTGGGTGGCAGGCTGGCGCTTGGCGTCGCCTTGGTTGGGTCGATGCCAGCGGCAAGGCTGCGCAGATAGTCCGGGTCGAGCAGTTGCGCCAGTGGATTGCGCACGAAATCGGGGTCGCCCAACTGGCCGCGATCACGGTAGGCGCGGCGCAGGGTTTCCAGCACATAGTGGGCGCGCTGCACGGGTTGGGCCTGTTGCCACGGCAGGTGCTGCAACATGACCAGGCTCTGTGCCAGGGCCACGCCACCGGCCGAAGGTGGCGGCGCGCCGATCAGCTCGCGGCCTTGGTCCAGCATGACGCGCAGTGGCTGCCGTTCGACCACCTGGTAGTCGGCCAGGTCCCTGGCGCTCCAGACGCCGCCTTTGGCTTGCACGCCCTTGAGCAACGTGTTCGCCGTCTCCCCGGTGTAGAAGCCGGCGCGGCCATCGCGGGCGATCGCTTCGAGGGTGCGAGCCAGTTCCGGCTGGCGCAGCAGGCCGAGCAGTTCAGGTACGTTGCCGTCCTTGTCGAGGAACAGGCGGGCGCTTTCCGGGTCCTTGCGCAGGGCTTGCAGGCGCAGTTCGGCGCGCTCGCGGTAGACCCGGTCGTAGGACACGCCATCGCGGGCCAGGCGAATCGCCGGGGCCAGGGAGTCGCTCAGGGGCAGCGTGCCGTAGCGCTCGGCCAACGCCACCAGGGCCGCGGGCAGGCCAGGGATGGCGGCAGCGAGCGGACCGTTGAGCAGCCGGTCGCGCTGGACCGTGCCGTTCTGGCGGTAGCGCTCGCTGTCGATAGCCTGGGGGGCCTTTTCGCGGGCATCGAGAAAGCGGTAGCCGGGTTGATCGCCCGCCGTGCGCAGGAGGAAGAACCCACCACCGCCCAGGCCGGAGCCGTAAGGTTCGACCACTGCCAGGGCGGCGCTGATGGCCACCGCTGCGTCGAAGGCATTGCCGCCCATGGCCAGGGTCTCCAGGCCGGCGACGGTGGCGGCCGGGTGGGCGGTGGCTACGGCGGGGTGTTCGGGTTTGCTGGAGGCGTGGGCCGTACAGGCCAGCGTCAGGCAGAACAGGGTGGTGACGAGCGTCTTGAGCACGGGGAGGTCCTGTTACCGTTGTCGGAATGCAGGTAATGCCCAGAGGGCGAAGGCAGTGTGTTGACCTCGTCCGAACCCTCGGGTTCGCCGTTACGCCTTGGCGGTGATGATCAGGTACTTCTGCATCAGTTCGTCCTTGCTCTCCACCCGCTCTTCGTCGAGGGGGATGCAATCGACCGGGCAGACCTGCTGGCACTGCGGCTCGTCGTAGTGGCCCACGCACTCGGTGCACAGGCCCGGATCGATGATGTAGATCTCATCGCCCGCGGAAATCGCACCGTTCGGGCACTCGGGCTCGCAGACATCGCAGCTGATGCAGTCGTCGGTGATCTTGAGGGACATGGAACACTCCTGCCGAAGCGGTTGGCTTCGACACGTTCAACAATCGATTGGGAGTGAATTGTGCCGGATTGTCCCTCTCCACGCCAACCGAGCCGACTGGGGGATGCCTCTGGCGCGGCATCCCCCGCGCGCTTGGACTCAGCGTTTCAGGCGTTCGTGCAGCGCTTCGGCGACCGCCGGGTGGACGAACTTGCTGATGTCGCCGCCCAGGTTGGCGATCTCGCGCACCAGGGTCGAGGAGATGTAGGAGTACTTTTCCGAGGGGGTGAGAAACAGGCTCTCCACATCCGGCGCCAGCTGGCGATTCATGTTGGCCAGCTGGAATTCGTATTCGAAATCGGACACCGCGCGCAGGCCGCGCAGCAGCACGTTGGCGCCCTGCTCCTTGACGAAGTGCGCCAGCAGGGTGGAGAAGCCCACCACTTCTACGTTGGGTAGATGCTTGGTGACCTCGCGGGCCAGCTCGACGCGTTGTTCCAGGGAGAACAGCGGGTTTTTCTTCGGGCTGGCGGCGACGGCGATGACCACCTGATCGAACAGGCGCGACGCACGCTCCACCAAGTCGCCATGGCCCCTGGTGATGGGGTCGAAGGTGCCCGGGTATAAGACTCGATTCATGCTGGCGTCCTGGTGGGGCCGATGGGGAGTCGGATGGTAGCGCAGCACCCCGCCATGGGCCAAGTCGAGGGCGCGCACGGTGGGCGCTGATCGCCCTGCGCCCTGCGCGGCCCGTGCTCAGCGCGAGCGCTTGAGACGTTCTTCCAGGCGAATCTGGCGCTCCCGCAGGCGCCCACGGGCCTCGGGGTCGTTCACCCTGATGATCAGTTGCTGCAAAACCTCCAGGGTGCGTATGGCCAAGGCCCTGCTGCGTTCTTCCGTGTTGCTCATCGTTCCAGCCTCCATGTCTGTTGCATCGGGTTTGATCGTTGCGCGTTTCTACAGTTCCAGCGTGCCCTGGGCGCTGGCCGAGGCCGTCGGCCTGATGCGCGAGAACGCCAGCAGGTCGGCCAGGCGGGCGCCGTTGCCACGCCAGTCGTAAAACAGTGCTTCGCCGACCAAGGCGTAGCGCCACGGCAGGTGCGCCCGCTGCTGCGGAGCGAGCGCGTTGATCCGTTCGCACCAGGTGCTCGCTGCCTTGAGCTTGCGCTGCACGTTGGGGTGGCTGAGCTGCTGCTGGGCCTTGGTTTCCACCAGGTAGATGGCGTCCACCGTGCGCACCAGGAAGTCCGGGCAGTAGAAGGCCGGCAGGCCGTCTTCCTTGACGTAGCGCAGGCGGGCGAAGTCGTGGCGGTTCTCGCTGATCTTGCAGAAGGCCAGCACCGCCGCGTCTTCGTTGGCCCATTCGATGAAGGCTTGTTCCAGGCCGCCGTTGCGCGCGGGGTAGGGCAGGCGCTCGTAGATGCACTTGGCGACCGCCAGCGAAGCGCTCTCGCGGACCATCAGCCGACGGACCTCGGACAGGCGGCGATGGCGCACTTCGCTGCTGCCGATCACGGGCCGTTCTTCAGCGCGGACCAGGGCCAGGGCGAAGACCTTGATGAGGTGCCCGATCACCGGTTGCAGCAGAAGCAGGCGCCAGCCTTCGTCGATGAAGGGCTCGAAGGCTTCGCCGAACAGGCGCTCGCGGATGTAGTCGTCGAGGGCCGAGGCCAGTTGCACGGTGCCGATCTGCAGGTAAGGGTTGGCCAGGTGCCGGGCGATCCTGTTGCCCCTGGGCAGCGGTTGGCTGAGGGCCTGGCCGATGCGCCGGGTCAGGCGCGACAGCAGCTCGTTGTAGCCTCTGACGTCCAACACCGCGCCGTCGACCCGGTAGTCGCCGAACAGGGTGGCGCTCTGCAGGTCGTGGGAGGTGAAGACCTCACCCTTGCCCAGCAGCCCGCTGAGCCCGGCCAGGCTCATGGCGGTGAAGGGCGGCAATTGGTCGATGGCGATTGGCGTGAATTCCAGGCTTTCCTGCGCCTCGCGCAGGATGAACGGAATGGCGAAGTCGTAGGCCGCGTAACCGTCGCGCAGCTCGGCTGGGATCAGGTCGCCGGTGCTGCGGGTGCCGTCGTCGCCGCCGCTGACGCCGACCAGGCCTTCCTCCATCAGTTCGTCGTAGAAGCCCTGGAAGGCCGGGTGCTCGACGATGGAGAGGATGTCGATCAGGCTGCCCGGTTCCTGCCCGGCGTTGATGCGCTCGCGGTTCTCGCGCTTGATGTCGGCGAACTCCGGCGCGCGCCACATCAGGCGCAGGCCGCGGCCGATGGTCTGTTCGAGGAGGATCTGCGCCTGGCTCGAACGCAGCGGCACGATCACGCAGATGTTGTTGACGTCGAAGCCCTCGCGCAGCATCAGCACGCTGACGATCACCCGTGGCTGGCTGTGGCGGTCGACGTTGAACAGGCGCTGGCGAATCGCTGCCCAGGCTTTTTCGCCGAGTTCGGCCTTCTTGCCAGAGTCGACCGTGAGCACGTCGTCTGCGTGCAGGCCTTCGTCCTGCAGGAAGCGCGCGACCAGCGGCGACACCGTGGTGTCTTCGCAGACCACCAGCATCTTCGGCTGGCGATCCGGGTCGATGCGGGCGAAGTCCCGTTCCAGCGTGCGCAGCTTGTGCAGGCCGGCGCGCAGCATGATGCGCTGGCCGTCGCAGAGGCTGACGTTGCCGTCCGCGTCGCGCTCGGCCTTGAACGCCAGGGGCAGGGCGCCGATCTCGCGGCGCTGGTCGAGCACCAGGGACTTGACCAGGCCAAGGCGCATCGCCTGCTTGAGGTCGAAGTCGACGATGATGTGCGGGAAGTACACCTTGCGCCTGTTCCTGCCGCTGCCGAGGTCGTTGTAGGGCGTGGCGGAGAAGTCGACCTGGACGAAGCGCCGGCCCTTGGTCATGGCGATGCGCGTCAGGCTTTTCTGCCATTCCACCTCGTCGCTGTCGCCGACGCGCTTGAGCTCATGGATGTGGTGGGCCTCGTCGTTGAACACCATCAGGTCCGGCAACCTGGCGAGAAAGGCCAGGACGTTGCCGCGCGTGTGGCGCCGATCCAGTACGTCGAGGCTGTTGCCGGTGGTTTTGCCAGGCACCAGCGGCAGTACCGAATAGGCCACGGTCGAGGGCTCGGCGGCCAGGGCCGGGGCGTGCATCGCCTCGGCGTCCTCCTGCTCGTCCTCGGCATCGGCCAGCAGGTGCCAGTTGCAGAGGGCGAGCAGGCCGTTGCCGGTGACCTTGAGGCCGATGTCCTGCTTCTCGCAGGTGTTGCCGCGCACGAACTGCTGGACGCGCTCGCGATGCGGCGGCGGCACGAACAGCTCGGCATAACGGGCGACGTCGGCGCTGGCGAAGTCGCGCGAGCGGTCGCCGCCAGCGCTTTCCCGCTCCTTGCCGAGGAAGGCGTCGAGCAGGCGTTCGTAGACGATCAGCCCAGGCGCGACGATGAGGAAGTGGCGGGTGAAGCGCGGGTCGTCGCGGCCTTCGTCCAGCGCGGCGCTCTTGTTCAGCATCTGCCACACCAGCAGCGCCTGCAGCACCCAGGTCTTGCCCGTGCCGGTGGCCATCTTCATGCAGTACTTGGGGTAGGCGTGCTTGGCCCGGTTCAGCTCGCGCAGCAGTTCGTCGTCGTGCAGCGTCTCGGCGCACAGTTGGCGATGCAGGTCGAGCAGGTCGGTGCTGCCCAGGACTTCGTGGGCGACGATGGCATTGAGGATGGCCTGGCGCTGCCCGGGGTGGAAGTTGAGGCCCTGGCGCGCCTGCACGGCCTCTTCGCCGAACCACCAGCGCAGCAGGTGGCCGGTGGTCGGCGTGACCTGCTCGAACACCTCGGCCACGCCCTGCTCCAGGCCGACGCAGAGGGCCTCGGTGCGGCGGGTCAGGGCCTCGGCGAGGACGCTCATGCGACGTCCTCCGTGACGAGCCGGATCACTTCGGCCTCGAAGCCGAAGACGTCGACGACCCGCACGCAGACCCGCCGTTCGCCAGCCTTGTGTGGCACGTCCACGCGCGCCTCGCTGACCACCCGCAGCGGGTCGTCGTCATTGGCGCTGTTGCCGCGGTAGTCCTGCCAGACCGAGCGGAACACGTCGCCGTCGTAGTCCGGGTCGACCGCCCAGTACTCGATCAGCGCCAGCGGTTCCTTGTTCATGACGCGCTGGAGTTTTTCCCGGTTGGTCTCGTCGAGGTTGATCGCCTCGGGCGACAGCAGCACGTAGTTGGCCAGCCTGATGTGCAGGCGCTCGCCGGCTGCGGTGCGCTGGCGCGTGATCGGGTGCGTGGTCAGGTATTGCAGGCTGGAGAAGCGCAGGCCGTTGCGCAGTTTCTCGATACTGTTGCCTTTCTTGCGCAGGCGGTCGAGCAGGTCGGGCGGGATCACCAGCACTTCCAGGCGCTCGTCGGCGAGGGCGCTGATGCTCTGGCCGATGGCCGGCTCGAAGTTCCAACCGAGCACCACCACGCGGTCCCAGCCGCCGAGCAGGTTGTCGCGCAGGGCGATGGCCTTGTTCAGGGTGGCGACGCCGGTGAGTTTGTTCGGCGAGTCGGCCAGCACCAGGGTCTTGTGCCCGCCGCCGGTGATGGCGCCGAGATTGCGCAGCGGGTTGTCCTCGGCCGGCAGTGGCTGCGCGCCATACAGCGAGAGGACGATGCCCGACAGGTCGCCGATGCGGAAATTGCGCCCCAGGCTGCTCTTCGCCGCTTCGATCTGGTAGTCGCCGATGGCCTGGTAGAGGAATGGCCTGGTGTTCTGGTCGATCAGCCGCTTGCGCATGATCATGCAGGCCGGCTTGCCCAGGTCGCTGGTGATCCAGCGGCGGCCCATGCGTTCGGCCACGGCGGCGGTGGTGCCGGAGCCGCCGTTGAAGTCGGCGACCAGGTCGCCGGGGTTGGTCGAGGCCTTGAGGATGCGTTCGAGGATGGCCTCGGGCTTCTGCGTGGCATAGCCCAGGCGCTCCTTGGCGACCTGGTTGAGGGCGTCGATCACCCAGTAGTCGACGGCGTAGGTACCGCCGCGCAGGTAGTGGCGATAGACCAGTTCCGGGTGGGTCTTTTCCCATTCCGGGGCGACGTCGCGGGCCGACTGGATCGGGCTGCCGACGATGCCGCGGCCCATCAGGCGGTAGCGGCCTTTCTCGTCTTCGTAGCGGTACTTGGCGACGGTCGAGGGCGCGTGCGGTTGCAGCACCGCGTCGGGGTTGAAGGTGAAGCGCTCGGGGTGCTTGCTGTAGAAGTAGATGGTGTCGTGCTTGCGGTTCCAGCGCTTGGTCGAGTTGATCGCCTCGCGGTAGCACCAGACGATCTCGTTCTGGAAGCAGTGCTTGCCGAACACCTCGTCCAGCACCAGCTTCACGTAGTGGCCGACGTGCCAGTCCAGGTGCACGTAGATCGAGCCGCTGTCGCTGAGCAGCTCGCGCATGAGGATCAGGCGCGGGGTGATCATCGCCAGGTACGAGGCGGTGCCCTCGGCCCAGGTGTCCGAGTAGGCGAACTGCTCGATCACCGTGGGCCGCTGCTCCAGTTCGACGCCGGGCAGGGTGACCTTGGTGCGGTAGTCGGCCTTGGAGTCGAACGGCGGGTCGATGTAGATCAGGTCGACCTTGCCGCGCAGGCTCGGCGTGCCTTCGTCGCCGGCGAGCAGGGCGGCGATGGCCAGCAGGTTGTCGCCGTAGATCAGGCGGTTGCTCCACTCGGCCTGCTCGCTGCCGGCCTGGGCATCCAGGCGGCAGGCCTGATCGATCCAGTCGCCGACCTGGACGTCGCGCGCAGGCAGCACCCATTCGCGGGTCTGCAGGTTCACCCGGTGGCGTCCTTCCAGGCTTTGCAGAATCCGTTCGGCGAGCTGCCGCCCGCGGGCGACGATTTCGGGGAGTTGCTCCAGCAGCGACTTAGGCATAGAACCTTAACCACGAGTTACGTAACCAATAGTCTATATCAAATGCTGATCGGGTAACCAGATGGTCACGTCCGTGGCGAGCGAGTCCTCGTACCGTGCCGCCATGGAAAAGGTCAAAGCACAATTCGCCGAGAGGTTGCAGCAAGCCATGCGCCAGGCTGGCTACGAGCCCAGGCCATCGGTACTCGAGCGTGAATTCAATCTGCGCAGCTACAGCACCCAGGTCACCCTGCATGGCGTGCGTCGCTGGTTACGTGGCGAAACCTGGCCGACCGACGAAAAGCTGCTGGTACTGGCCGAATGGCTGAAGGTCTCGCCGGAGCAGTTGAAGTACGGCACCGAACTGCAGAACCGCATCGCCGAGCATCGCGAGACCTGGGAACGCCTCAATTATCAGGAGCGCGAGACGCTGGAAGCGTTCATCAACCTGGCGCCAAGCCAGCGCAAGATCGTGCGTGAGGTGGTGATGGCGTTTGCCAAGGCGGGCAAGGCCGAGGGTTGAGCCGTCGCCGGCTAACGCGTGGCCTGCAGCCACGCGCCGATCCGTTCTTCCTGGTAATAGCGCGGCCGGCCCAGGCGCCCACCGACGAAACCGACATGTCCACCCCTGGCGTGCAACTCCAGCTCGGTGCTGGGCGACAGCTCATCGGCCGTGGGCACGCTGTGGGGGAAGACGAACGGGTCGTCGCGGGACTGGATGATCAGCGTCGGCGTGGCGATGCGGTCCAGGTAATAGCGGCTGGAGGCGCGCCGGTAGTAGTCGTCGGCATCGACGTAGCCATGCAGCGGCGCGGTGAAGCGTCCATCGAAATCCCAGAACGTGCGCATGCCCTCCAGTGAACCCAGGCGGTCGAGGGACTCGACGTGCTCGGCCTGGCCTTGTTCGGCCAGGCGCATGCGCTTGTCGCGGACATAGGCGACCAGGCTGCGGATGAAGTGCCGCTGGTAGACCTTGGAAAAGCCCTGGTCGACGCGGTCGGCGCAGTGATCCAGGCGAAACGGCACCGACACCGCGACGGCGCCTTGCAGGCCGGAGCGGTCGGCGGTTTCCCCCAGGTACTTGAGCAACACGTTGCCACCCAGTGAGTAGCCCACCGCGTACAGCGGCGCCAGTGGCCGTTTGCGTTGCAGGTGGGCGATGGCGTGCAGCACGTCCTCGCTGACGCCCGAGTGATAGCCGCGCGGCAACAGGTTGGGCTCGCCGGAGCAGCCGCGCCAGTTCAGCGCGGCGCTGGCCCAGCCCTGGGCGGCCAGGCGCTGTTGCAGGCCGAGCACGTAATGCGAAGAGGACGAGCCGGTCAGGCCGTGCAGGACCAGCACCAGGGGCGCGTCGGCCGTGTGCGGGCCATGCCAGTCGATATCGAGGAAATCACCGTCGTCCAGCCACAACCGTTCGCGCTCGCGCTGTAGGTCGGGGCGATGCCGGCAGAAGGTGCCCCACAGCGTTTGCAGGTGCGGGCCGGGGAGCCACCAGGCGGGGCTGAAGGGCGCGCTCATGGTTCTGGCGCGTCAAGAGCGCCGGGGGCTGGAGCGCTGGGCGCAAACGCCGTTCACGTCTCGCTGCGCTCCCACAGCGAATAATGCACCTGCCCGGCCTTCTTCTCCCGATGCAGCCGCCAGTTGCCCGGCAGGCCCAGGCTGGACGGCGCGCTCTCGCTTTCGCAGTAGACCCAGGCCCGCTCGGCCAGCCAGCCGTTCTGTTCCAGCC
This sequence comes from Pseudomonas sp. LRF_L74, assembly GCF_965644255.1. Taxonomy (NCBI): domain Bacteria; kingdom Pseudomonadati; phylum Pseudomonadota; class Gammaproteobacteria; order Pseudomonadales; family Pseudomonadaceae; genus Pseudomonas; species Pseudomonas sp. LRF_L74. The sequence continues at coordinate 287,080 of NZ_CBFFRH010000001.1, read as the reverse complement.
GGGCGCAGGCCGGTGCCAGCAGGTCCTTGCCGAACGGCGGGTCGAGGAACACCAGGTCATAAGGGCTGGCTGGCGATTTATCCAGATAGGCCAGCGCGTCGACCTGCAGCAACTGGCCGTTTTCGCAGCGCAGGGTGGCGAGGATCTGCCGCAGGCTGGCGATGGCCGCCGGGCTGCTGTCCAGGGCCAGGCCGCTGGCGGCGCCGCGCGACAGCGCTTCCAGGTACAACGCGCCGCTGCCGGTGAAGCAATCCAGCACCTTGGCGCCCTCGACATAGGGCGCCAGCCAGTTGAACAGGGTCTCGCGCACCCGGTTCGGCGTCGGCCGCAGGCCGTGGGCCATGGGGAAGTTGAACTGGCGGCTGCGCCATTCGCCGCCGATGATGCGCAGCTGGCCGCTGCCACCGTGGTCGGGCTTGCTTGTCGTAGGCTTGCGCATCAGTGCTCCGGTACGCCGAGGGGTTGTTCGACTGGATGGTCGGTCGGTGCTGGCAGTTCCTTTTGCGGCACGCTCGGGCCGGCGCTGACGATCACCAGTTGGTCGGCGCTCAGGTGCCTGGCCATGGCTGCTTTCACCTGCTCGACGGTCAGCGCCTGGACCTGGGCGGAGAAGTCTTCCAGGTAGTTCAGCGGCAGGTCATAGAAGCCCATGGCGCCGAGCTGGGCGACGATGTCGGCGTTGCTCGCGGTGGACAGCGGGAAGCTGCCGGCGGTCTCGCGCTTGGCGTCGTCCAGTTCCTTCTGGGTCGGGCCGTTGGCCAGGTAGTCGGCGAGGATGTCCTGCACCAGCTTGAGCGTGCCTTCGCTGAGCTCGGCGCGGGTCTGCAGGTTGATCAGGAACGGGCCACGGGCCTGCATGCCGGTGAAGGCCGAGTACACACCGTAGGTCAGGCCGCGCTTCTCGCGCACTTCGCTCATCAGGCGGGTGCCGAAACCGCCGCCGCCGAGAATCTGGTTGCCCAGGTACAGCGCGGCATAGTCGGGGTCGCGACGTTCGATGCCCAGTTCGGCGAGCATCAGGTGGGTCTGCTTGGACGGGAACTCGATGTGCGTGTGCCCGGCTTTCGGCTGCTGCGGCACGGGCATCTTGGCCAGCGCCGCGCCCTTGGGCAGCGAGGCGGAAACCTGGGCGGCGATCTTCTCGGCCTCTTCGCGCGACACGTCGCCGACCAGGGCGATCACCGCGTTGCCGGCGGTGTAGGTCTTCTGGTGGAAGGCGCGCAGTTGCGCCCGGCTGATCGACGGAATGGTCTTCTCGGTGCCCTCGGCCGGGTGGGCGTAGGGGTGATTGCCATAGAGCTGCTTGAACAGCTCGATGCCGGCCAGCTTGCCGGGGTTCTGCTTCTGGTAGTCGAAGCCGGCCAGCAACTGGTTCTTGATCCGTGCCAGGGAGTCGGCAGGGAAGGTCGGCTGGCCGATCACCTGTTCGAACAGTTTCAAGGCCGGGTCGAGCTGCTTGCGGTCGCTGAGGCTGCGCAGGCCGGTGACCGCCATGTCGCGGTAGGAGCCGTTGCTGAAATCGGCGCCGAGGCCTTCGAAGCCGGCGGCGATGGCGCTGACGTCCTTGCCCGGCACGCCCTCGTTGAGCATGGCGTTGGTCAGCGCGGCCAGGCCCGGCGTGCCGCCGTCCTGGCTGCTGCCGGCGGCGAAGGTCAGGCGCAGGTCGAGCATCGGCAACTGGCGGGCTTCGACGAACAGCACCTTGGCGCCTTCGGCGGTGTTCCAGCTCTGGATGTTCAACGGGCGATGGCTGGGCGCCTTGTCGTCGAGGGCGGCGAGGGTCTCGATCTTGTTCGAGGCGGCTGCGGCGACGGACTCGGGTTGTGCCTGCTGCTGCGACGTGTTGGCGCAACTGGCGACCAGCAGGACGGCCAGGGCGAGAGCGCTGAGGCGCGGCAGGTTGCGCTCACTCATGGCGGGCTCCTTCGACGGCTTGTTCAGGGAGGATGTAGGCGGTGCTCAGGCGCGAGCGGGTGAAGTAGGTCTGCGCCACGCGCTGGATGTCGGCCGGGGTGACGGCGCTCAGGGCATCCAGGTCCTTGTCCATCAGTTCCCAGGACAGGCCGACGGTCTCCAGTTGGCCGATGGTGCTGGCCTGGCTGGTGATCGAGTCGCGCTCGTAGACCAGGCTGGCGATCACCTGGGCGCGCACGCGTTGCAGTTCATCGGCGCTGGGCGGGGTTTTCTTCAGGTCATCGAGCTGGCGCCAGATGCCGGCTTCGACTTGCTCCAGGGTCTTTTTCTTCTGCACGTTGGGCGTGGCGCTGATCAGGAACAGGCTGTCGCCCCGGGCGAAGGCGTCGTAGCTGCTGGAAGCTCCAGAGACTAGTTCCTCGCCACGCTCCAGGCGCGATGGCAGGCGCGAGCTGTAGCCGCCATCGAGCAGAGCGGAAATCATCCGCAGAGCGTGGGCGTCGCGCGGGTTGGCGGCAGTGGCCAGGCCCGGCACGTTGAAGCCGTAGAGCAGGCTGGGCAACTGGGTCTGCACGTGCAGGGTGATCTTGCGCTCGCCCGGTTCGGCCAGCTCGCGCGGCAGCTTGGCTGGCGGCGTCGGCCGCGAGGGGATGGCGCCGAAGAAGCGCTGGGTCAGGCCCTTGATCTCGTCGAGGCTGACGTCGCCGACGATCACCAGGGTGGCGTTGTTCGGCGTGTACCAGTCCTCGTGCCACTTGCGCAGTTCCTCGATCTTCATGCGGTCGAGGTCGGCCATCCAGCCGATGGTTGGCGTGTGGTAGCCGCTGGCCGGGTAGGCCATGGCCTTGAAGCGCTCATAGGCCAGCGCGTTGGGCCGGTCTTCGGTGCGCAGGCGACGTTCTTCCTTGATCACCTCGATCTCGCGGGAGAACTCGTCGGCGGGCAGGGTCAGGTTGGCCAGGCGGTCGGCCTCCAGCTCCAGGGCGACCGGCAGGCGATCACGCGACAGCACCTGGTAGAAGGCGGTGTAGTCGTCGCTGGTGAAGGCGTTTTCCTCGGCGCCGAGGTCGCGCAGGATGCGCGAGGCCTCGCCGGGGCCGAGCTTCTTGCTGCCCTTGAACATCATGTGCTCGAGGGCGTGGGACAGGCCGGTCTGGCCGGGCGTCTCGTAGCTGGAACCGACCTTGTACCAGAGCTGGGACACCACCACCGGCGCCCGATGATCCTCGCGGACGATGACCTTGAGGCCGTTGTCCAGCTTGAATTCATGGGTGGCTTGGGGGTCGGCGGCCTGGGCCGCGAGGGAGAGCATTAAGGCAGAAAACAGCAGGCCGGCACAGCGGCGGGCGACTCGATTCATGGATTCTTGACCTGTTGGACTACTCGGGGCGGTCGTACCGCCGGCGGGCGAAGAGGTGTAGGATACCCCATCCTTTTCCGGGGCGGCGCAGCAGCTTCTGGCTCAAAAGCGCGCCCCTCTGAGATGTAGACGAAACATGTTTGGTTCCGACGACGACAAGAAAACTCCGGCCGAAACGAGCGAGAAGAAATCCCTGTTCGGCTGGTTCCGCAAGAAAGCCCCTGAAACCCCCACCGCCGCCCCCGCCGAACCTGAGGTTGTCTCGGTCGAACCGAGCGCACATGAGGCGCCTGCCGGGCCTGAAACGCCTGCTCCGGCATCGGTCGAACCTCATCGCCCGCATGCGGATGCGCCCACGTTCGAGCCGGCCCCGGTCGCTCCGGCGATGGCCGACGAGCAACCCGCCGCGCCGCTGCGCCCGGCCATCGAGGCGGGCCAGGATGTGCTTCACGCGGTCCATGAGCCGCAACCAGCACCGATCAGCGAGCCTGAGCCGGCGATCAGCGCGCCAGTCGTCGACGAGCCCAGCGCCGTGGTCGAGCAAGCCAAGCCCGGCGACAACCGTGGCGGCTGGTTCGCCCGCCTGCGCCAGGGCCTGGCCAAGACCAGCGCCAGCTTTGGCGAAGGCATGGCCAGCCTGTTCCTCGGGCGCAAGGCCATCGACGACGACCTGCTCGACGAACTGGAAACCCGCCTGCTCACCGCCGACGTCGGTGTCGAGGCGACCACCGCCATCGTGCAGAGCCTGACCAAGCGCGTGGCGCGCAAGGAACTGGCCGACAGCGGTGCCTTATATAAGGCGTTGCAGGAGGAACTGGCGGGCATGCTCGCGCCGGTCGAGCAGCCGCTGGTGATCGACAAGGCCAAGGCGCCCTACGTGATCCTGGTGGTCGGCGTGAATGGCGCGGGCAAGACCACCACCATCGGCAAACTGGCGAAAAAGCTGCAAGGCGAAGGCAAGAAAGTCATGCTCGCCGCCGGCGACACCTTCCGCGCCGCTGCGGTCGAGCAACTGCAAGTGTGGGGCGAGCGCAACAACATCGCGGTGATCGCCCAGCACACCGGCGCCGACTCGGCCTCGGTGATCTTCGACGCCGTGCAGGCGGCCAAGGCCCGTGGCATCGACGTGCTGATCGCCGACACCGCCGGTCGTCTGCACACCAAAGACAACCTGATGGAAGAACTGAAGAAGGTTCGTCGGGTCATCGGCAAGCTGGACGAGACCGCGCCCCATGAAGTGCTGCTGGTGCTCGACGCCGGTACCGGGCAGAACGCCATCAACCAGACCAAACAATTCAACCAGGCGGTGAACCTCACCGGCCTGGCGCTGACCAAGCTGGACGGAACGGCCAAGGGTGGGGTGATCTTCGCCCTGGCCAAGCAGTTCAACCTGCCGATCCGCTACATCGGCGTCGGCGAGGGCATCGACGACCTGCGCACCTTCGTGGCGCAGGATTTCGTCCAGGCCCTGTTCGCGGAGAAAGACAAGGGATGATTCGATTCGAGCAGGTCGGCAAACGGTATCCCAACGGCCATGTCGGGTTGCATGAACTGAGTTTCCGCGTGCGCCGTGGCGAGTTCCTCTTCGTCACCGGCCACTCCGGCGCTGGCAAGAGCACGCTGCTGCGCCTGCTGCTGGCGATGGAGCGGCCGACCACCGGCAAGCTGCTGCTGGCCGGCCAGGACCTGGGCCAGATCAGCACCGCGCAGATTCCCTTCCTGCGCCGGCAGATCGGCGTGGTGTTCCAGAACCACCAGTTGCTGTTCGACCGCAGCGTGTTCGACAACGTTGCCCTGCCGCTGCAGATCCTCGGCCTGTCCAAGGACGATATCGCCAAGCGCGTGAGCTCGGCGCTGGAGCGCGTCAGCCTGGCCGAGAAGGCCGAGCAGTTCCCTTCGGATCTTTCGACCGGCCAGCAACAGCGAGTCGGTATCGCCCGTGCCGTGGTGCATCGCCCGGCCCTGCTGCTGGCGGACGAACCCACCGGTAACCTCGACCCGCGCCTGGCCGCCGAGATCATGGGCGTGTTCGAAGACATCAACCGCCTGGGCACCACCGTGCTGATCGCCAGCCACGACCTGGCCCTGATCGCGCGCATGCGCCACCGCATGCTGACCCTGCAACGCGGCCGCCTGATCGGCGATGGAGAGGCGAGCTGATGAGCGAGACGCAACGCAACACCAAGGCCGCCGAACGTGTCGGGGCGGTCAAGGCCAAGGCCGACAAGCCAATCAGCGACGGCCCGGACTTCACCACCCTGCTGCACGCCTGGCTGGAAAGCCACCGCGCCAGCCTGGTCGACAGCCTGCGCCGCCTGGCTCGCCAGCCGATTGGCAGCTTCTTCACCTGCCTGGTCATGGCCATCGCCCTGTCGCTGCCGATGGGCCTGTCGCTGCTGCTGGATAACGTCGAGCGCCTCGGTGGCTCCTGGCAGCGCGCGGCGCAGATTTCCCTGTACCTGAAGCTGGATGCCAGCGAGTCGGTTGGGCCGTCGTTGCGCGACGAGATCGCCGGCATGCCGGACGTCTCCGAGGCCGAGTTCATCAGCCGTGCCGAAGCGCTGTCCGAGTTCGAGCAACAGTCCGGGATTGGTGAAGCGCTGCGCGACCTGCCGGAAAACCCGCTGCCCGGCGTGATCGTGGTCACCCCGAAGGAAGTCGACAAGGCCGCACTGGAAGCGCTGCGCCAGCGCCTCTCGGAGCTGAGCGGCGTGCAGCAGGCGCAACTGGACATGCAGTGGGTCGAGCGCCTGACCGCGATCCTCAAGCTGGGCCAGCATTTCGTCTTCGGTTTGTCGCTGCTGCTGATCCTGGCGCTGCTGCTGGTGGTGGGCAACACCATCCGCTTGCACATCGAGAACCGTCGTAGCGAGATCGAGGTCATCAAGCTGGTAGGTGGAACCGATGGCTACGTTCGCCGTCCCTTCCTCTATATGGGCGCGATCTATGGCGTCGGCGCCGGTGTGCTGGCCTGGGCGGTGCTGGCCTTCGGCCTGGACTGGCTGAACGATGCGGTGGTGCGCCTGGCCGGGTTGTACGGCAGCGACTTCGCCCTTGGCGGCGTGCCGGTCGAGCAGGGCTGTTATTTGCTACTCGGTGCCGTATTCCTGGGCTATATTGGCGCCTGGCTGGCGGTGGCGCGGCACTTGAGTGAGCTGGCGCCCCGATAACAAGCGTTTGTTTTTAAATAGTATTCGTGCTAAATCGTTAGCTCTGCAAGAAACTTATCCACAGCCCTGCTGTCCTATCTTGCGGCGCGAAAGCGTACGAATTCAGTAAACCGGAGGTTTTAAATGACCACTTCTCTGCAACCTGTTCATGCCTTGGTTCCCGGTGCAAACCTGGAAGCCTACGTGCATGCGGTGAACAGCATTCCCCTGCTGACGCCCGAGCAGGAGCGCGAGCTGGCTGGCAGCCTCTTCTACAGTCAAGATCTGGAAGCGGCCCGGCAAATGGTGCTCGCGCACCTGCGCTTCGTCGTACATATCGCTCGCAGTTACTCGGGTTATGGTCTGGCCCAGGCCGACCTGATCCAGGAAGGCAACGTCGGCCTGATGAAGGCTGTCAAGCGCTTCAACCCGGAAATGGGCGTGCGCCTGGTGTCCTTCGCGGTGCACTGGATCAAGGCCGAGATTCACGAGTTCATCCTGCGCAACTGGCGCATCGTCAAGGTCGCCACGACCAAGGCCCAGCGCAAGCTGTTCTTCAACCTGCGCAGCCAGAAGAAGCGTCTGTCCTGGCTGAACAACGATGAAGTGCATGCCGTGGCGCAGAGCCTGGGCGTCGAGCCGCACGAAGTGCGCGAGATGGAGAGCCGCCTGTCCGGCCAGGACATGGCCTTCGACCCGGCGGCGGATGCCGACGACGACAGCGCCTACCAGTCGCCGGCCCACTACCTGGAAGACCATCGCTACGACCCGGCCATGCAGCTCGAAGACGCGGACTGGAGCGACAGCTCCAACGCCAGCCTCAACGAGGCGCTGGAGAGCCTGGACGAGCGTAGCCGCGACATCCTCCAGCAGCGCTGGCTGGCCGAGGAAAAAGCGACCTTGCATGACCTGGCCGCCAAGTACAACGTCTCCGCCGAGCGTATTCGCCAGTTGGAGAAGAACGCGATGAACAAGCTCAAAGGCGCGATCCAGGCCTGACGTTGTTCGCTTCGACAAGATGCCGCCCACCGTTCCGGTTGGCGGCATTTTTGTTGGGGGACGCGGTGTAGCCCGTAGGGTGGACGACGCTTCACCCGTCCACCCTCGCATCGCCTTGGTGGATGAAAAGAGCGTCAGCTACGCGCCCCGATCCACCCTACGAAACGGTGTGCGCGTGCTGTCTCGAAGTCACTCCCTCGATATCCACTATCGAGCCGACTGATTTCCGCTGATCCGACCCGGCCCCTAAAGTGGAGCCCACACCACCCCACGGTCGGAGAGCGACATGCCCAACGTCAGCATCATGTCCCAGATTGGCAGCGCCTTGCCGGCTGCCTTGCGTGCCGCGGGCCATATCGCCTGCTGGTATGTGCTGGTCGACGGTCGGGTCATGGCGGGTCCGTTCATGAGTCGTGGTGCGGCCCTGGCCAGCGAGTCGATCTGGCGCTTCGAGTTGGGCATGCGTCACCGCGACACATTGGTCGCCTAGTTTCCTCCACGCGCTCGTCTTGCTCCTTCGAGCGCATTAGGCAGCTCCCCCGCTGCCCGTTTATTGCCCTTGGCCCACTTCCCCCGGTGGGCTTTTTTTGCGCGTCACTCGCGGCGCAGGTAATGCACGCTGAACAGCTTCCACGGGTCGACCCACATTGCCTCGGAGTGGAAAGCCGATTGCGCGGCCAGTTCACGGAAGGTGGCTGGCGTGTATTTGTAGGCGTTTTCGGTGTGCAGGGTTTCGCCCGTGGCGAAGTCGAAGCGCTGGCCTTCGATCCACACCTGTTGGGCCTGCTTGCTGCGCAGGTGCATTTCGATGCGTGACTCCCCCTGGTTATAGAAGGCCAGGTGTTCGAAACGGCGTGGATCGATGTCGCTGTCCAGTTCGTTGCGGATGCGCTGCAACATGTTCAGGTTGAACGCGGCGGTGACGCCGGCCTTGTCGTTGTAGGCGGTTTCCAGCGTTGCCTTGTCCTTCACCAGGTCCACGCCGATCAGCAAGCCGGCCCCTTCCGGCAGCGCCTGATGCAGGTTGCGGAGCAGGGCACTGGCCTCTTCCAGGTCGTAGTTGCCGATGCCCGAGCCCGGGAAGAAGGCCAGTACCGGCCGCCCGAGGATGGCCGTAGGCAGGTCCAGCGGCTGGCTGAAGTCGGCGCAGGACGCGTGGACTTCGAGCCAGGGATAGTCGGCGGCCAGTCGATGGGTGCCGGCAAGCAGGTCGTCGTGGGAGATATCGATGCCCAGGTAGCGGGCCGGGCGCAGCGCATCGAGCAGGAAGCGCGCCATGCGGCCGGTCCCACAGCCCAGCTCGACCAGGCTGCTGCCGGGGCCGACGATGTGGGCGATCTGGTTGGCCGCCAGGCGCAGGATCATTTCTTCCGTACGGCTCTGGTAGTACTCCGGCAGTCGGCAGATCTTGTCGTAAAGCTCAAGTCCGCGCCGGTCATAGAAGAATCTTGGCGGGACCGACTTGGGCGCGCCGGCCAAACCCAGCAGCACGGCTTCGCGCAACGCGTCCGTGTCGTGCTGCCGGTAATGCTCGTGGTAGCAGATGGCCAATGCCATGTCAGGACTCCTTGGTCAGGCGCAGCCCGGCGAAATGCCAGCGCATGGTGGGGTAGCGGTTACGGTAGGAACTGCGAGTGCGGTCTTCAGGAGAATGCGATTGGGGGTGGGCGTGCGGCATACGCCTCGCTCCTGCTCTCGCAGGTGCGCCGCCGCCGAGACGGCGGCGCACCTGGGTCCTGTGTTGTTGATCGCTGTGCGGTGATGATTGGCTGCTCGCGGAGAAATGTCGTGGGCCTACGGAAACCGACTGGGAGGAATAAGCAAAGGTTCAGCAGGAATCATCGGGGAAGCGATGGACGGTTGGGCGTGTGAGCTGACGTTGACGACAGGGTCGTTATGCCCGGCATGGGCTTTGAGCTAAGATCGCGGCTCTTGCGTATCGGATAGGGAGATCGCCGTGTCGATTTCGAGCATTGTCATTCTGGTTATCCTGGCGGTCCTGGTCTTCGGGCTGATCAGTATCTACAACCGCCTGGTCGCGTTGCGCAACCGCTATCAGAACGCCTTCGCCCAGATCGAGGTGCAGCTCAAGCGCCGCTACGACCTGATTCCCAACCTGGTGGAAACCGCCAAGGCCTACATGGCCCACGAGCGCGATACCCTGGAAGCCGTGATCGCTGCCCGCAATGCCGCCGCCTCTGGCCTGAAAGCCGCCTCGGCCCAACCTGGCGATGCGCAGAGCATGGCCCGCCTTGGCGCTGCCGAAGGCCAGCTGGGCAGCGCACTCGGGCGCCTGAACGTGACCATGGAGGCCTACCCGGACCTCAAGGCTTCGCAGAACATGCAGCAGCTCAGCGAGGAACTGGCGAGCACCGAGAACAAGGTCGCCTTCTCGCGCCAGGCATTCAACGACGCGGTCACCGAGTACAACACCTACAAGCAGAGTTTCCCGCCGGTGGTCCTGGCCAACTTCTTCGGCCACAGCAAGGACGCCGCCCTGCTGGAGTTCGAGGACAGCGCGGCGATCCAGGCCGCGCCGAAGGTTTCGTTTTAACGGCGGCAGGTAGGGCCCATCCGGTTCTGGGATCGCTATGAACTTCTTCGAACAACAGGACCGCGCCAGGCGTAATACCGGCCGGCTGGTGTTGCTCATGACCCTGGCGGTGGTCAGCCTGGTCGCGCTGGCCACCATTGCCCTGATCGTTGCCCTGCAATTCGCCGACATGCACGTCCGGCCAGGCCCCGAACTGGTCATGTATGTGGCGGCTGTGGTGATTGGCGTGGTGCTGCTCGGCGGCCTGTACAAGCAGGCCCAGCTTGGCGGTGGCGGCGCCAGGGTCGCCGAGCGCCTGGGTGGGCGGCTGGTCAACCTGGAGGCGAAAAGCCCCGAGGAGCGGCGTTTGCTCAATGTGGTCGAGGAAATGGCCATTGCCTCGGGCACGCCGGTGCCACCGGTGTACCTCCTCGACGACGACGCGATCAATGCCTTCGCCGCCGGCCTCACGCCGCAGAACGCGGTGATCGGCATCACCCGTGGCGCCGTGCAGGCGCTGAGCCGCGAAGAGTTGCAGGGCGTGATCGCCCATGAGTTCAGCCATATCTTCAACGGCGACATGCGCCTGAATATCCGACTGGTGGCGATCCTGCACGGCATCCTGCTGATCGGCCTGATCGGCGAGGCCATCGTGCGCAGCCTGGGCCATTCATCCTCCAGCCGCTCGAATCGCTCCTCGGAGCGCAATGGCAATGCCGGCCTGGCCCTTGTACTGGCCGGTGTCGCCCTGGTGGTGCTGGGCTACGCAGGTACGTTCTTCGGCAACCTGATCAAGGCGGCGGTCAGCCGCCAGCGCGAGTTTCTCGCCGATGCGTCGGCGGTGCAGTTCACCCGTAACCCGGACAGCATTGCCGGCGCGCTGAAGAAGATCGGCGCCACGGTCGCGGGCTCGCAGTTGCGGGACCGTCACGCGGCCGAGTTCAGCCACCTGTTCTTCGGCGCCGGTACCCGCCAGTCCCTGAGCGGCATGATGGCGACCCATCCGCCGCTGGAGGAACGTATCCGGCGCATCGAGCCGGGCTGGGACGGCACTTTTCCAGCGTTCCGCGCAGCGCACCTGGCGCCCGAGAACGCCGCTGCCGACACGCGGATGCAACAGGCGCTCGGTGTCGCCGTGGCGATGAGCGCGGCGGTCTACAACCCGGTTGCGATGGATCGCTCGATCAGTGCGATCGGCGATCCGCAGGCCACTCACTTGCAATACGCCCGGCAGGCCCTCGATAGCCTGCCCGCGTCGCTGAAGAGCGCCGCCCACAGTACCATCGGCGCCCAGGCGCTGGTCCTCGGCCTGCTGCTGCAGCGCGAGCCCGAGTTGCTGGCCACACAGCTCGAATTGCTGCGTCCGGAAATCGAGCCGGCGCTGTTTGGCGTCCTTGGCAGCTTGCGTGGCGAACTGCTCAGGCTTGAGCCTGGTCAGCGTTTGCCTCTGCTGGACCTGGCGATTCCGGCCCTCAAGCAATTGCCGGCTGCGGAAGTCGCCCGCCTGAAGGCCAATCTGCTCCTGCTGATCAGGGCCGATGGCCAGGTCGAGCTGCTGGAGTGGACGCTGCTGCGCATCGTCGAGCGTAATATCGAGCCACCGCGCCGGCATACCGCCAAGTATCACCTGCTGGAACTGGCCGACGACGTGGCGCTGCTGCTCGGCGCACTGGCCCGCGCCGGCCATGGCGATACGCAACAGTGCCGTGAGGCGTTCATTGCCGCCAGTGCGCAATTGCCGTTCGAGTCGCTGCCGCTGCGCCAGGGGGAGGGGGTAAAAGGCCTCGACCTGGCCCTCGATCGCCTGGCAGGGCTACAGCCGTTGCAGAAGCCGCAATTGCTCCAGGCCATGGCTGTGTGTGTGACGCATGACGGCCGCATCGGTGCCGCCGAAGCCGAGCTGGTGCGTGCCGTCGCCGATACCATCGGTTGCCCCATGCCGCCTTTGCTCGCCGCTTGAGGCGCGTGCCCTAACCCGCGCAGGTGTGTAACGAAGCAACTTCATGTCGGCCTGTATCGGTATCGTTACCGGTCGGAATCATTCTTAAGGGAACGCCCCGTCTATCATCGGCGCCAGTCTTCGAATCCGAGTGGTATCGATGTGAGCACGGGCAGGACACTGGCCGGGGAAACGAGGGTCGTGGTCGCCTTGCTGGCGATTATTGTGGCCATCGCCATACCTGGCATGGGCGAGCGGCTACGACGCAATGCCATCCATGCCTCGAGCAACGAGCTGTATGGCCTGCTGCAGTACGCACGTGAACAGGCGATCAGCCGGGGGCAGCGCATCACGGTCAGTGCTTCGGCCAGCGATGCCTGGGCCGGCACGCTGGAGGTCGAGACTCGCGACGGGAGTGTCTTGCGCCATCGCGATGGTCTGGGTAACGCGCACATCCAGGCTCGCGCTACCGGCCAGGCAGTGAGCACACTCAGCTTCTACTCCAACGGCGGCAGCAACGGCAGCACGGTCATCACCCTGTGCCATAGGGCTTCGACCAGAACGCTCGGCAAGTCGATCGAGATCGCCCGCAGTGGTGAAGTCTCCGCACCGAAGGACGCCACATGTGGATGAAGCGTGCGACGGGCTTCGGGCGGGGCATACGGCAGGCACGGAATGCCGCCGGCTGGACGACGTTGCTCGTCCAGCCGCCTGCCGACGTTACGGCTTGGCGTTGGTCTCGACCCAGCGCGCAAAGGTGTCGATGAACTTCTGCAGGAAACCCTTGATGCTGTCGTTGGGCTTGCCGCTCTCATCGAAGAAATTGCCGGCGCCGCCCAGGTAGGATTCCGGCTGTTGCAGCACCGGCATGTCGAGGAACACCAGGGACTGGCGCAGGTGATGGTTGGCACCGAAACCGCCAATGGCGCCGGGCGAGGCACTGACCACTGCCGCTGGCTTGCCGCTGTAGGCGCTCTGGCCGTAGGGGCGCGAGCCGACGTCGATGGCGTTCTTCAGCGGCGCCGGCACCGAGCGGTTGTACTCGGGGGTGACGAACAGCACCGCGTCGGCATCCTTCAACTTCTCGCGAAAGGCGGTGTAGGCAGCGGGTGGCGGGCTGACATCGATGTCTTCGTTGTACAGCGGCAGGTCGCCGATCTCGACGATTTCCAGCTTCAGCGAGGGCGGCGCCAGCTCTGCCAGCGCCAAGGCCAGCTTGCGGTTGATCGACGCCTTGCGCAGGCTGCCGACGATAACGGCGACGTGATGGACCTTGCTCATGGTGACTCCTTGCCAGGTTGGGATAGGAAACGGAACAGGAATGGGACCGGAGCGGGCAACTATAGTGCCGTTTTGCCCGGCTCGTCCTGCGCGGTTGTGTTGCGGTTGGCACGGCCATCGTAATTGCCTCGCTCCGAGCATCCATGGTCTCGGGCTGGATGCCATTGGCCGCCGGGCGTATCCTCGGTTCTTCGCCGATCACCCCGATAATCCGGAGCCCCCATGCAGATCCTCGATGAACAGCGCAGCCTCAAGCAGTATCTGAGCGAGGTGCGCGATCGGCGAATCACCCTGGTATCGGCCTTCGCCAGTGACACCGAGGCCCTGCTCGATACCCTGCTGGCCAACGGCAACCGCCTGGACCTGCTGGTCGGCACCAGCAACTCCTTCACCTCGCCCGCGTTCATCGAGCATTGCTTGCTGCATGGCGGCACGGCCCTGCGGCTGGCGGTGGATTTCCGCTATCAGGCCAGCATCCACTGGAACCTGTGCCTGATCGAGCCGAACCAGGTCCTGCTGGGCAGCGCCAATTTCACCGATATCGGCATGGGCCTGAGCCGCGATACCTGCGTGGTGATCGAAGATGCCGCGCTCTATGCGCAGTATCTGCAGAAAATCGCCGTCCTCAACGCCGCGCCCGGCGTGCTGGTGTGCAGTGACGCGCCGGCTTTCGAGGCCGCGCTGGAAGACTACACCCTGACCCACCGGCGCATGCAGGCCGGCCTGGCGCGGACCTCGGAATACGCCGATGGCGAGAGCTGGCTGGGCGACGAGTCGAACCAGAGCCTGCCGTTGTTCATCTGGTACAGCGACCATGCCCGCCAGTCGGAGGTCCAGGCCCAGCGCTACCTGGCCAGCAGTGGCGACGGCGAAGGCTGGGACGAGGTCCGGGAGTTCTTCACCTACGAGTGCGCCGAGGGCGCGTTGCCTTATGAGGAAGGCGACGTGGTGCTGACCGCACGTTGCAACGGTTCGAACATCGGTTTCTACACCTTCGACCGCATCCTCTATCGCGACGGCATGTACTACATCTACGCCTATCGCAAGAAGCGCTACACCCAGCCGTTCAAGCTCGACGCGATCAAGGATCGGCTGAAGGAGCGTATCCCGACCTGGTATGAAGAGAGTCGTACGGCGCTGGAGCGGGCACAGCTGGTCAGGCTGCTGCAGAGCTGAAGGGCGCCTCGCATCGTCGAAGCGCCGCTGGGTGAGATCACTGTGCGGCTGGCTCCGCGATCAGGATCGCCTGCGCCAACTCGGCATCGCTGGCCTGCAGGCCGGGGTTGTCACTGCGTACACGATCCAGCGCGGCCTCGAGGTAAGCGCCACGAACCTTGCCATCGCTGGCGACGAAGGCCCCGGCGTCGTCCTGGGCGGCGACGATCAGCTTGTGGTCCTTGAAGGTGACGTAGGTCGAGGCAGTGGTCGCGCCGGAAGACAGGATGTTGCGCACGGTGTTGTCGGCCATGGCCGATCCGAGCGGCAGGCACAGGGCCGCGAAAGCGAGGCAGGTCAGTGAACGGCGCATGGCATGTTCCTCATCGTTGGTAGCCTGAACATATGATTGAGCCGCAGTGTTTGGAGTTCCAACCATCGCGCGGGCCATGGGGCAGGACCTGACGAGCCAAGTGCGGCACAATGCAGGCGACCCTTGCGCTGGGCGGCTGCTCCAGCTTGCCGTCCCTCGCCCGACAGGAGGCTTCATGAGCAAAACCCGTATCTTGCAGGTCGGACCGCTGACCGAACGCTTCAACCAACGCATCGCCCGCGAGCATGACGTCACGCCGCTGTGGCAGCAGGCCGATATTCCTGCGTTCCTCGCCGAGCAGGGCGCCTCGTTCGAGGTCGTCGCCACGTCTGCCCGTGCCGGCTGCAAGGTCGAGCTGATCGATGCATTGCCCAACCTCAAGGCGATCTGCAGCTTCGGCGTCGGCGCTGACTCCATCGCCGTAGCCGAGGCGCGGCAGCGTGGCATCCAGGTCAGCGTCACCCCCGACGTGCTGAACGATTGCGTCGCCGACCTGGCCATCGGCCTGCTGATCGACACGGCACGCCAACTGCCGGCGTCCGACCGCTTCCTGCGCGAAGGCAAGTGGCTGTCGGGCAACTACCCGCTGACGCGCAAGGTCAGCGGCAAGAACCTGGGCATCGTCGGGCTCGGTCGCATCGGCAAGGACATCGCCAAGCGTGCCGCTGGCTTCGATATGAGCATCCGCTATCACAACCGCCGCCAGGACCCGGAGAGCGCCTACGGCTATGAAGCCGACCTGCTGGCGCTGGCGCGTTGGGCCGACTTCCTGGTGCTGGCCTGTCCGGGCGGCCCGGCGACGCGCCACCTGATCGACGCCGAGGTGCTGGCCGCGCTGGGGCCGCAGGGCATCGTGGTGAACATTTCCCGGGGCACGGTGATCGACGAGGCGGCGTTGGTCGCTGCCTTGCAGAGCGGCGCCCTGGGCGGCGCCGGCCTGGACGTGTTCGAGGCCGAACCGAAGGTGCCCGAAGCGCTGTTCGCCATGCCCAACGTCGCGCTGATGCCGCATATTGGCAGCGCCACCGAGGAAACCCGCCTGGCCATGGAAAACCTGGTGTTCGACAACATCCGGGCGTTCATCGACAACGGTGAAGTGCTGACGCCACCGTAGGCGAGTTAGGGGCAGGAGCGGCCACAAACCACAGCCGGTTGAAATACTCGTCATTCCCGCGAAGGCGGGAATCCAAAAGACTCGAAGCATCTGGGCTCCCGCCTTCGCGGGAGTGACGGCAAACCGAAACGCCCGCTCCTGCCTCATTTCAGCCTTTAAAACTGACCACTCAACGCCGTGTTTCGATCGTGCTCAGGCTGTCGTTGGTGAAGCGCAGGTAGGCGCGGCTGCCGTTGCCGCGGTCGTAGATCCAGTTCTCGACCTTGACCGGATTGCCGCGCAGCTTGCCTTTATCGTGGTTGAGCACGGGCTCTTCCACGTGCCGCTCCAGCGGCTCGCCGCATATGCGTTGCACCTCGTGGGTCGAGTCGCCTTCGTTGACGAGCCCGGTGCCGCAGCGCAGGGTCGAGGCGTGTGCGTTGGTTGCCAGCAGCGAGAAGGCGAGGAGGCTGGCGAGCCGTTTCATCAGGACTGGATGGTCGCCGCCGGGTTGATCACCCGGCCCAGGCCCAGGTTGCGCAAGGCGAGGTGCAGGGTGCTGTGGATAACCTGTGGGTTGTCCATCCGCATGATCTGCGCCAGCAGCTCCTTCGCCTTGCTCATGCTGATCTGGCGCAGCAGCCATTTCACCTTGGGCAGGTTGGTGGCGTTCATCGACAGGCTGTCGAAGCCCATGGCCAGCAGCAGTACCGCTGCGGCGGGATCGCCGGCCATCTCGCCGCAGATGCTCACCGGCTTGCCTTCCACGCGCGCGCCCTCGATGACCAGTTGCAGCGCATGCAGCACGGCCGGGTGCAGGAAGTCATAGAGGTCGGCGACGCGCGGGTTGTTGCGGTCGACCGCCAGCAGGTACTGGGTCAGGTCGTTGGAGCCGACCGAGAGGAAATCGACCTGGTGGGCCAGGTCGCGCACCTGGTACACGGCGGCGGGAATCTCGATCATCAGGCCGATAGGCGGCAATGGTACGTCGACGCCTTCGTCGCGCACTTCGCCCCAGGCCCTGTGGATAAGGTGCAGCGCTTCTTCCAGTTCCTGGATGCCGGAAATCATCGGCAGCAGGATGCGCAGGTTGTTCAGGCCTTCGCTGGCCTTGAGCATGGCGCGTACCTGGACCAGGAAGATTTCCGGATGATCGAGGGTGATGCGGATACCGCGCCAGCCGAGGAAGGGGTTGTCTTCCTTGATCGGGAAATAGGACAGCGCCTTGTCGCCACCGATGTCCAGGGTACGCATGGTCACCGGCAACGGATGGAAGGCCTCCAGTTGTTCGCGGTAGATCGCCAGTTGTTCCTTCTCGCTGGGGAAGCGCTCGCCATTCATGAACGGCACTTCGCTGCGATACAGGCCTACGCCTTCGGCACCGCGCTCCTGGGCGCGCATCACGTCGGCCAGCAGGCCGGTGTTGACCCACAGCGGCATGCGGTGGCCGTCCAGGGTCTCGCAGGGCAGTTCGCGCAAGGCGCTGAGCCCTTGGGAAAGCTGGCGCTCTTCCTCGACCACCTCGGCGTACTGCTTGCGCAGCAATTCGCTGGGGTTGGTGAAGACCTCGCCGTGGTAGCCGTCGACGATCAACTGGATGCCGTCGACCTTGGAGTAGGGCAGGTCGACCACGCCCATCACCGTGGGGATGCCCATGGCGCGGGCGAGGATCGCCACGTGGGAGTTGCCCGAGCCCTGCACCGAGACCAGGCCGACCAGCTTGCCCTCGGGCACTTCGCCGAGCATCGCCGGCGACAGCTCTTCGCTGACCAGGATGGTGTTGTCCTGGTAGATGAGGTTCTGCTTGCGTTCTTCCTGCAGGTAGGCGAGCAGGCGCCGGCCGAGGTCCTTGATGTCCGAGGCGCGTTCGCGCAGGTAGGCGTCGTCCATCAGCTCGAAACGCTTGACGTGGTCGTTGACCACCTGGCGCAAGGCACCCTGGGCCCACTGGCCGGTCTTGATGATGGTGGTCACTTCGCTGCCCAGGGAGGCGTCGTCGAGCATCATCTGGTAGACATCGAACAGCGCGCGTTCTTCCGGGCGCAACTGGCTGGCCAGCTTGGCCGACAACTGGTGCATGTCGGCACGCACGCCTTCCAGGGCGTTCTTGAACAATTGCAGTTCGGCGGCGACATCGTCGATGGTGCGGTCCGGCACCACTTCCAGGTCCGCAGGCGGCAGCACCACCACCGCGGTGCCGACCGCCGCGCCCGGCGCACCGGGCACGCCGACGAAGCGCGTTTCCTGGATGCCCTTGCCGAGTTTGCCCAGGCCACGGATCGAACCGGTCGCCTCGGCGTGGGCAATGACGCCGGCGAGCTGAGCGCTCATGGTCACCAGGAAGGCTTCTTCGCCTTCGTCGAACTGGCGGCGGTCCTTCTGCTGGATGACCAGGACCCCCATCACCCGGCGATGGTGGATGATCGGCGCGCCGAGGAACGAGGCATAACGCTCCTCGCCGGTCTCGGCGAAGTAGCGGTAGCGCGGGTGGTTGGCGGCGTGTTCGAGGTTCAGCGGCTCTTCACGGGTGCCGACCAGGCCGACCAGGCCTTCGTTCGGCGCCATGCTGACCTTGCCGATCGAGCGCTTGTTGAGGCCGTCGGTGGCCATCAGCACGAAGCGATTGGACTCCGGGTCGAGCAGGTAGACCGAGCAGACATGGCTGCCCATGGCCTCCTTGACCCGCTGCACGATGATCGTCAGCGCCGCCCTCAGATCCTTGGCGGCGTTCACTTCCTGGACGATCTTGCGCAGCGTGTTGAGCATGCTCGTTTCCGTCAGTCGCGCGCCAACAGGCGCGGTGCGAGTTCCTTGAGTGCGCGCCGGTAAACCTCGCGCTTGAATGTCACAACCTGGCCCAGCGGGTACCAGTAGCTGACCCAGCGCCAGCCGTCGAACTCCGGCTTGCCGGTCAGGTCCATGCGCACCCGCTCTTCGGAGCCGGTCAGGCGCAGGAGAAACCATTTCTGCTTCTGCCCGATGCACAGCGGCTGGCTGTGCGTGCGCACCAGGCGCTGGGGCAGACGGTAACGCAACCAGCCACGGGTGCAGGCGAGAATCTTCACGTCCTGCTGCTCGAGGCCCACCTCTTCATTCAGTTCCCGGTACAACGCCTGCTCCGGGGACTCCTGCGGGTTGATCCCGCCTTGCGGGAACTGCCAGGCATCCTGGTTGATCCGGCGCGCCCACAGGACCTGGCCGAAATCGTTGGTCAGGATGATGCCGACATTGGGGCGAAAACCATCGGAATCGATCACGGGCCACCACCTAGAGTTCATTGACGTTGCGGGGGCATCGGGATTTTGACGAAACATGCGATTCGTCGAAGCATCGATGACTCTGGCAAAAGGCCAACAGCCCCCGGCAACGCGAGTTCCGGCATTGTTCCACAAAGCTCGCGATAGCGGCAACGCAGGCTCATGCGGAATGGGAAAGACCGGTCAAAGCCGTTATCCTGCCCGGCTCCGATGTCTGGCAAAAAGAGGAAGGCTACGTGGCTCTGGCTCTATTCGATCTCGACAATACCCTGCTTGGCGGCGACAGCGATCATGCCTGGGGCGACTGGCTGTGCGAGCGCGGCATTCTCGACGGCGTCACCTACAAGGCGCGCAACGATGCCTTCTATCAGGATTACCTGGCCGGGCGCCTGGATATCGCCGAGTACCTCAATTTCACCCTGGAGATTCTCGGCCGTACCGAGATGAGCCAGCTCGAAGCCTGGCATGCCCAGTTCATGAGCGAATGCATCGAGCCGATCATCCTGGCCAAGGGCCAGGCCTTGCTCGATGAGCACCGCCAGGCCGGCGATACCCTGGTGATCATCACCGCCACCAACCGTTTCGTCACCGCGCCGATTGCCGCGCGCCTGGGCGTCGAGCACCTGCTGGCGACCGAATGCGAAATGGCCGGCGGTCGCTACACCGGGCGCACCACCGACGTGCCGTGCTTCCGTGAAGGCAAGGTCACCCGCCTGAACCGCTGGCTCGCCGAACAGGGCCTGAGCCTGGAAGGCGCCAGTTTCTACAGCGATTCGATGAACGACCTGCCGCTGCTGGAGCAGGTCAGCCGCCCGGTGGCGGTCGACCCGGATCCGAAACTGAATGCCGAGGCGCTCAAGCGCGGTTGGCCGGTGATTTCGCTGCGTTAAGTCAGTGTTCGCGCGACTGATCCAATGGGTGTGTGACTGCATTGAGGCCGAAGCGGACGTTCAAGATCATTAACCGTCACTCCCGCGAAGGCGGGAGCCCAAATAAAAAAGCGCTTCTGGGTTCCCGCCTTCGCGGGAATGACGGCTAAACACACCGTGCAAGAACGATAATCGCGTGAACGTCCGCTCCTGCCTCGAAGCCGTCATTCAAGCTGAGCGGGAGCACGCCTAGAGCGGCTTGCCGACCATCATCCAGAAAATCACCATGAAGGCGATGAATGCCGGCCAGCCAAGGGCGAACCACCATTTCATATAGAAGTAGGCACGGGCATCGAGTGGCTGGGCGTTCTGCCTTGCCTGTTCGGCCAGGTCGCGCACGCGAATCTGCAACCACACCACTGGCAACCAGCAGGCGCCGGCGAAGACGTACAGCACCACGCTGGCCAGCAACCAGAACTGGTTGAGCGGCCAGCCGGCCATGTGCGCCAGCCACAAACCACTCAGGGGCTGGAAGATCGCCGTGGTGGCGATGAACAGCCAGTCGGCGGTGACCAAATGGCGGAAGGTCGCCGCAATGACCTCCAGGTTGCGGCTGCGCCAGGCGCGCCAGGCATAGTAGGCCGAGCCCAGGCCGGTGCCGAATAGCAGGGTCGAGGAAAGGATGTGCAGCATTTTCAGGAACAGGTAACTCATCGACGTGCCTTGTCATACGCCGGCGCTGCCAGCGCACCCCTGGCCGTTCGCAGGGCGCGCTGTCGTTGTAGGTGGCGATGATCTCGTGACCTGTTGCGCTCAGGGCTGACAGCAGGTGGTGCCCGATGAAACCGCAGGCGCCGATCAGCAGGATGCGCATCAGACGGGTTTGGCACCCATCACGGCGAACAGTGCCAGCAGCAGGGCCAGGATCACCCCGGCATAGGCCAGGGTGAAGCGCAGCAGGCGCGGCGAGGCGGCTTGCCCGGCCAGGGCCTGCCAGTCGCCCAGGCGCCCATGCAGGAGAAAGCCGAACAGTATCAGCAAGGCGAACAGGGCGCTGCCGAGCAGCAGCCACAGTTGGCTCAACGGCCAGCCGGCGATGTGTACCAGCCACCAGCCGCTGACCGGCAGGCTCAGCGCCACCGCGCCCATGGCCGGCAGGCTGTAGCGTCGGGTGACACGCAGCTTGCGCGCGAGTACGGCGGGGTCGGCGTTGCGCCGGGCCTTCCAGATCATGAAGGTGTGCGCTGGCAGGCCCAGTAGCAGGAGCACGGCCGGTAGCCAGTGCAGAACCTTGATCAGTGTGTAGTGTTCCATTCGTGCCTCCGGATTGCGGTCTATCAGCCCAGGAACAGGCGATAGGCCGGGTTGTCGCTTTCGTCCCAATAGGGATAGCCGATGCTATCGAGGGCGGCCGGGATCAGATGACGCTCATCTTCCGGCACTTGCAGCGCGGCGAGTACGCGACCGTCCGCCGCACCATGGTTGCGGTAGTGGAACAGGGTGATGTTCCAGCGCCCGCCAAGCTTGGTCAGGAAGTTGAACAGCGCGCCCGGGCGCTCGGGGAATTCGAAGCGGAACACGCGCTCGTTGGGCACCGCTGCCGCATGCCCGCCGACCGTGTGGCGGATGTGCAGCTTGGCCAGTTCGTTGTCAGTCAGGTCGAGCACCGGGAAGCCCTGGCTGCGCAGGTTATCCACCAGCGCCTCGCGCGGATCGTTCTCCGGATGGGTCTGCACGCCGACGAAGATATGCGCTTCGCTGTTGGTGTGGTAACGGTAGTTGAACTCGGTGATCTGGCGCTTGCCGATGGCCTCGCAGAAGGCCTTGAAGCTGCCCGGTTGCTCCGGGATGGTCACGGCGATGATCGCTTCGCGCTTCTCGCCCAGTTCGGCGCGTTCGGCGACGTGGCGCAGGCGGTCGAAGTTGATGTTGGCGCCGGAGTCGATGGCCACCAGGGCCTGGTCCTGGATACCTTCGCGCTCGACGTACTTCTTGATCCCGGCCACGGCCAGGGCGCCGGCCGGTTCGGTGATCGAGCGGGTGTCGTCGTAGATGTCCTTGATCGCCGCGCAGATTTCGTCGGTGCTGACGGTGATCACTTCGTCGACGTGTTCCTTGCAGATGTCGAAGGTGTGCTGGCCGATCTGTGCCACCGCCACGCCGTCGGCGAAGAGGCCGACCTGCGGCAAGACCACGCGCTCGCCGGCGGCCAATGCCTGCTGCAGGCAATTGGAGTCGTCCGGTTCGACGCCGATGACCTTGGTCTGCGGGTACAGGTACTTGACGTAGGCGGCGATGCCGGCGATCAGGCCGCCGCCGCCGACCGGCACGAATACCGCGTGCAGCGGGCCCTGGTGCTGGCGCAGGATTTCCATGGCCACGGTGCCCTGGCCGGCGATCACGTGCGGGTCGTCGTAGGGGTGGATATAGGCCAGGCCCTTTTCCTCGACCAGCTTCAATGAATGGGCCAGTGCCTCGGGGAAGGCATCGCCATGCAACACGACTTTGCCGCCACGCGAGCGCACGCCCTGGACCTTCAGTTCCGGGGTGGTACGTGGCATGACGATGGTCGCTTTCACGCCCATGTGCTTGGCGGCCAGGGCCAGGCCCTGGGCATGGTTGCCGGCGGAGGCGGTGACCACGCCACGGGCGCGCTCTTCGTCGCTCAGTTGCGCCAGCTTGTTGTAGGCGCCGCGAATCTTGAACGAGTACACCGGCTGCAGATCCTCGCGCTTGAGCAGGATCTGGTTGCCCAAACGCTCGGAGAGCTGGCGGGCGGGTTGCAGCGGGGTTTCCACGGCGACGTCATAGACGCGCGAGGTGAGGATCTTCTTCACGTACTGTTCGAGCATGGCAGGCATCGCAGGCGGTTCACGGTAGGCCGTCGAGTCTACCCCAGCGCTCCCGGACGCGGCCACCGACAGTCGGCACGAAAGACAGTGAAACAGTGGGGCTTTTCGATGAAACGCAGCCGTTGCCGCGCACGCCTGGCTATAATCCGCGCCTTTCCGTTTCTCCTTGAGGCGCAGAGTTCGCGATGACCCAGGATCAGCTCAAGCAGGCCGTGGCCCAGGCCGCTGTCGACCACATTCTCCCGTTCCTCGACAGCAAGAGCGTGGTTGGCGTCGGCACAGGCTCCACCGCCAACTTCTTCATCGATGCATTGGCCCAGCACAAGATGGTCTTCGACGGCGCGGTCGCCAGCTCCGAGGCGACCGCCGAGCGCCTGAAGAAACATGGCATTCCGGTGTACGACCTGAATACCGTCAGTGAGCTGGAGTTCTATGTCGACGGTGCCGACGAGAGCGACGGGCACCTGAACCTGATCAAGGGCGGCGGCGCCGCACTGACCCGCGAGAAGATCGTCGCGGCGGTGGCCAAGCAGTTCATCTGCATCGCCGACGCCAGCAAGCTGGTGCCGGTGCTCGGCGCCTTCCCGCTGCCGGTGGAGGTGATTCCCATGGCGCGCAGCCACGTGGCCCGGCAACTGGTGAAACTGGGCGGCGATCCGGTCTACCGCGAGGGCGTGAAGACCGACAACGGCAACATCATCCTCGACGTGTTCAATATGCAGATCACCGACCCGGTGACGCTGGAGCGCGAGATCAACGCCATCGTCGGCGTGGTCACCAACGGCCTGTTCGCCGCGCGTCCGGCCGATCTGCTGTTGCTGGGTACGGCGCAAGGCGTGAAAACACTCAAGCGCGACTGAGAGCCTGTTCGCGAGATTGTCTAACAGGCCGTTGAAAAACGTAGGCGAGGCAGGATGGCCGAGGCAAAAACCACCGAAAAAGCGCAGTTTACGTATTGTAAATGAGCATTTTGAGGCGGTTTTTAACGAAGGCCAGCCAACGTAGGTAGTTTTTCAACGGCCTGCTAAATGACTGCATCAAGGCAATTGTGAATACACGTCGCAGCCGGTTGGGAGCCTCGAAGGCGGGACAGCGGCTCCAGCGCTGAACAGCGCTTGAAACCAGAAGACTCAAAGCATCTGGGCTCCCGCCTTCGCGGGAGTGACGGCTAAACACACCGCGTAGGAGCGGTTATCGCACGAATGTCCAGCCCTCGACCGCTTCAATAACGCTGACGCCTGAGATCGTGAACGGGTCGTGAGGCTCGGTCGATACAAGAACGCCGTTTCTTCCTTGCGGGAGAAACGGCGTGTTTATTGTGCGCCGCGGGGTGCGCTCAGGCCTCGTCATCCCCGTCGTCGTCGCCGCCATCGATATTCATCCCCAACTCCTTGATCTTGCGCGTCAGGGTGTTGCGACCCCAGCCGAGCAGCAGGGCGGCATCGCGGCGGCGGCCGGCGGTGTGCTTGAGCGCGGTCTCGATCATGATCCGCTCGAAGGCCGGCACGGCGATGTCGAGCAGGCTGGACTGGCCGCGTCCCAGGGACTGGTCCGCCCACTGGCGCAACGCCTGTTCCCAGTTGGCCGCTGGCGCGCTTTCCTGGGGCTGGGTCAGCAGTTCCGGCGGCAGGTCATCGATATGCACCTCGCGACCGGAGGCCATGACCGTGATCCAGCGGCAGGTGTTCTCCAACTGGCGCACGTTGCCCGGCCATGACAGGTGCTTGAGGTAGTCCTCGGTCTCGCTTTTCAGCAGCTTGGGTTCGACCGCCAGTTCCTGGGCGGCGCGGCCGAGGAAGTGGCGAGCGAGGGTCGGCACGTCTTCGCGGCGATCCGACAGGCGCGGAATGTGGATGCGAATGACGTTGAGGCGATGGAACAGGTCTTCGCGGAACTTGCCGGCATGGACCAGGGTTTCCAGGTTCTGGTGGGTGGCGGCGATGATGCGCACGTCGACCTTTACCGGTGTGTGCCCGCCGACCCGATAGAACTCGCCGTCGGCCAGCACGCGCAGCAGGCGGGTCTGGGTGTCGGCCGGCATGTCGCCGATTTCGTCGAGGAACAGGGTGCCGCCATCGGCCTGTTCGAAGCGCCCACGGCGCTGGTTGGCCGCGCCGGTGAAGGCGCCTTTCTCATGGCCGAACAGTTCCGACTCCATCAGGTCCTTGGGAATCGCCGCCATGTTCAGCGCGATGAACGGCGAGGTCGCGCGCGGGCTGTGGCGATGCAGGGCGTGGGCAACCAGTTCCTTGCCGGTGCCGGATTCACCATTGATCAGCACGGTGATGTTGGAGTGCGACAGGCGGCCGATGGCGCGGAACACCTCCTGCATCGCCGGCGCTTCGCCGATGATTTCCGGCGTGCGTGCCTGTTGTGCCGGTGCTTCCAGGCCTTGCTGTTCCTGGGCGTGTTGCAGGCCGCGCTTGACCAGCGACACCGCTTCGTCGACGTCGAACGGCTTGGGCAGGTATTCGAAGGCACCGCCCTGGTAGGACGCCACCGCGCTTTCCAGGTCGGAATGGGCGGTCATGATGATCACCGGCAGGCGCGGGTGCATTTCGCGGATGCGTGCCAGCAGGTCGAGGCCGCTGGCGCCGGGCATGCGGATGTCGGAGATGATCACGTCCGGTTGCTGGCGGCTCAGCTTGGCCAGCACGCTGTCGGCACTGTCGAAGCTCTGGGTGGCCAGGTTTTCCTGTTGCAGGGCTTTTTCCAGGACCCAGCGGATGGAGCGGTCGTCATCGACAATCCAGACGGTTTCGGTACGGCTCATGGTTACAGGGCTCCTTGTTCCAGGGGTAGGAAGATCGAGAACACGGTGTGGCCGGGATGGCTCTCGCATTCGATCAGACCCTGATGCTGGCTGATGATGTTCTGGGTGATGGCCAGGCCGAGGCCGGTGCCGTCAGCGCGGCCGCTGACCATGGGGTAGAAGATGGTTTCCTGCAGTTCCAGCGGGATGCCCGGGCCGTTGTCGATGATTTCCATCTTCGCCACCAGGCGATGGCGCGTGTGGCCGATGGTGAACTGGCGCAGGGTGCGGGTACGCAGGCTGATGCGGCCCATGCGCAGGTCGCTTTGCCCGGCCAGGGCCTGCATGGCGTTGCGCACGATGTTGAGCACGGCCTGGATCATCTGCTCGCGGTCGATCAGCAGGTCGGGAATGCTGGGGTCGTAGTCGCGTATCAGGGTCACGCTGCCCTGGCTTTCCGCCTCGATCAGGCTGCCGACGCGTTCCAGCACTTCGTGGATGTTGGTCATCGCCAACGACGGCAGCTTGTTCGAACCGAGCATGCGGTCGACCAGGTTACGCAGGCGGTCGGCTTCTTCGATGATGACGTTGGTGTAGTCCTTCAGGCCTTCTTCCGGCAGCTCCCGCGAAAGCAGCTGCGCGGCGCCGCGAATGCCACCGAGCGGGTTCTTGATCTCGTGGGCGAGGCCGCGCACCAGCAGTTTGGTGGTTTCCTGCTTGGACAGTTGCGCCTCTTCCTTGGTGATCCGCAGCAGACGGTCGCGCGGGTGGACCTCCAGCAGCAGGTAGGTCATGCCCTGGTTGAGAATCGGCGTCACCGCGTAGTCGACGGTCAGGGTGTTGCCGCTCAACGAGGTCACCTGCGCCTCGCGCTTGGTGAACGGGTGGCCTTGGTCTACCGCCTGGCGTAGCGAGGTCAACGCTTCGGGGGATTCGGTGAACAGCTCGCTGATGAACTGGCCATGGCTGCGCTGGCCGCTGACGGCCAGGAGCATTTCCGCCGCCGGGTTCATGTACTCCAGGCGCAGGTCGCCATTGAGCAGAATCGTGGCAGTGGTCAGGTTGTCCAGCAGCAGCCGGTGCAGTGCGTCGTTTATGGTCATGGGCAGGGCATCCAGGAATGGATGGGAAAATGCAAAAAGCAAACCAAAGCCCCGAAAAGACGCGTGATGTTCCCGTATTCGCTGCTTTCAGGCGCAGTGAGCGCATAACGGTGCGAACCAGAACGGGGGCGATAAACGAAAGTGGTGCGCCATTTTGCACATTTTTGGTGCGCGCGGGCGATTGCGGGGCTCGACGGCTGGTGGCCGGCCTTTATATGAACGGTACGAAGGGGATGTCGCTGGGCGGTTCCGGCTTGTCCTTCAGCGGGCATTCGGGGCGTACGCCGTAGTCGTCAAGTTGGCAGGGGTTGTTGCGGCGTTTGTCGCTCAGGGTGGTCTGGCGGATATGGAATGGCTGGCTGGGCGTGCGCTCGATGATCCGGCCATTGGCGTCGATGATCTCGGCCGACAGTTGATGGGTGCCGCGCTCGACATTCTCCAGCGGGAACACCGGGCTGCGGCTGCCCTCGTTGACCGGCGTGCCGTCGAGCAGCAGGCGATAGCGATGTTCCGGCAGCAGGCTCGGCTCGCTGATCAGGGTGACGATCAGTTTGCCGTCGTCGATGCGCAGGGTGGCGTCTGGTTCGGGGATCAGTATGCGCAACAACTGGTAGACCTGTATCTGGATCGCCGGTGGCTGGGGTGTGTCCGGTGTGCTGTAAGGCGAAGGGCCGGGAGGTGGCATGGCGTTCGACGGTGCCATTTCCAGGCGCTTGGCATTGCCGGATGGGGGCTGGTCGGTGAAGACGCGATTGCCGTCGGCGTCGATGTAGGTATAGACGCCGGCCTGTACGGAACAGGCCAGGCAGAACAGGCAGGCGAACAGCAGACGGTGCATAGGGTCTCGCGGGTCAGTTGGCGCGGCGGGCGGGAGCGTTGACGCTGGTGCGTTGCAGGGTGAAGGTCACGGTCGGGCTTTGCTGCACGGGCTGGCTGCCCTGGCGCACTTCCACCGCCAGGCTGTGCTCGCCCCGGTCCGCCGTGGAAACCTGCAGTTGCGTGCTGGCGCTGGGCGCGCCGTAAGGTTTGCCGTCGAGCAGCAGTTGCAGGCTGTGGCCGGGCTGCAGGTCGGGCTGGATGTCCACCTGCACCACGAAGGTGCCATTGTTGACCCGCAGTGCTTCATCGTTGGGGATATTGCTCAGTTGCAAGACCCTGTAGGCCTGGGCCGGGATCATCCCGCTGCTCTCGCTGCCGCTGCCGGTGGCATGGCTGGCGGAGCTGGGAGGCTGCACGGTATTGGTCGGTGGCAACTTGACGGTCTCGACGTTCTTGCCTTCCGGAGGCTGGTTGGTGAACACCGTATTGCCCTTGGCGTCGGTGTACTTGTAAATCTCGGCGGTTGCCGACAGTGAAATCAGGCACAGCAGACAAGCGGTCAGCACGCGCATGGGAGCACTCTCCTGGTGAATGCCGCTAAGCCTTGCATCTGCACGCAGGACTGGCAAGCAGGTAGCCCTTGCAGCGTGCGTTCGTGCAAAGGATTGGGCGATTGCTTTGAGGTAGGAGCGGACGTTCGTCATCCCCCGTCATTCCCGCGAAGGCGGGACAGCGGCTCCATCGCTGAACAGCGCTTGCGCTGGCCCGAAGGGGAATGATCCAGAAGCGTCTTTTATCTGGGTTCCCGCCTTCGCGGGAATGACGTCTGAACACACCGCGTAAGAACAGGTATTGGACGAATATCCGTTCCTGCCTCAACGTCGATACCCAAAACGGAAAAGGCCTCCCGAAGGAGGCCTCTCTCAATGGCGCGTGGCCGGGATCAGACGCTGTAGTACAGGTCGTATTCCAGCGGGTGCACGAAGGTGCGCACCTTGATTTCTTCTTCGGACTTCAGGGCGATGAAGGCATCGATGAAGTCGTCGGAGAACACGCCGCCCTTGGTCAGGAACGCGCGGCCCTTGTCCAGTTCTTCCAGCGCTTCTTTCAGGCTGCCGCACACTTGCGGGATGTTGGCAGCTTCTTCCGGCGGCAGGTCGTACAGGTTCTTGTCGGCGGCATCGCCAGGGTGGATCTTGTTCTGGATGCCGTCCAGGCCGGCCATCAGCAGGGCGGCGAAGGCCAGGTAGGGGTTGGCGGCCGGGTCCGGGAAGCGCGCTTCGATGCGGCGGGCTTTCGGGCTCGACACGTACGGGATACGGATCGAGGCGGAGCGGTTGCGCGCCGAGTAGGCCAGCATCACTGGTGCTTCGAAGCCCGGAACCAGGCGCTTGTAGGAGTTGGTCGACGGGTTGGTGAAGCCGTTCAGGGCCTTGCCGTGCTTGATGATGCCGCCGATGAAGTACAGCGCGGTTTCCGACAGGCCGGCATAGCCTTCGCCCGCGAAGGTGTTCTTGCCTTCTTTGGAGATGGACATGTGTACGTGCATGCCCGAGCCGTTGTCGCCGTACAGCGGCTTCGGCATGAAGGTCGCGGTCTTGCCGTAGGCATCGGCCACGTTGTGTACGCAGTACTTCAGGGTCTGGGTTTCGTCAGCCTTGGCGACCAGGGTGTTGAACTTCACGCCGATCTCGTTCTGGCCGGCGGTCGCCACTTCGTGGTGGTGAACTTCGACGGTCAGGCCCATTTCTTCCAGGGCGTTGCACATGGCGGTGCGGATTTCGTGGTCGTGATCGACTGGCGGAACCGGGAAGTAGCCACCTTTGACGCCCGGACGGTGGCCTTTGTTGCCGGTCTCGAAGTCAGCGTCGGTGTTCCAGGAAGCCTGCTCGGAGAAGATCTTGAACATCGAGCCGGAGATGTCGGACTTGAATTTCACTTCGTCGAAGACGAAGAACTCGGGCTCCGGACCGACGAATACGGTGTCGCCGATACCGGTGGACTTGAGGTATTCCTCGGCGCGCTTGGCGATGGAGCGCGGGTCGCGGTCGTAGCCTTGCATGGTGCTCGGCTCGATGATGTCGCAAACCAGGATGACGGTCGGTTCTTCGGTGAACGGGTCGAGAACCGCGGTGCTGTCGTCAGGCAGCAGGATCATGTCGGAGGCTTCGATGCCTTTCCAACCGGCGATGGAGGAACCGTCGAACATTTTGCCGACTTCGAAGAAATCGTCTTCGAGGGCGTCACGGGCTGGCATGGTCACGTGCTGTTGTTTGCCCTTGGTGTCGGTGAAGCGCAGGTCAATCCACTTCACGTCGTGTTCTTTGATCAGTTGTTGCGTCTTCGACATGGTGTCCTCCGGAAATATGGGAGCGTTTGACGGATGCTCCCTGGATACGGGTCAAGCCGGGCGGATGGTCCGCCAGAGCTCACTGCCTCACAAGGGAGCAAATTGCATGCCAGTGCCCTGGAATGGGCGCAAGGCCTCAAAGACAGGCTTTGCAGGGGGCATTGCCATGCTGGCTGGATGGTGGGTGATTCATTTTGGTGCTTGTTATCGATGCTTCGCACCATTTTGTTGCGCTCTGGTAGGTGATCATTGTTTTTGGTCAAAGCTTGAACAATTTCCGCTATACTCCGCGCCCCTGTTTTTCGACGCCTCGTGTGGGCACTGTTCTCCATGAAACTGATCGTCAAAGTCTTCCCGGAAATCACCATCAAGAGCCGGCCGGTGCGCAAGCACTTCATCCGTCAGCTCGGGAAGAACATCCGCACCGTCCTGCGCGATCTCGATCCTGCGCTGCGGGTCGATGGCGTGTGGGACAACCTTGAAGTGGAGACCGCGATCGAGGACCCGAAAGCGTTGCAGCAGATGATCGACCGTCTGGTCTGTACGCCGGGCATCGCCCATTTCCTGGAGATCAACGAATACCCGCTGGGCGATTTCGACGACGTGCTGGAGAAGTGCAAGCTGCACTACGCCGAGCAACTGCCGGGCAAGGTCTTCGCCGTACGCTGCAAGCGTGCCGGGACCCACAGTTTCACCTCGATGGAAATCGAGCGTTATGTCGGCAGCCAACTGCGCCAGCAATGTGGCGCCGCCGGTATCGACCTGAAGCAGCCGCAAGTCGAAGTGCGCATGGAAATCCGCCATGAGCGCCTGTTCGTCATCCATCACCAGCACGACGGCATCGGCGGGTATCCGCTGGGCTCGCTGGAGCAGACCCTGGTGCTGATGTCCGGCGGTTTCGACTCCACCGTCGCCGCCTACCAGATGATGCGTCGCGGCCTGCTCACCCATTTCTGCTTCTTCAACCTCGGTGGCCGAGCCCACGAGCTGGGCGTGATGGAAGTGGCCCATCACCTGTGGCAGAAATTCGGCAGCTCGCACCGCGTGCTGTTCATCAGCGTGCCGTTCGAGGAAGTGGTCGGCGAGATTCTCGGCAAGGTCGACAACAGCCAGATGGGCGTGGTGCTCAAGCGCATGATGCTGCGTGCCGCCACGCGTATCGCCGAGGAGCTGCGCATCGACGCGCTGGTGACCGGCGAGGCGATTTCCCAGGTGTCGAGCCAGACCCTGCCGAATTTGTCGGTGATCGACTCGGCTACCGACATGCTGGTGCTGCGCCCGCTGGTGGCCAGCCACAAGCAGGACATCATCGACACCGCCTACGAAATCGGCACCGCCGAGTACGCCAAGCACATGCCCGAGTATTGCGGCGTGATCTCGGTGAACCCGACGACCCGGGCCAAGCGCTCGCGCATCGAATACGAAGAAACGCAGTTCGACATGGCCATCCTCGAACGCGCCCTGGCGCGCGCCACGCGGATGACCGTGGACCGGGTGATCGACGAGCTGGGCAAGGACCTGCAAGTCGAGGAAGTCAACGAAGCGCTGCCGGGGCAGATCGTCATCGACATCCGCCATCCCGATGCCAGCGAAGACGAGCCGTTGCAGCTCGACGGCATCGACGTGCAGGCCTTGCCGTTCTATGCGATCAACAGCCGTTTCAAGGACCTGGATGGCAACCGCCAGTACCTGCTGTATTGCGACAAGGGCGTGATGAGCCGCCTGCATGCGCACCATCTGCTGAGCGAGGGGCATGCCAATGTGCGCGTCTATCGCCCGAGCTAGAACCACGCGGCTTCTCGCCGAAGTCCGACGCAGGCGGCCTCCCGACTGACCGGCGGATTAACCCCTTGTTCATCCTGGCTGCGTAACGTGCGCTGCCAACGACTTCAGAATCATTAATCGAGACCACCTCCGTGATCGAAAATCTCCGCAACATCGCCATCATCGCCCACGTCGACCATGGCAAGACCACCCTCGTCGACAAACTGCTGCGCCTGTCCGGCACCCTGGATCGCAAAGAGCTCGAAAACGAGCGTGTGATGGACAGCAACGACCAGGAAAAAGAGCGCGGCATCACCATCCTGGCGAAGAACACCGCGCTGAAATGGAACGGCTACGACATCAACATCGTCGACACCCCCGGCCACGCCGACTTCGGCGGTGAAGTCGAGCGCGTGATGTCGATGGTCGACTCCGTGCTGCTGGTCGTCGACGCCCAGGACGGCCCGATGCCGCAAACCCGTTTCGTGACCCAGAAGGCGTTCAAGGCCGGCCTGCGTCCGATCGTCGTGGTCAACAAGATCGACCGTCCGGGCGCACGCCCTGACTGGGTCATCGACCAGATCTTCGACCTGTTCGACAACCTCGGCGCCACCGACGAGCAACTCGACTTCCCGATCGTCTACGCCAGCGCCCTGAACGGCATCGCCGGCATGGACCACGAGAAGATGGACGACAACATGGATGCCCTGTTCCAGGCCATCGTCGACCACGTGCCGGTGCCGAAAGTCGATGCCGAAGGCCCGTTCCAGATGCAGATCTCGCAGCTGGACTACAACAGCTTCCTCGGCGTGATCGGCATCGGCCGTATCGCCCGTGGCAAGATCAAGGCGAACAGCCCGGTCACCGCGATCGACGACGAAGGCAAGAAGCGCAACGGCCGTATCCTCAAGATCATGGGCCACTCCGGCCTGCAGCGCGTCGAAGTGCAGGAAGCCCAGGCCGGCGACATCGTCTGCGTCAGCGGCATGGAAGAGCTGTTCATCTCCGACACCCTGTGCGATCCGCAGAACGTCGAGGCCCTGCCGGCCCTGACCGTCGACCAGCCGACCGTGAGCATGACCTTCCAGGTCAACGACTCGCCGTTCGCCGGTAAAGAAGGCAAGTTCGTCACCAGCCGCAACATCAAGGACCGTCTGGACAAAGAGCTGCTGCACAACGTGGCCCTGCGCGTCGAGCAAGGCGACTCGCCCGAGAAGTTCAAGGTCTCCGGCCGTGGCGAGCTGCACCTGTCGGTACTGATCGAGAACATGCGCCGCGAAGGCTTCGAACTGGCCGTCGGCCGTCCGGAAGTGGTGATCATCGAGAAAGACGGCGAGAAGCAGGAGCCGTACGAAAGCGTGACCATCGACATCGAAGAGCAGAACCAGGGCTCGGTGATGGAGCAGATGGGCCTGCGCAAAGGCGATCTGACCAACATGATCCCCGACGGCAAAGGCCGTATCCGCCTGGAATACACCATCCCGGCGCGTGGCCTGATCGGCTTCCGTAACAACTTCCTGACCCTGACCTCGGGTACCGGCATCCTGACCTCGACCTTCAGCCACTACGGCCCGATCAAGGCCGGCGAAGTCACCAACCGCCAGAACGGCGTACTGGTCTCGATGGCCACCGGCACTGCCCTGACCTACTCGCTGGAGACTCTGCAGAGCCGCGGCAAGCTGTTCCTCGGCCCTGGCGACGAAATCTACGAAGGCCAGCTGTGCGGCATCAACAGCCGCGACAACGACCTGGTGCTCAACCCCACCAAGGGCAAGAAGCTCGACAACATGCGTGCTTCGGGTAAAGACGAGGTCATCGCCCTGGTTCCGCCGATCCGCTTCACTCTGGAGCAGGCGCTGGAATTCATCGCCGAAGACGAGTTGGTGGAAGTGACGCCGAAGTCGATCCGCCTGCGCAAGAAACTGCTGAACGAGAACGACCGCAAGCGCTACGAGCGCTCCAAGGTCTGATCCGAGTCAGCCATGAAAAAGCCCCGCCAGAGTGATCTGGCGGGGCTTTTTCTTTTGGCGCGCGTGTGGATCAGGTGAGGGGAATGTCGATTTCGGCCCCTGGATTGTGACGCGTAACCCGCTTCGACAGGCTCACCAGGAAATCGTATTCGTTGGCAGCCCCATCTAGGCGGTAATGCAGCAGCGCAATCTGGCGATCACCATCCTGGGCACGCAGGACCAGGCGTCGGCCGTTGTCGCGATAGCGCAGTGCGAGGACATCGCGGTATTCGGTGGTGCTGCCGTCTTCCCAGCGGATCTGGCGCTCGTCGAAGACGATCCGGGCATGGCGCAGGCGTCGCTCCATCCAGGGGTACCAGACCAGGCCGACCAGGGAATACAGGCCCATGAGCAGTGCCAGGTATTCGAGCCAACCGCCGACCAGGTAGAGCGCAATGGCGAGCAGGCCTACGGCCAGGCTCTTGGCCATGCTGCGGACAATGGCGCTGGAAGGAACGGTGATGGGGAGCAGAGTGATCGTTGACATGACGTCCATTGTCACAGGGAAAATAAGTTTTCTGAAGTATGGAATCTCATGACTTTGCGGGTCAAGTAATGCCGTACGACAGCCGATAACTGTCTCCCTAGACTGCTGCGCACCAGCGACGGCATATGATCCCATGACTGCATTCGGCAAATCCTTGCGTAGATCTCGTTTGGCCGCCGGCCTGACCCAGGAGCAACTGGGTTTTGAGATAGGTGTCACCAAGGCTTCCATCTCGGCCTGGGAGAATGATCGCGAGATGCCCAGCTTCTCCGCGCTCATCCGCCTGCGCGACGTGCTCAAGGTATCCCTGGATCTGCTGGTCGATGGTTTGCCCGATGAGCCGTCGAGCGATGCCAACGGGGCATCCGGCAGCTACCTCGACCCGCGCTACGCTCATGACCCGCGCGAGTTCGACCTTCTGCAACGCTTTCGCAGCATGAGCGTGCGCCGGCAGAAGGCCTTCCTGGAGATCATGCGTCCCGCTGATTGAGGGCGAACCGTCGCCTTGCGGGGGCCCTTGAGCAGCAGCTCGCGCCGGTTGTCGAGGGCACGGATTTTTACCGAAGTCTTGACGATCTTTTCACCGTTCCATCCCGAAACTGCGCCTACTTTCGATTGGGCAGTTCGGGGTGGCCATGTCAGCGGTGCAGTACGGTAAAAAATCGATCGATTGGCCTGGGCTGGCCTGGATGTTCGCGTTCTTCTGGTATTTCTCCGGCGTGACCCAGGTGCTGATCCAGTGCACCGGGACCGCGGGCTTCGCCGGGTTGCGTCAGGCTACGATTCTCAGTGCGTTGTGGATGGCCCCGCTGTTGCTGTTTCCCGCACGCACCCGGCTGCTGGCGGCGTTCATCGGTGTGCCCCTGTGGCTTTGCTCGTTGGCCGGCTTCGGTTATTTCCTGATCTATGGCCAGGAGTTCTCCCAGAGCGTCATCTTTGTCCTGTTCGAGTCCAACCTCGCCGAAGCCTCGGAATACCTGAGCCAGTATTTTGCCTGGTGGATGGTCCCGGCCTTCCTGGCCTATGGTCTCGGTGCCTGGTGGTTGTGGCGACGGCTGCGGCCGGTGCATGTGTCGCGTGGCGCCGCGCTGCTCGCCAGCGTGGCACTGGTGGCCGTGACCTTGGGTTATCCGGGCGTACGCCAGTACCTGAAGTTCCGCGATGTGGAGCTGGCCCTGGAGAACGTCGAGCAGCGCATCGAGACGGCCACGCCCTGGCAGTTGCTGGTCGGCTATCACCAGTATCGCCAGCAACTCGACGGCATGCAGGGCCTGCTTTCCCAGGTCTCCAGCGTCGCGCCGCTCGGCAACCTGAAGGATGCCCAGGCCGGACGGCCATCGACCCTGGTGCTGGTCATCGGCGAGTCGACCAATCGCCAGCGCATGAGCTTGTACGGCTACAACCGCAAGACCACACCGAACCTCGACGAAATCCGCGACCAACTGCAGGTCTTCGATAACGTCATCACCCCGCGCCCCTACACCATCGAGGCGTTGCAGCAGGTGCTGACCTTCGCCGACCAGGAGCATCCGCTGCGCTACCTCGACACGCCGTCGCTGGTCAGCGTGATGAAGCAGGCCGGCTACAAGACCTACTGGATCACCAACCAGCAGACCATGACCAAACGCAACACCCTGCTCACGACCTTTTCCGAGCAGGCGGATGAGCAGGTCTACCTGAACAACAACCGCGAGCAGAACGCCCGTCAGTACGATGACGACGTCTTCGCCCCCTTCGCCAAGGTGCTGGCCGACAGCACGCCGCGCAAGTTCATCGTCGTCCACCTGCTGGGCACGCACATGAGCTACCAGTATCGCTATCCACCGCAGTTCGAACGTTTCACCAGTCGTACCGGGGCACCGGATGGCATCAGCGACGATCAGTTGCCCACCTATAACGCCTACGACAATGCGGTGCTGTTCAACGACTATGTGGTGTCGGGGCTGATCCGGCGCTTCTCGGCGACCGACCCCAATGGTTTCCTGCTGTATCTGTCGGACCACGGCGAGGCGGTGTTCGACCCGGTCGCGCCGAAGGTGCTGGGACGCAACGAAGGCGCTCCGGTGAGCCCGATGTACACCATCCCGTTCATCGTCTGGACGGCGCCGAAGTGGCGGGCGCAGCACCCGGTGGACTTCCGGCCGCTGTTGTCGCGCCCGTTCATCAGCTCCAGCCTGGTGCATACCTGGGCGGACTTGGCCGGCCTGAGTTTCGATGAACTGGACAAGAGCCGCAGCCTGATCAGTGCGAGCTACACGCCGCGCCCACTGCTGATCGGCAATCCGGACATGCCCCGCGGGCTGATCGACTTCAGCCTGATCAAGCCGAAGGCAGCGGGTGCGCAGTTGGCGCAGCAGGACGCTGCGGGCAAGCCGGCCAAGGCACTGTAGCTCGGGTAGACGTCCCTTAGAGCCTGTTCACGGTCTCAGATCGGCTCCTTGGGTAGCGTTGAGGCAGGAGCGGGCATTCGTTATTCCTCCGTCATTCCCGCGAAGGCGGGAATCCAGAGGCGCCTTTTTTGGGCTCCCGCCTTCGCGGGAGTGACGGCTAAACACACCGAGTAATGACGTCCGCTTCTGCCTCGAAGCAGCCATTCGAACGCGCTCGAAAAGATCGTGAACAGGTTCTTAGCGAGCCGCCTGCTGCTTGGGTTTCCAGGCGCAGTAGCCAGGGCGTGGTCCTACGCGCGGGTGGTTGCGGCAAGTGTCCGGGCGCTTCTCGTAGATCGTGCACAGGCGCGACTTGCGGTCCAGGTACATGCAGTCGTCGTTGCTCATGCGCGCCAGGGTGAAGATGCCGGACTTCTGGTTGAAGCGCTCGATGACGCCGTCCTTCTGCAAGCGCTTGGCGATGTTCCTCGGCGGTTCGCCGCGCTCGAATTCGTCGACCAGGCCGATGCGGATCAGGTCGCCGATGCGCACCTCGACCGGCAGGGTGCAGCAGGTGGAATGGCAACTGCTGCACATGTCCTTGGTGTAGCGACTCCAGGTTTCCAGGCGGTCGATTTCGGCGGCGGCGATCAATTGCGGTTTCATCGGGGGCACCGGCGAAAGGAAGGGAAAAGGCGCGCGATGATAACGGGCGCCACGAATTTGTGAATCCCTTCTCGTCGGCCAGGATTTGTAGGCAATGGCTTACACGTTCTGCCAGCTTTTACGGCTAGCGCCATACAGGTCGGATCTTTAACCTTGCTTTCCATGGACGACGCGCAGGAAGCGCCAAGGAAAACACGGATTCGTAGGAGTGCCGCCAGGATGGCGAGCCGACAGGATGTCAGGGAACCAGTCTGCAAAACCCCGCGCAAGCGGGGTTTTTCTTTTGCGCGGAAAAAAACAGCGGCAAACCCCAAGCGCAAGTCAGAGCGGCTCGAAGGGCTCCGGGCTCCTGCTTGTGGCTTGAGGCATGAAACTGGTGGCTGTCAGCCCTTCCAGCAGCGTGCGCAGCAGGTCCAGCGTGGCCTGCTGGCGCTGCGCGTCGCGAAACACCAGGCCGACTTGCAATGGGATGCGCGGTTCGCTGATCGGTTTCCACAGCAACCCCTGGTTGGCATGCAACTGCCTTGCTCGACCCGGCAGGACGGTGGCCAGGGTCGTATTCGGCAGGCTGTCGAGAATGCCGCTCATGTGATTCAGCTCGGCCTGGACCTGGGCGCGGCGACCGAGCAGCGCCAGTTGCTCCTGCCAGATCTGCCGCACGCGAAACTCTTCGCCAAGCAGCAGCATCTGCTGTTCCGCGGCTTGGGCCAGCGAGACTTTCTTGAATTCGCGCAGGGGATGTTCCTCGGGGATCACCAGTTGCAGCTCATCCTGATACAGCTCCAGGCTATGCAGCCCGGGCTGGCGTGGTGGCAGGAAGCCGATGCCGATGTCCAGGCTGCCGGAGAGCAGGCGCCGCTCGACATCCAGGCCGGACAATTCGTAGATCTGCACCACCAGATGAGGCTGGCTTTCGCGCAGGCGTTCGAGCAACTGCGGTACCAGGCTGGCGTTGACCGTCTGCAGCACGCCGATGGCCAGGCTGCGCGGCGAGCGGCCCTTGAAACTGCGCAGGGCTTCGCGTGCCCGCTCCAGGCCGTCGAGCAGCGGTAGCGCGTGGTTATAGAGCGTGTGAGCGGCAAGCGTTGGCAGCAGGCGTTTGCCGCTGCGCTGGAACAGCGCGACGTCGAGATTCTGTTCCAGTTGGCGAATCTGTTGCGACAGTGCGGGTTGCGACAGGCACAGGCGTTCGGCGGCGCGGCCGACATGGCCTTCCTCGTAGAGGGCGACGAAGTAGCGCAACTGGCGAAAGTCCATGAGGTCGTACCTGGCTTGTTCGATAAGCTTAGCTTATCAATGAAGCAGGCAAATCGAAATGTCCCGTTGCCCTTGCAACCCCTAATCTACCCGCCAAGCAAGCCGATATCGTGCGCCCGGAGGCATCCATGCGCTCACCCAGGTTCCAAGGCGTTTTCATAGGTAAAGTCGAAGATGCCGACTTCGCCAGCGCAGTGCCATGAGCATCGTCGAGCAGGGCGCCGCGGGCATCCATCGGCCCGGGTCGAATATCGCTACGAGGAGGTCGAGCAACATGCGTGACGAATGGGCCAGTGACCGGCTGATGAACACGGTGGCACGTCCGCCGCAGATCTTCGTGCGCGGTCAGGGTTCATGGCTGTGGGACAGCGAAGGGCGCTCCTACCTGGACTTCACCCAGGGCTGGGCGGTCAACAGCCTGGGGCACAGCCCGCGTGCCGTGGTGCAGGCCTTGTCGCGCCAGGCCGAGCAGTTGATCAATCCGGGACCGGCCTTCTACAACCGTGGCATGCTCGATCTGGCCGGCCGCTTGTGCCAGGCGACCGGCAGCGACCAGGCCTACTTCCTCAATAGCGGCGCCGAGGCCAACGAGGGCGCGATCAAGCTGGCGCGCAAGTGGGGCGCGCGTCACCGCGATGGCGCGTTCCGCATCGTCACCGCGCAGCATTCGTTTCATGGCCGCACCCTGGCGACCATGTCCGCATCCGGCAAGCCAGCGTTCGAGGCGTTGTTCGAGCCCAAGGTGCCGGGGTTCGACAAGGTGCCGTACAACGACCTGGACGCGCTCGATGCGGCGCTGGGCGATGACGTGGTGGCGGTGCTGCTCGAACCCTTGCAGGGGGAGGCGGGCGTGATCCCCGCCACCCTTGAGTATTTGCAGGGGGCCGAGCGCCTGTGCCGTGAGCGCGGCGCCTTGCTGATGCTCGATGAGGTGCAGACCGGCGTCGGTCGTTGCGGCACCTTGCTCGCCGAAGAGCTGTACGGCATCCGCGCCGATGTCGTCACCCTGGGCAAGGGGCTGGGCGGCGGCGTGCCGCTCGCCGCCTTGCTGGCGCGGGGCAACGCCTGTTGCTTCGAGCCCGGCGAGCAGGGCGGCACCTACCACGGCAATGCGCTGATGACCAGCGCCGGCCTGGCGGTGGTCGACACGGTGCTGGAGCCCGGTTTTCTCGAGCAGGTACGCGATATCGGCGATCACCTGCGCGATGCCCTGGAGCGCCTGGCCAAGCGCCAGGGGCTCGGTGGGGTGCGCGGGCACGGGTTGTTGCTCGGTCTTGCCCTGAATGAGCTACCGGCCGCCGCAGTGGTGCGCGAAGCGATGGTCGAGGGTCTGTTGATCAACGCGCCGCAGCCGGATTGCCTGCGTTTCTCGCCGGCGCTGACGGTCAGCCATGGCAATGTCGATGAAATGATCCGGCGCCTGGGGCGGGCGATGACCCATGCACGGCAACGTAAAAACGATGTGGAGGTAGCTTGATGCGGGTTGCGATCATTCAGCACGTGGCATTCGAAGGACCAGGGCGTATCGCCGACTGGATCGACGCCCGTGGCTTTTCCAGCCAGACGTTTCACCCGTATGCCGGCGATGCGTTACCGGAACTCGCTGCCCTCGATCTGCTGGTGGTGATGGGCGGGCCGATGAGTGTCCACGACGTCGCCGAACATCCCTGGCTGGTCGCTGAAAAACACTTGATTCGCGCGGCGTTGGAAGGGGGCAAGCGTGTGCTGGGCGTATGCCTGGGCGGGCAATTGATCGCCGAAGCGCTCGGTGCCGGGGTGCGTCCAGGCGAGCAGGCCGAGATCGGCTGGTGGCCTCTGGAGAAGCAGGCCCAGGCCAAGCGCTCGCCGCTGGGGCGCATGCTGCCGCAGCGGTTGATGGCCATGCATTGGCATGGCGAGACCTTCGACCTGCCCGCCGAGAGCATCGCCCTGTACGGCTCGGCAGCCTGTGCCAACCAGGGCTTCGTCTGGCGCGAACGCGCGGTGGCGCTGCAATGCCACCTGGAAAGCACGCCGGACAGTATCGAGGCGTTGCTGGCGGCCTGCCCGGACGATCTCAAGCGCGCCGGCGCGGTCCAGGATGCCCAGACCATCCGCGATGGCCTGTCTCAATGCAGCTCGATGGCGCCGACACTGCAGCGCCTGCTCGATTACCTCAGTGGCCCGTTGGCCAGCCTTACCTGACGATTTCTACCGTCTCGTTAGAGACCTTATGCGCTATGCAGCCGCCCCGTTCTCGGGGCGTTTTTTTGGGCGCGGCGAAAGTGGTGCGGCTTGCCTCGGCGCCTCTCCATGGGGACGGCCCTGCTCAGTGCGACGATACAAAAGGCGACGGGCTCGTCGGTGCGGGCAACGCATAGGCTTTTTTCATCCACGCCACCTCCGCCAACGGCGTGCGGCCGAAGAGGCGTTTGAAGTCGCGACTGAATTGCGAGGCGCTTTCGTAGCCCACCAGAAACGCTGACTTGGCGGCCGTCAGGTCGTTGCGCAGCATCAGTAACCGCGCCTGATGCAGGCGTGCCGACTTGAGGTATTGCATCGGTGACGAATCGGTCACCTTGCGAAAATGCAGGTGGAAGCTGGGCACGCTCATCCGCGCTTCCTGGGCCAGGGCCTCGACATCCAGGTGCTCATGGTAGCAACTGTGGATTTTGTGAATGGCCCGCGTGACCTTGCCGAACTGGCCCTGCTGAACGATGGCCGCGCGCAGGGTGCCGCCTTGTTCGCCAGTGAGGATGCGGTAGTAGAGTTCTCGCAGCATGGCCGGGCCGAGGATTCGCGCGTCGCTGCTGTCGGTCATCACCTGTAGAAAACGCAGGGTCGACTGGCGCAGCGCCGCGTCCATCGGCGAGGCGTACATGCCCATCGGCTGCGCCGTACTGACGCCGCGCACTGCATCCACCTGCTGGATCAACTCACCCGCCAGGGCGAAGTCCAGGCGCAGATACACCGCCAGCATCGGCTCCGTCTCGCTGGCGTCGGTCTCCATGGTGAAGGGCACCGGCACCGACACCACCAGATAATGCTGGGCGTCGTAGACGTAGACAGCATCCCCCAGGTAGCCACGTTTCTGGCCCTGGCAGAGGATGACGATGCCGGGCTCATAGAGCACCGGCGTGCGCGTCAGCGGTCGGTTGGCGCGCAAGAAACGCACATCATCCAGGGGCGTCAGGTTGTACCCCTCCTGGGGTGCAAGCTGGCTCATCAACTGCACCATGCGCGCGGTGCACGGGTCCCTGGGCTTGGTCATGCTCTCTCCATCAAGGCTCAGCCATCGGTAGAACGGCTTAGCGTCTCCCATTGCTCAATACTCTCTAGCGTACGCTGCAGCTTGTCACGCACCAGGGCCAGGGCATCGCTGCCTAGCAGCAGGTGAGCAGGCGGGTTCGGGCTGGCGATAATCGCCAGCATGGCGCGCGCGGCTTTCTGCGGGTCGCCCAACTGATGGCCATTTTTCTCCTCGCGGGCTTTGCGCACCGGGTTGAAGCTCGCGTCATAGTCACTGATACGACGCGGTGTGCGCTGCATCGAGCGGCCCGCCCAGTCCGTACGGAACGAGCCTGGCGCCACGGCGGTGACAAAGATGGCGAAGGGCGCCAGCTCCTTGCTCAGGGTGTCGGAGATACCTTCCAGGGCAAATTTGCTGGCGCAGTAATAGGCGATGCCCGGCATGGTGATATGGCCGCCCATGGATGTGATATTGAGGATATGCCCGGCCCGCCGCTGGCGAAAATACGGGACAAAGGCCTTGGTCACCGCCACCGCGCCGAACAGGTTCACATCGAACTGCTGGCGCATTTCTGCCAGCGACGACTCCTCGAACACGCCCTCGTGGCCATAGCCGGCGTTATTGACCAGCACATCCACCGGGCCATACTGGGCCTCGACTGTGGCGACCACTGCATCGATGGCATCGAAATGGGTCACGTCCAGCAGCACCGCATGGGCCCGCTCCGGCGACAGCGCCTCGAAGGTTGCCCGAGCGGATTCGCTGCGTACGCTGCCGATCACCCGATGGCCCTGGGCGAGCGCCTCCTTGGCCAGGGCCTGGCCAAAGCCGCTGCTGACACCGGTGATGAAGAGGGTTTTGCTCGCACTCATGGCATGCGCTCCTGAACGGGTAGGGTGCGGCCATGCTAGGGCGAAGGACGTTGGGGCACTATGCCGGATCGGATGTGAGTCTTGCCCAATCCTATCAACGGTAGTCGGCGCGCGACGGCGCCGCTTGCCTGCGCAAGTAGATCACCTGCGCCGCCACGCCAACGACAAGGGCAAGCAACAGGCTGGCCTGGGCGCCGATCAACACCGGTGAATGCAGGTCCGTAGCGATGGGGTGGCCATCCGGCACCCGGCGCAGAACTTCAGAGACCGTGGGCAGCATCAGAAGGAACGCCGTCACACTGAGCAGAATGGTTTCCAGGTACACCCCGGCCCGCCCAAACGCACGGATGCGCCCGACGCCATAGCCGACCAGCAGCAGTACCAGGGTTAGCACGGCGATGGCATTGCTGACCGTCTGCTTGGCAATCAGAAACACCGAGCTGGCTCCCACCAGCATGAATACCAGATAGGCCAGGCCGGGCGTGGAGCGGGGAACGATACGGCCGTGGCGAACGAACATATAAGCGGCCAGCGGAATGGCGGGCAGGCTACCCAGCGTATGTAACCAGCCAAGGGCAGAGATTCCGAACATTGAGCACTTCCTTCTGGTTGGATGATCGGCATGGTTCGCCTCCACCACATCGGCGCCGGATAGCTTCTGGCCAAACGCAGCGGTGGGCTATGCTTGCGGTCTTACGTTAGTCAAAGCGCGGCCAGCCCGACATGATCGATTCACCGGAACACTTGATCATTCTTCCGGAAATGCAACTGGAGGGATTCGCCACGGGGGACCTGCTGTCCCAGGTGCTCGCGCAAATGCGCCTGACCGGTGACCGCGTTTATTCCGCCACGCTCGAACAGGGCGATCGCCTGGAGCTGGACCGCAACAGCGCCCACGTGTGCCTGCTACAAACAGGACGCTTGCAGATTCAGCGCGACGACGAGCCCGCCGTGCTGCTGGAGCCCGGCGATATCTTCCTGCTGCCCCACACCCTGGAGAAGCTGAAGCTCACCGCCTGCGACGGCCCGACAACGCTCGCCGTCTGCCGCTTCTGGTTCGATGCCGGAAGCTTTCGGGCCATGTTGTTCGCCCTGCCCTGGCTGATTCATATCAAACGGACCGAAGCGGCGCCGTGGTCCGAAGGCCTGCTGCATTTCATGCTGCT
Organism: Pseudomonas sp. LRF_L74; assembly: GCF_965644255.1. Classification (NCBI taxonomy): domain Bacteria; kingdom Pseudomonadati; phylum Pseudomonadota; class Gammaproteobacteria; order Pseudomonadales; family Pseudomonadaceae; genus Pseudomonas; species Pseudomonas sp. LRF_L74. The sequence goes on along the minus strand of NZ_CBFFRH010000001.1, from coordinate 243,463 downwards.
GGAAGCCAATGACGTGCAGCCGGGCGGTGCGCTGATGGTTTCCCGGCTGATCGACCTTACGGTCATCCGCGTGCTGCGCACCTGGGTTCAGCAAGGTGCCGCGTCCGGCTGGCTGGGTGGTTTGTCCGACGCCCGCATCGCTCGCGTGCTCAGGGCCATTCATGAGCAGCCCAGGCAGCAGTGGCGCATCGATGCGCTGGCGAAGCTGGCGGGCATGTCGCGCTCCAGTTTCTGTGAGCGGTTCAGCGCACTGGTGGGGCGTTCGCCCCTGCGCTATCAGAACGAATGGCGGCTGACGTTGGCCAAAACCATGCTGGCCACCCACACCAGCCGTGTCGGCGACGTGGGTTTTGCGGTTGGCTATGAATCCGAGGCGGCATTCAGTCGCGCCTATAAAGCTTTTTTTGGCCGCTCTCCCCGAGAAGACCAGAGTGCCCGCAATGCGGCTGATGAGCCGAGCGCCAAGGCCCGCTTCAATACGCCAACGCCGTAAGCGGCAGGTCGGCGATGCGCGGCGGTGGCGCCTGGTAGTCGCCGTCGCCGGTCAACTCGAACAGCAGTTCCTGGCGCAGGCGGTGGAAGGCGAAGCCGGCACGGTCGCGTGGGTGCGGCAGGTCGATCTCGACCACCCGCTTGATCCGCCCCGGACGTGGCGCCATGACCACCACGCGGTCGGCGACGAAGATCGCTTCTTCGACATCGTGGGTGACCAGCAGGCTGGTGATACCGGCACGTTTGCGGATGGCCAGCAGCTCTTCCTGCATCTGCTGGCGGGTCAAGGCATCGAGGGCGCCGAAGGGTTCGTCGAGTAGCAGGATGCGCGGGCTCGCCACCAGGCCACGGGCGATGGCCACGCGCTGTGCCATGCCACCGGAGAGTTGGTGTGGGTAGGCATGCTGGAAGCCGTCGAGGCCGACCAGTTGGATGAAGTCCGCGACCCGGCGTTTGCGCTCTTCGGCGCTCAATTGCTCGTTGACCAGGCCCAGGTCGATGTTCTGCTCGACACTCAGCCAGGGGAACAGGCGGTGTTCCTGGAACACGATGCCGCGCTCGCTGCCGATGCCGCGCAGCGGCTGGCCGTCGATCAGGATCTGGCCGTCGAAGTGCTCGTCGAGGCCGATCAGCAAGCGCAGCAGGGTGGACTTGCCGCAGCCGCTGGAGCCGAGGATGGCGATGGATTCGCCTTCCTTCACGTCGAGACTGAATTCACTGATCGCCAGCAACTCGCCGTCCTGCACGGGGAAACGTTTGCCGACCTTGTCGAAGCGCACGGTAGGGAGGATCGGGGCTTGAGCGTTCATGCGGTTCTCCAGCGGGTGGCGCGTGCTTCGATGAGTTGGCCGAGCGTGTTGATCAGGGCGCCGGTGAGGCCGATCAGCAGCATGGCGGCCATGATCAGGTCCATGCGGAACAGTTGTTGGGCGGAAATCATCAGGCTGCCGATACCGCCATTGGAGGGCATGAAGTATTCCGCGCCGATGGTGCCCAGCCAGGCGTAGATCAGCGACAGGCGCAGGCCGGCGAAGATCGCTGGCGCCGCACCGGGCAGGACCAGGCGGGTGAGGCGCAGTCGTTTGTTCAGGCGCAGCACGCGCGCGGCTTCATCGAGCTGTGGCGACAGGTTGGCCACGCCGCGCTGGGTGGCGATGAACAGCGGGAAGAACGTCGCCAGGGCGACGAAGACGATCTTGGCTGGCTCACCCAGGCCGAACCAGGCGGTGATCAGCGGCACCCAGGCGAAGATCGCCACATGGCGCAGCACGCCGAGCGTCGGGCCGAACAGCGGCTCGCCACGCCGCCACAGCCCCAGCAAGAGGCCAACCAGCAGGCCCAGCCCGCCGCCGACCAGCAGGCCGCCAAGCGCGCGGCCAAGGCTGCGTGCCATGGCGTCGATCAGGCTGCCGTCGAGCAGGCCGCCGCGCAGGGCCTCCCAGACTGCCGCTGGTGTCGCGAGGATGTTCGCATCGACCCACTGCAGCGTGCCGGCAAGCTGCCACAACGCAAGCAGTGCGATGGGCAGCAGCCACGGCTCGACGCGGTGCCAACCATGAGCGCGTGTGCGGCGGAACTCCGCGGTCGCCGGGTGCGGCCAATAGAGCAGGCGGCGGTCGAGCCAGGCGATGCCCTTGTCCATGGTCACGCCGATCACGCCAATGACCAGGATGCAGACGAACACGATATCCAGCATGAACAGTTGGCGACCCCAGACCATCAGGTAGCCGATGCCTTCGCTGGAGGCGAGCAGTTCGACCGCCAGCAGCGACGACCAGGCCGTGCTCAAGGCGATGCGCAGGCCGGCCATGAAGGACGGCAGCGCGGCCGGGATGGTCAGGCGCCACAGGTGCAGGTGCGCAGGCAGGCGCAGCACTTGGGCAGCCTCGCGCAGGCGGGGCTGGGCATCGCGCACGCCGACCAGGGTGTGCAGGGTAATCGGCACCACCACGGCCTTGATCAACACCACCAGCTTGAGTGCTTCGCCGATACCGAAGAACAGCATGAACAGCGGAATCCAGGCCAGGGTCGGGATCTGCGCCAGGCTGGCGAAGGTCGGGTAGATCAGGCGTTCGGCGCGGGCGCTGCCACCGAGGATCGCCCCTAGCAGAGTACCGATCGCCACCCCACCCAGCAGGCCGAGGGCCAGGCGTTGCAAGCTGATGCCCAGGTGCTGCCACAGCTCGCCGGCGCCGAATTCCAGCAGGCTTTGCCAGACCAGCGCGGGCGAGGGCAGCACTTGCTCGCTCATCCAGTCGAAACGACTGGCCAGGCTCCACAACACGAACAGCGCGGCCGGCAGCAACCAGGGCAGCAGGTGCCTGGCGTGATGGTACGGCGATGCCGTAGCGGCGAAGCTTTTGGAAGTGGCTGTGTGGGACATCGGCACGCTCGGTTGGGGTTTTTAATTGAAATGATCAGGGGGCTGTTTCGTTGCGCTCTCAGCATTTCGGGGCGGTAGCGTTGAGGCAGGAGCGGACGTTCGTCCGATGATCGGTTTATATCCTCGTCATTCCCGCGAAGGCGGGAACCCAAAAAAGCGCTTCTGGATTCCCGCCTTCGCGGGAATGACGGTGAAATACACCGCGTAAGAACGGTCATCACATGAATGTCCGCTCCTGCCTCTATGCAGCACGTAGGGTGGACCGGGACGCGCAGTTAACGCGAAGCTTGTCCACCGCTCTGCATGGCCAATGGTGGACAAAAAGAGCGTTGTCCACCCTACGTCCGCTTTGACCTCTTAACAGCCATTCAAACTGAAATGGCTCCTGAATCTATTAGTTGTTTAGTTTTTTAAGTCGTTTGAGGAATAAGAAAGGTCTATTTAAAAGGCCTCGTTCCTTCGCGGCCAATGCATTTGGGGAATATTCCCCATGCTGGCGGCGCATTCATCGCGCCTTGCCGCTGGCGTCATAGACAGGCCAGAAATCGGTCAGATTCTGTTGCTGCAAGGCGGCATCGACGAAACGGCTCTCGAACCAGTCATCGACCTTGAAAGGGCGGCGGATCAAGCGCAGTTCGGCGGCGCGCTGGATGCTGTCCTGGTAGCTGGCGCGCAGGAACTCATCCAGGCGCGGCGAATGGCGAAACAGCAGGTCGGTGCCCTGGTATTCAGCCCGGAAAATCTCGGCGGGAATCGCGCTCTGTGTCGCGAGTACGTCGATGTATTCGTCGAAATTCGCCGGGCTCGACGCCCAGGCCGCATTTTTTACCAGCACATCCACCAGCTTCTGCGTCGCTTCGGGATAACGCTGGAGGAACGTGGCGCTGGCCACCAGGCCGGTCTGGGTGGTGGCCGTCAGCGGCAGTTGTTTGGTATCGACCGGGAACGCGATGCCCTGCTTGCGCAACGCGAGGATGCCCATGCCCGACCAGGTGGCATCGATCTGGCGTGCCGCCAGGGCCGCACGGGCCGCGCTCCAGTCGAGGCTGACGATACTCAGGTCGCGCTCCTTCAAGCCGGCCTGATCGAGGGCGCGGGCGAACGATAGCTGGTCCGCCGTGCCGCGATAGACCGAGATGCGCTTGCCGCGCAGGTCTTGCAGTGAAGTGATGGCTGCTTCCGGCGTGCTGGCGAGGTACATGTTCGAGCCGCGCCCGCCGAGGATCAGGCGGGTGTCGAGACCATTGGCGCGGCCGATGATGGCGGCCAGGTCGCCGAGGGCGGCGAAGTCCAGCTGGCCGTTGGCGAAGGCCTCGTTCACCGCCGGACCGGCCCCCTTGAAGAAGTGCCACTCGACCTTCACGCCGTCGGCGGCGAAAGCCTCTTCCAACTGCTGGCGCACGTGGGCGATACCCAACGGGCCGGCGGTGAAAGGCTTGCTTCCGGCACTCTGGTCGGGCGCGCCGATGCGCAGGGTCGCCGGTTGCTCGGCAGCCTGGGCGAACAGGCTGGAGCAGGCCAGCAGAATAGCGATGAGAAAGGTTGGCAGGCGAATCATGGATGCTTTCCTGTTGCGCGAGAGGGGGGCTCGCTGCATTTCATTGGCCTGCCGGGCAATGCGGCAATCGCATTGCGGGCATATTTCATATGCATGGCGTGCAAGTCCCGTTCATACGCCCACATGCTCTGCGGGAAGGCCGGCGAGGTGATCGGCGAGGCCTTCGTCGATCTGTTCGATGCGCTCGATCATGGCCTTGGCCAGCGATGACAACGCGCGGCCCTGGCGATGGACCACCCCGTAGCGGGTGTGCAGTTCCTCCAGGTGTTCGGGCATATCCAGCGGTTGCAGGCGGCTCAGCCCACCCTTGAGGAAATACGGTTCCAGGTTCAGGGCGTTGCCGATGGCGATGGCATCGGAATGCATCACCACATTGAGCAAGGCATAGGTGTGCTCGCATTCCACGCTGGGCATGAAGTCGCGGCGCCCGCTGTATTCGGTGAGCAGCTTGCGGATGTTCGGCGGGCGGAAGGTGGTGGCCAGCGGGTAGCTGAACAGGTCGCTGCAGGTGAGGGATTCCCGTCCGGCCAGTGGGTGATCCGGGCGGCAGCAGAAGGTCATGCGCTGTGGGCGCAGGCGAATGATCCGGTAATCCGGATCGGCCTCGAAACGCCGGGTGTCGGCGACGAAGAACTCGATGTCCTCGTTGATCAGGCGCTGGTTCAGGTCCTGCCAGTTATCCACCTGGAAATGCACCCGCGCCTTGGGGTAGTCGGCGATGAATGCCGCCACCGCCCGTGGCACCAGTTGCCCGGCCGGCGCCGGGCCGCAGCCGAAACGCAGGGTGCCGATTTCCGCGCCGTTGAGGCGACCGATCTCGCTGTTCAGGTCCTGGGCCTGGCGCAACAGGCGGCGGGCATGTTCGAGCAGTACCAGGCCCTGTTTGGTTGGCGGCAGGTCCTTGCTGGCGCGGTCGACCAACTGGAAGCCGGCATTGTGCTCCAGCGCCTGGATGCTGCGGCTGAAGGCCGACTGCGACAGGTTCACCGCGGCGGCGGCGGCGACGAAGCTGCGCTGCTCGGCAAGGGCGACGAAGTGGCGCAGTTGGCGAAGGTCGATATGCATGATCTACATCGAAAGTTTCGGTGAAATGCAATTGCTGCAAGGGCATGGCGCTTTTATAAATGTCCTTGCTTATTTCTAAAAGTTCGAATTAAGCATAAATACATACCTATATCGAATAATCACGCTCGACTCGCCTCCGCTATTCGGCAGCGCTCGCCGCGTTTTCAAAGGAGCACTCCGTGTATCGACAAGGTGAGAGCTGCGGGCCGCAATCGGCTGCCCGACTGACCCCGCTTTATGTGGCGCTGTTGGCGGCGTGGGCTGGACTGAGCATGCCCAGTGCATATGCCCAGACGGACGGGGACGCAGAGGAATACGAGAACGAGCAGGGCGATACGCCGGTGCTGGGGCGGGTTCTGGTCACCGGCGAAAAGGCCATCGTCAAGAAAGTCCCGGTCCGGGGTGGCGCGCTGGGGCCGCGTAGCGATCTGCAGACGCCGTTCTCCACCGTCAGCGTCAACAGCGAGAAGATCGAGGAGCGCCAGGCCAAGACCATCGGCAAGCTGTTCGAGGGCGAGGCGGGCGTCGAAGCCAAGGGCAATACCTACTCGATCCAGCCGTTCTCCTTGAACGTGCGCGGCCTGCGCCTGGACTTCACCAATGGCTACAAGATCGACGGCCATCCGTTCCAGATGTATGGCGTCGAGCTGCCGCTGGAGGCCTTCGAGACCGTGCAGCTACTCAAGGGTGCCACGGGCTTCCTGTATGGCATCGGTTCGCCGGGCGGCATCGTCAATTACATTTCGAAGAAGCCCACCGATACGCCGACCCTGTCGGTGGACGTCGGTTACACCCAGGACAGCATTTTCAGCCAGCACGTCGATGCCGGCGGGCGTTTCGGTGATGAAGACCGGTTCGGCTATCGCCTCAACGCCGTGCAGGAGCGGGGCGAGTCATACAACGGCACCCATGTCGAACGGCATGTCGAGTCGCTGTACCTGGATGCGCGCATCAACCCGGCGCTGACCTGGCGCGGCAATGTGTTGTTCCAGGAGCGCAACCTGGAAGGCGGCATCACTGCGATCAGCGTGGCCGATGCCGGCGCCCGTGCCTACAGCGGCACCAAGCTGCCCGACGCCATCAGCGGGCGTAAGGACCTGACTGGTTACGACTCGTCTTACTACAACTCCAGGGCCTGGGCCGCCAGCACGGGGCTGGAATGGTCGTTGAACGATACCTGGACCCTGGACGCCAGCTATTCGCACACCTACAAGCGCATCAACTCGCGCGACGAGACCCTGCACCTGCGCAACGCTGCGGGCGACTACGACCTGGCGCTACGCCAGTTCTACCAGCCGACGCTGCAGTACGACTCCACCCAATTGCGCCTGGACGGTGAATTCCAGACCGGCTGGATTCGCCACCAGGTGGTGACCGGCCTCGGCCTGCAGTGGCATACCCGCGACCTCAACCAGGGTGACCCGTCGCTCAATCCGGACACCAGCACTGGCGGCCAGAACCACGTCTATCCCAACGGCACGCTGCCGACCGGAAACCTCAACGGCTCCTCGCTGGATCTGGCCTACAACGGCTATTCACCGCGCAAATTCTTCGAGATATCCACCACCCGCGAGAACTCGGTGTTCTTCAGCGACACCCTGGGCTTCGGTGATCATTGGTCGCTGCTGCTGGGGTTGCGCAAGTTCGATTACCGCAACGAAAACTACTACGTCTCCGGGCGCCGGCGCAGTGTCTACGAGGAACAGCCGACCACGCCGACCGTGGCGCTGCTGTATTCGCCGCGAGCGGACACGACCTTCTACGCGAGCTATGTCGAGGCGCTGGAAGACGGCGGTTCGGTGGGTACGACTTACGCCAACTCCGGCGAGTCGATCGCGCCTATCGAGAGCAAGCAATACGAGCTCGGTTTCAAGAGCAACCGTGAAGACTGGGCGCTGTCCGCGGCGCTGTTCCGCATCGACCGCGGCGCCGGTTACGCGAATGCGAGCAACGTATACATCTCCGACGGCACCGTGCGTTACGACGGCATCGAGATCAATGGTCAGTACCGTGTATTACCGACCCTGACCGTATCGGCCGGCGGCACGTTATTGCGCGCCAAGTACCTGGAAGCGGCCGAGGCGATCAAGGGCAACAAGGTCGAAGCCGTCGCCCGTGTGCAGGGCAACCTGGGGCTGGAAAAGAGCTTCGAGTCGATCCCCAACCTGCGCGTGCATGGCTCGCTCAATCACAGTGGCAAGCAGTACATCAACGCCCTCAACTCCCGCGAAGTGCCGGCCTATGAAGTGGTCAGCGTCGGCGCCAGTTATCGCGTGCCGCTCGGCCAGGGCCAGGTCACCTACCGCGCCGAACTGGACAACCTGTTCGACGAGGAATACTGGCTGGCATCGAGCAACGCCCTGGTCGTCGGTGCGCCGCGCACCCTGAGTCTCAACGTCCGTTACGACTTCTGATCCGCAAAGGAACCTCATCATGAAAATGCTCAAGCTCGCCGCGGCCCTGCTGGTCTGCGGTAACGCCCTCGCTGCGCCGACCGTTTACCCCACCGGCGTCACCCTGTACGACCCGGCCAAGGCCTGGGGGCAATACACCGTGTTCAGCGGCGCGGATCGCACCAGCTACCTGATCGACATGAATGGCAACGTGGTGCGCAGTTGGCCGTACAAAGGCTTCCCTACCGAGGTCATCGACCCGGCGGTGAATGGTGGTCGCAAAGGCCACGTTCTGTTGCAGCTCGAGGAGCGCAAGGACGGCAACCAGCGCTCGTTCGGCAATGGCGTGAACAACCACTCGATCGCCGAGCTGGATTGGGACGGCAAGCAGGTCTGGAGCTGGGCCGGCGACAAGGCCGGCGGTCATGCCCATCAGCACCACGAGCAGGAGCGTTTGGCCAATGGCAACACGCTAGTGCTGGCCAACACGCTGCACAAGGTGCGCGGCTTCAAACTCGATGAGCTGATCGACGATGTGATCTATGAAGTCGATGCCAAGGGCAAGGTGGTGTGGAGCTGGCTGGCGTCCGATCACCTGGACGAGTTCGGCTTTAGCGCCGAGCAACTGACGCTGGTGCGCAACACCAAGCTGGCCGACTACCTGCACTTCAACAATGCGCGCACGTTGGGGCCGAACAAGTGGTTCGAGCAGGGCGACAAGCGCTTCGCTCCGGACAACATCATCGTCGACTCACGCCAGGCCAACTTCGTCGCCATCATCGACAAGAAGACCGGCAAGGTGGTGTGGAACCTCGGGCCGAACTACGCCAATTCAGAGCTGCTCAACCCGTTCACTGACAAGGACAAGCTGCCGCGCCCGGTGGACCAGTTGAGCGGTCAGCACGACGCCAAGATCATCCCGCAAGGTTTGCCTGGTGCCGGCAATATCCTGCTGTTCGATAACCAGGGCGGTTCGGGTTATCCGGCTGTGGCCTATCAGATATCCACCGGTGCTTCGCGGGTGCTGGAGATCGAGCCGAGCAGCAAGCAGATCGTTTGGGAATACCGCCCGGGCAACGCGTTCTTCAGCGCCTTCACCAGCAATGCGCGACGCCTGCCTAACGGCAACACCTTGATCACCGAAGGCCAGAGCGGCCGAGTGTTCCAGGTGACCAACAAGGGCGAAGTGGTCTGGGAATACGTCAGTCCGTACTTCTCCAAGGCCACCGAGCAACGCCCCGCCAACAACTCGCTGTACCGCGCCACACCCGTGCCCTACGACTGGGTGCCCGCCGGCACGCCGCGCAGCGAGCAGGCCGTGGTGCCGCCCGCCGTCAGCGACTTCCGCGTACCTCACTAATCCTTTCCGGGCGAAGTTGCTGCTTCGCCCCCTCGCATTGGAGTTCCAATGAGCAATCAAGCTACCCATTCGCCGACCGAAGAACTGCCCGAAGGCGCCTGCATTACTGCCGGTATCCCCGACACCACGGTCAGCCGCCTCGGCGCCATCGTCATCAACCCGTATGGCATCGCCCCGCTGACTGCATTGATCCGCGATGGTGGCCAGACCCTCAACAACGCGCGCGTGCGTGTATTGGGGCGGGGCGAACGCGGCATCGATATCGATTACCCGGTCAGCGACTCGGTGCTGTGGACCCATGGCGGTATCCCGGTTTTCGGCCTCTATCCGGACCACCGCAACGAGGTCGAAGTGGCCTACACCCTCAAGGGTGAACGGGTGCGCGAGCGCTACACCATTTACGCGCCTGCGGTGCGCCTGCCGAGCATCGCCAGCCAGGATGGCGCGTTGCCGAAGGTCGAGCCGTTGAAGGTCGACCCGAGCCTGAAAAAGCGCCTGTACCTGTTCAACCACCTGCTGACCGACGTGGCTGGCACCAACCGCCAGCTCCGCTGGAACGCCCAGGGCGGTGCCGCCGAGTGGGATTCGGTGGGCATCAACTGGATCGCCGATAGTAACGGCGAAGTGCGCTGGTACCTGGATATCGAGCGCCTGCACGACTCCACGCGCATCGATGGCCTGGGCGCGAGCATGGGCTTCCAGCAGACCGCCGACGGCAAGCTGATCTGGGGCCAGGGTCAGCGTTACTTCAAGCACGACCTGCTGGGGCGGCCGGTGTGGGAACGGCGTCTGCCTGGCAAGTTCGCCGACTTCTCCCACGAGATTCGCGAGACCGGCAAGGGCACCTATGTGCTGCGCGTAGGCAGCAGCGATTACCGCCGCGACGATGGTCAGCAAGTGCGCTCGGTGCGCGACCAGATCATCGAGGTCAACGAGTCCGGCGAGGTGGTCGACTTCTGGGACCTGGGGCGCATTCTCGATCCCTACCGCGCCGACCTGCTGCACACCCTGGGTAAGGCGGCAGTATTCCTGCCCGAGGGCGTGGAGAAGAGCGACGAACTGGCGCAGAACGAACGTAGCGAAGGCGACGCGCTGCCCTTCGGCGATACCCCTGGCGTCGGCATCGGCCGCAACTGGGCGCACGTCAATTCGATTGCCTATGACCCGAACGACGACAGCATCATCATCTCCGCCCGTCACCAGGGCATCGCCAAGATCGGTCGCGACAAGCAGGTGAAATGGCTGCTGGCCGACCCCAAGGGCTGGTCGCCAGCGTTGCGCGAGAAGGTGCTGCGACCGGTCGATGCTGCTGGCAATGTTCTGCCGCAGCGTGAAGACGGCAGCTACCCGGACGACTTCGACTGGTCCTGGACCCAGCACACCGCCTGGCTCAGCGGCAAAGGCACGCTCACCGTGTTCGACAATGGCTGGGGCCGTCGCTTCGCTCCGACTCGTCTGGAGGGGAACTACAGCCGCGCCGTGGAGTACCGCATCGACGAAACCGAGGGCACCGTGCAGCAGCTCTGGGAATTCGGCAAGGAACGTGGCGACGCCTGGTACAGCCCGATCACCTCGGTGGTCGAATACCGCGCCGACAGCGACACTCAACTGATCTACTCGGCTTCCATCGAGTACCTGACCCGCGAACGCCTGACCCGTCCGGTGCTCAGCGAAGTTAGATACGGCACCCAGGAGGTCCTCGCCGAATACCGGGTGACCAGCCAGCAGCCGGGCAACGTCGGCTACCGCGCCTTGGTGATCGACCTGGGCAAGGCGTTCGGCTAAAACCGCCAGGTGAGCGATAGGCGGTGTTGCCAGCCCTCCTTTCGACCAGTGCTGATCGAAAGGAGGGCGTATGTTGCCTGGCACGTGCCATCGCCAGGCCCTGGCGTTCGGCGGCCCAGGAACTGATCGCGCAATTCCACATGCAGGTGGACCCCGCGACAGTACGATTGCGCTGTGACAGTCGCCCTGAAACGCGCCAGCCGGTCAGGCCAGATCGGCCTCGATGATGATCAGCTCACGACTCGCCGCCCGCAGGGCGAATGCCCTCGCTTGCGCATAGGCCGGGTCGTCGTAGCAGGCCTTGGCATCGGCATAAGATGCGAACTCGACGGCCAGGACGCGGCTGCTCTGATTCGATTCTTGCAGGGCCCCGGCATCCAGAACCTTGAGGGTGGCAGCGTATTTCTCCGCGATCGGCTTCCACAGCCGGCCATACTCCTGCTGAGCTTGCGGGTCTCTTACCTCGCTACCCAGGATGATCCAGTAGCCTTTCATCGATGCTCCTCATCAGGGCTTTGCTTCACACCAAGGATGGAGCATACGCGGCGGGTATTTCGCTTGATATTACGTTTCGGGCGAAAACTATCAGGGATGCCAGGCTGGAGGCTGAGCGAGGCGTTGCGCCGTGGCCTCATGAGGAAAATGAAATAGAGTTACATTTTATTATGTGGTGTTACGTTATAACGAATTTAGAATGTGCTTCGCTCGTATGGGCCCAATCGACAGCGCTGTCGATTGGGGCCGCGTCGACTTCTACTTTCTTCTCACGGATAAACACTACAGCCCGCCATCGCGAGCCGTGGTTCAGGAGCTTCATATGAAAACCGCCTCGGCCTCTTTCGCCGTGCTGGCAGTGCTGGGTGCCCCCGATCTTTATGCCGCGCAATCCGGTAACTCGACCCTGACCCTGGGCGAGGTTCGCGTGTCGAACCAGGCAGGCGTCGCCCTGCGCACCGAGAACGTGCTGACCTCCGTCGACGTAATGGGCGGCGATCAGGTCGAGGACAAGAACGTGATGAACAGTTGGCAACTGCTTGGCCAGATGCCCGGCATCCAGCTCACCGAAACCGGCCAGGGTGCCGAGTCCGGCAAGGCCACCTTCAGGGCCTTCAATGGCGAGGGCTACATCAACGGCATCAAGGTGTTGATCGACGGCATCCCGAGCAACGTCAACAGCGGCAACCAGCGATTCATCGACATGGTCTTCCCGCTCGACATCGACTTCATCGAAGTGGTTCGTGGCACCAACGATCCGCGCTATGGCCTGCACAACATCGGCGGCAACATCAACTACGTGACCCGCCAGGGCGGCAACTACATCGACAGCCGCCTGACCTACGGCAGCTTCGACACCCGCGAGGTGCAACTGGCGATCGGCCACGAGGAAGGCAACTTCGCCCAGAACTACCTATTGGCCAAACAGGATGCGGAAGGCTTCCGTGACAACGGCAACTCCAACAAATATTCGCTGGGTGGCAAGTGGTTCCTCAGCGACGACGCACAGACCTTCCGCATCGGTCTCATCGCGCGCCTGTACCATCACCAGGCCGAGGAGGGGGGCTTCCTCACCCGCGAGGAGATGCACGCCAGCCGCACCCAGTCGCCGGAGAAGAACGCCAACGACAGCGACGACCGTGACATGAAACACCTGAGCCTGCACATGGACTGGCAGCTCAACGACGACCTGAACCTGAGCAACAAGCTCTACTACAACAGCTATGAAGACGACCGCACCATCACCTTCACCAGCTACCCCACGGGCGATGCGCCTCGCCAGCGCCGCCTGTGGGACGAGCAACAGACCGGTGTGTTGAGCAACCTGACCTGGCGTGTCAACGACCTGATCACCCTCGACGGCGGCATCAACTTCGAAGAGCAGGACAACGCCTACCGTCGGCAACGCTATCCCTATGGCGTGCCGACCGACTTCGACGTCGCTCCCACGCGCATCCAGAACGACGATCACTACAGCCTGCGTAACCTGGGTGGCTACGTGCAGGCGATCATTCAGCCGACCGAGTCACTGAAGATCATCCCGGCCATGCGCGTCGACAAATTCGATGGCAACACCACGCTGCTCAGCGGCGAGAAAGCCTCGTTGCAGGATTACGGCTGGATTCGCCAACCGAAACTGAGCGTGGTCTACAGCCTTACCGAGGAAGTCGACCTCTACGCCAACTGGGGGCGCACCTTCCAGATTCTCACCGGCAGCACCGGGCCGGCCTACATGACTGCCGGCCAAGGCAAGTACGATCCATCGATCAACACCGGCAAGGAAGTGGGGGTGAAATTCCGCCCGTTCGACGGCACCGAGGCGCGTGTTGCCGTGTGGCAGCAGGATGCCACCGATGAAGTGGCCAACATGCCGGCCACTGAGACCACCGTCGGCCTTGGCGAAACCCGCCGGCGCGGCGTGGACATGCAGATCAGCGCACGCCTGAACGATCAGTGGACAGTCTGGGCGTCCCATGCGATCCAGGAAGCCAAGGTGGTCAAGGCCTTCACCGCCAGCGGCGAATCCCTGGCCGGCAAGGAAGTCTTCTCCACCCCGCGCTACATCAGCAACCTGGGCATGGACTATCAACTCAACGATGACTGGCGCTTCGGCGTCCAGGCCCGCGCCCAGGGCGACTACTACATCGACTCGGAAAACACCCAGGGCAAATACGGCGGTTTCGCCGTGCTCGACGCCAATGTGCGCTACCAGGTCTCCAGTTCCACCAGCATCGACCTGCAAATGAAGAACCTGACCGACCGCGAGTACGAATACGTTTGGTACGACAACTTCTTCTGGGGTGGCAACGACCAGGCCATGTTCTCCCCGGCACCGGGCCGCTCGGCCTATGTGTCGCTGAACATGAAGCTGTAGCGCACGGCTGGGCTTCGCCAGAAGCCAGGGGCAGCCCGTTCAGGCGCGGCTTTCACTTGTCAGTGAATACGTGGCGTGGACACGTTGTGGACAGTGCCGCCTTGGGGTCGGGAAAAAGCTCTCCCCTGAATGACGAAAGCCGCGCAGTACGCGGCTTTCAAGGTGGTGGGCCCACACGGACTCGAACCGTGGACCAAAGGATTATGAGTCCTCTGCTCTAACCAACTGAGCTATAGGCCCTCAGTAGGAGGCGGCGATTATAGCGATGCCTTTTCTTCGCTGCCAATCCGCAATTGCGAAAGAATTTCATCGGCGAAGTCCTTGGCGCAGAGCGGTTTGCTGATCAGGTAGCCCTGGATCTGCTGGCAGCCTTCGCGGGTGAGGAAGTCTTGCTGGGCTTCTGTTTCCACGCCTTCGGCGATGACGGTCAGTTGCAGGCTGCGGGCGAGGGCGATGATGGAGCGGGTGATCGCGGCATCGTCGCTGGCGTCGGGTAGGCCGGCGATGAAGGATTTGTCGATCTTGAGGATGTCCAGCGGCATGCGCTTGAGGTAGCTGAGCGAGGAGTAGCCGGTGCCGAAGTCGTCGATGGCCAGTTGCACGCCAAGGGCTTTGAGGCTGTGGAGGATGTCCAGGGCTTCTTCGGCCTGGTTCATGATGAAGCTTTCGGTAATTTCGAGTTGCAGGTGCTCGGCGCGCAGGCCGTAGTGGGTGAGCAACTCGTCGATTCGGTTGGCCAGTTGCGGGTGGCTCAGTTGCTTGCCGGAGAGGTTTACCGAGATGACGCCGAAAGCGCCATGGATAGCCTGCCATTCCTGCAATTGCCGGCAGGCTTCCTGCAGCACCCAGTCGCCTATGGGGACGATCAGGCCGCTGTCTTCGGCAAGGGTGATGAAGCGATCTGGCGGTACCTGGCCAAGTTGCGGGTGGGTCCAGCGCAGCAAGGCTTCGGCACCGATGAGTTCGCCGCTCGCCAGGCAGCGTTTGGGTTGGTAGTGCAGGCTCAGTTCCTGGCGTTCCACGGCGCGGCGCAGTTCGTGCTCGAGTGTCATGCGCTCGGTGGCCTGGAGGGTCAGGTCGCGGGTGTAGAACTCGGCGCGGTTGCGGCCTTTGGCTTTGGAACGGTACATCGCCGCATCGGCGTTTTTCACCAGGGTTGCGACATCGTCGCCATCCGTGGGGTAGAGGCAGATGCCGATGCTGGCACTGATGAAGAATTCATGGACGTTCGCCTGGAAGGGGGCTTCGAAGCAGGCCAGGAGTCTCTGTGCGATGCCTTCCGCCTCTTGTGCCGATGAAATCTCGGGGAGCAGGACGATGAATTCGTCGCCGCCTTGCCGGGCAACGGTGTCGTTCGCGCCCAGTTGCTGGAGCAGGCGCTGGGCAATGCCTTGTAGCAGGCAATCGCCGACTGGATGGCCGAGGCTGTCGTTGATGTGCTTGAAGCGGTCCAGGTCGAGGAACAGTACGGCGCCGGACTGTTTGTTTTCGAGGGACTCGTTGAGTCTTTTCTCGAACAGTGGACGATTTGGCAAGCCTGTCAGTGGATCGTGATGGGCCTGGTGGTCGAGTTGTGATTCGGCTGCTTTCAGCGAGCTGATATCGGCGAATACAGAGACGAAATGGGTCAGGTTGCCCTGGTTGTGCACCGCGCTGATGGTCAGCCATTGCGGGTAGCTTTCACCATTTTTACGCCGGTTCCAGATTTCCCCTTGCCAGTGCCCGGTGTCCTGCAGTTCGTCGAGCAGGCGGGTGTAGAACAAATGATCATGCCGGTCCGATGCGAGCATGCGCGGAGACTCGCCGAGGATGTCTTCTTCGCTGTAGCCGGTAATGCGGGTGAACGCACGGTTGACGGCGGTGATGCGTTGTTGCGGGTCGGTGACCATGACGCCTTCGGCTGTGTTTTCGAACACGGTGGCTGCCAGGCGCAGGCGTTCCTGGGTCTGCTGGCGCTCGGTCACGTCACGGGCGATGGTGAGCATGCAGGGTTGGCCGTCGATTTCCATGGCCTGGGCCGATAGCTCGCAGTAGCGCAGTTGCCCTCTGATGTTGACCCAGGTGTTGAAGTCGAAGACGGCTCCGTTCTGGCGTATCTGCTGCACCAGGTTGTCGCGGTCCTGTAGATTGAACCACAGGCCGATTTCTCGGGTGGTACGGCCCAGGGTTTCGTCCAGCGAAAAACCCGTCAGGCGAGTGAAGCCCTCGTTGGCGGCCAGTAGCTCGCCGGTGTCCTGGCGGGTTATCAGCAGGCCATCCGGCGAGGCATTGAAGGCCTTGGCAAATTTCTCTTCCGAAGCGGCCAGCTTTTCCTGGGTGCGCCGGGTTTCGCTGATGTCGATCATCAGGCCGCGCAGCAATGGGCCGTGGCCCAGGTCTGTCAGGGTGACGATATCGTGTAGCCAGACCACTCGGCCATCGGCGGCCAGCATCCGGTAGTCGAAGCTATGGTCGCGCCCTGCCTGGGTCTCTTTCTGGCAGAGGACGAAGGTCCGCTCGGCGTCGTCCGGGTGCAAGGTACGTTGCCAGAAACCTGGTCGCAGCCACTCTTCCAGCGGATAGCCGAGAAGACGTTCGGCATGGGGCGAGACGTAGGTGAAGCAGTAGTCTTCCAGGCGCATTTCCCAGGCAATGGCGTTGAGGCTTTCGACCAGCCCTCGATAATGCTGTTCGCTGCTGCGCAACTGTTCTTCCAGGCGTTGACGCTGCTGGATTTCCCGCGAGAGACGTCGGTTGATGAGCAGGACGGCGAACAGAATCAGGATGACCGCCGCCAGCGTGCCGAGGACGTAGAGCACGATGTTGCGCCAGTCCTGGCGGGCATCGAGCAGGGTGTTGAGCCAGGGCGCCTGCAGGTTTTCGCGTTCCTCGGCACTGAGGTCGGCGAATAGTTTGTCGAGGATGCCGATCAGCGGGCCGGCGCCGTGGGGAGCGGCCATGGCCAGTTGGTAGCGGTAGGGCGTCTGGCCGCTGACGTAAAGCCCCTGGCGTTGGTGCTCACGGATGTTCCAGGCGCTGGAAGCGAGGTCGTTGATCAGTACGTCGGCCTTGCCGCTGGCCAGCGACTGCATCGCCGCATCGAGGGTCGGTTGCGGTTGCAGATTGAGATCGGGGTGCTGGCTGCGCAGCAGTTCGTGAGGGGCGTAGTCCTGGATCACGGCGATCTTGCGGCCGTAGAGCTCGTCGAGGTTGTGTGGCTGGGGGCCGTCATGGCGGGAGATGATGACGATGGGCAGGTCGAGGAATGGGCGGGTGAAGTCGAGTGAACCCAGGCGTTGCGATGTGGCCATGGCGCCCGGCAGCAGATCGACCTTGCCCTGGCGCGCGAGGTCGAGCAGGTCGCTCCAGGCGCCGGGCTCGACGGGGTCCAGCTTGATGTTCAGTCGCTTCCTGATCAGCTCGGTGTAGGCGGGAACCAGTCCGCTGTGGTGGCCTTCAGCGTTCCTGAATTCGAAGGGGGGCCAGGAGGTGTCGACCCCCAGCCTCAGGACCGGATGAGCGTCGAGCCAGGCTTGTTCCTCGGGTGTCAGTTCGAGCGCGGCGCACGGCTGGGACAGGGTGGCCAGGCAGGACAGGAGAACGACCAGCAAACGCCGCATGAGCACAATTCCGGAGTGCAGTGAGTAACGGCATGTTAGCGCAACTCATGCGCAGGAGCCTGCTTCCGATCATTGTGCAATGGCATATGAACAAACCCCCGGGCGGGCCGGGGGTTGTGGTTTTGCATCACTCGTCGAGGAAGGAGCGCAAGTGCTCGCTGCGGGTCGGGTGACGTAGCTTGCGCAGGGCCTTGGCCTCGATCTGGCGGATACGCTCGCGGGTGACATCGAACTGCTTGCCCACTTCCTCGAGGGTGTGGTCGGTGTTCATGTCGATACCGAAGCGCATGCGCAGCACCTTGGCTTCGCGGGCGGTCAGGCCGGCGAGGACTTCGCGGGTGGCTTCCTTCAGGCTCTCCACGGTCGCCACGTCGATCGGCGATTGCATGGCGGAGTCCTCGATGAAGTCGCCCAGGTGCGAATCTTCGTCGTCACCGATCGGGGTCTCCATGGAGATCGGCTCTTTGGCGATCTTCAATACCTTGCGGATCTTGTCCTCAGGCATTTCCATGCGCTCGCCCAGCTCTTCGGGAGTCGGCTCGCGGCCCATTTCCTGGAGCATCTGGCGGGAGATGCGGTTGAGCTTGTTGATCGTCTCGATCATGTGCACCGGGATGCGGATGGTGCGTGCCTGGTCGGCGATCGAGCGGGTGATCGCCTGGCGAATCCACCAGGTGGCATAGGTCGAGAACTTGTAGCCGCGGCGGTATTCGAACTTGTCCACCGCCTTCATCAGGCCGATGTTGCCTTCCTGGATCAGGTCGAGGAATTGCAGGCCGCGGTTGGTGTACTTCTTGGCGATGGAAATCACCAGGCGCAGGTTGGCCTCGACCATTTCCTTCTTGGCGCGACGAGCCTTGGCTTCACCGATCGACATGCGCCGGTTGATGTCCTTGATCTCGGCGACGGTGAGGCTGGTCTCGGTCTGCAGGTCGGCCAGTTTCTGCTGGTTGCGCTGGATATCGGGCAGCAGGTTGCTGATGGCTTCGGCGTACTTGGCCTTGCCCTTGGCCAGGCCGGCGGCCCAGTCCATGTCGACTTCGTTGCCGGGGAACAGGCGTAGGAAGTCGGCGCGAGGCATGCGTGCATCACGCACGCAAAGCTGCATGATGGCGCGTTCCTGGGTGCGCACCTGATCCAGGGCGCCGCGTACACGTTCGACCAGGGCATCGAACTGCTTCGGCACCAGCTTGATCGGCATGAACAATTCGGCCAGTGCGGCCAGTTCGGCGATGACTTGCTTGTTGTCGCGGCCGTTTTTCTTCAGCGCCTTGCGGGCCTTTTCCAACTGCTCCGCGACGGCGCCAAAGCGACGTGCGGCTTCTTCCGGGTCCGGACCGCTCTCGCCTTCTTCTTCCTCGCTGTCGCCGTCGCTTTCTTCGTCGTCATCGTCCTTGGCGTCGGCGGCTGGCGCGGCTGCGGTCTTGATCTCGACCGGAACTTCTTCGGCCGGCAAGCTGCCGTCGTCCGGGTCGATATAGCCGCTGAGCACGTCGGACAGGCGACCGCCCTCGGCGACGATGCGCTGGTAGTCGGCGATGATGCTGTCGACGGTGCCGGGAAAGTGGGCGATGGCGCCCATCACTTCGCGAATGCCTTCCTCGATGCGTTTGGCGATTTCGATCTCGCCTTCGCGGGTCAGCAGTTCGACGGTACCCATTTCGCGCATGTACATGCGCACCGGATCGGTGGTGCGGCCGATATCGGTCTCAACGGCGGCGAGGGCTGCTGCGGCTTCTTCCGCTGCGGCTTCGTCGGTATCCGCTTCGGCCAGGAGCAGGGCATCCGCATCCGGAGCACTCTCGAATACGTTGATCCCCATGTCGTTGATCATGCGGATGATGTCTTCTACCTGTTCCGGATCTGAAATATCCTCCGGCAGGTGGTCGTTGACCTCCGCGTAAGTCAGGTAACCCTGCTCACGACCACGGGCGATCAACTCTTTCAAACGAGATTGCTGTTGCGCTTTTCCGGACATAACACCCTATCCACTGAAGGTCTTGGCGGGCAAAAAACAAGCCGAGGATTATACCCGAATTTCGGTCTCATATGCCAGATGAGGCTAGAAAATCCAGCTATTTTTTGCGAGTGAGCAGCGTTCTCAGCTGCTCTTTTTCCTCTGGGCTCAGTTCACTCTGACGAGCTTTGCGCAGCAGTTGTTCCAGGCTGCGCTCATGTTGGCGGGCTACAAGGCTAGTTATAGTGTCGAAAAACTGTTGTTCAAGGTTGTCCGCCGAAATGAGCCACTCCTTCTCCGCCAGTGCGCGCAGCAGGCGGCCTTGTTCGGTGCCGTGCCAGCGGGCGATGAGTTGCAGGGAGCGCAGTTTCGGATTTTTCTGCAGGGCCCCGACCAGGGCGACGAGCAGTTGCGCGTAGGTGTCGTCCTCGGCGGCGAAGTGGCTGACTTCCTCGACCTTGCACGCGAGAGAGGGGTGGTGCAGCAGTGTGCGCAGGGCGGTCAGTGTCGGTGACTCTACATTTACCGGTTTGCGCGCGGGTGTGTTGTCCCGCGAGCCTTTGCGCCAGTCGCCGCCCTTTTTCCACTCGCCGTCCTTCTTCCATGGCTTGCCGTCGCGCTTGGGCCTGGGCTCGTAGGCCTCTGCGGGCGGCTCGATGTGATTGGCGTAGTCCGCGACATCCATGTGTTCCGGCTGGACTTCGTAGTAATGGTCGTAGTCGGCGGGCGGCTCATGGCTGGCAATCTGCGGTTGGCTGGGCGGCTGGCTCTGTTGCACCTGCTGAAGCATTTCGCCGCTGAGGCCGGTGATCTCGCTGAGGCGCTGGCGCATCAGGGCGCGCAGGTTGCTGCCGGGGATCTTGTCCAGCAGCGGCGTGGCCAGGGTCACCAGGTGCGCCTTGCCTTCCAGTGAGCGCGGGTCGGCTTCTTCGCTCAGTTGCTGGAAGAAGTAGTCGGCCAGCGGCTGGGCATGCTGGTTGATGCGCGCGCGGAAGGCGTCGGTACCTTCGGCGCGGACCAGGCTGTCCGGGTCTTCGCCCTCGGGCAGGAACAGGAAGCGCGCGCGGCGACCGTCCTGCAGGCTGGGCAGGGTCGACTCCAGGGCGCGCCAGGCGGCTTTGCGCCCGGCGGCATCGCCGTCGAAGCAGAACAGCACGCTGGGCACCAGGCGGAACAGGCGCTTGAGGTGTTCCTCGCTGGTTGCCGTGCCCAGGGTGGCGACGGCATTGCGCAGGCCTTGCTGGGCCAGGGCGATCACGTCCATGTAGCCTTCGACCACCATGATTTCGTCGAGGTCGCGATTGTTCTTGCGCGCCTCCCACAGGCCGTAGAGTTCCTGGCCCTTGTGGAATACCGGGGTTTCCGGCGAGTTCAGGTACTTGGGCTTGTCGTCGCCGAGCACGCGGCCGCCGAAGGCGATGACCCGGCCGCGGCTGTCGCGGATGGGGAACATCACGCGGTCGCGGAAGCGGTCGTAGCGTTTGCCGGTGTCGGCGTTCTCGATCAACAGGCCGGCGTCGATCATCGCCTTTTGCTGCAGGGTGTCGCCGCCCAGGTGCTTGAACAGGTTATCCCAGCCGGGTGGGGCGAAGCCGAGGCCGAAGTCGCGGGCGATCTCGCCGGACAGGCCGCGGCCTTTCAGGTACTCGACCGCCGCCTTGCGCGTCGGGTGGCTCTTCAGGGCCTGGCGGTAGTAGTCGCTGGCGGCGGTCAGCAGTGGGTAGAGCGGCGAGTCGGTCGGCTGCCTGGGGCTGCGCGCGCGACCGCTCTCTTCCCGGGGGATTTCCATGCCGGCACGCTTGGCCAGTTCCTCGACGGCCTGGGGGAAGTCCAGGTTGTCGTGGTCCATGATGAAGCCGAGGGCGTTGCCGCCGGCGCCACAGCCGAAGCAGTAGTAGAACTGCTTGTCCGGGCTGACGCTGAAGGATGGTGTCTTTTCCTTGTGGAATGGACAGCAGGCCGTGTAGTTCTTGCCGGCCTTTTTCATCTGGATGCGCGAGGTCACCACATCGACGATATCGGTGCGGTTGAGCAGGTCATCGATGAAGGATTGTGGGATCAGGCTGGCCATCTGCGCATCAGCGAGCGGTTAAGGAAGCGGGAGAGCATAAACGAAAAAACTCCGCTTATTTTGCCCGTGGGCGGAAGCGGAGTTTCTCAAGCCGGAAAAGCAAAGCCCGGTATTAACCGGGCTTGGCGAAACCTCAGCGGCGCGGCCGGTAACTCAGTACAGGCGCTCGCGGCGGCGTTGTTCGCGCTGCACTTTCTTGGCGTGACGCTTAACGGCGGCGGCTGCCTTGCGCTTACGCTCGGTGGTCGGCTTTTCGTAGAATTCGCGGCTGCGAACTTCGGCCAGAACACCTGCTTTTTCGCAGGAGCGCTTGAAACGACGCAGGGCTACGTCGAAGGGTTCGTTCTCTTTAACTTTGACGGCTGGCATCCAGGTCGTACCTTCACTGTGTTACCGAATGGACGACGCGATCCGGCAAGGGCACGGGAGTACGTCGGTTTTCAAGGGCTGCGGATATTAACGCCTGACGCTACAGAATGCAAAGCCTCTGATCGAAAAGCGCTGGTCTGGGCCTTGAGGCGCCGATTATCATGCGCGCCTTCGAAATTCACCTGTATTTAAGGCGCGAACCCATGCTGGTGCTGGGATTGGAAACCTCCTGCGACGAAACCGGCGTTGCGCTCTATGACAGCGAGCGCGGCTTGCTGGCCGATGCCCTGTTCAGCCAGATCGAGCAGCACCGGGTGTTCGGTGGCGTGGTCCCCGAACTGGCCTCGCGTGATCACGTCAAGCGCATGTTGCCGCTGATCCGCGAGGTGATGGATGCCGCCGGCATCGAGCGTTCGCAGATCGACGCCATCACTTATACCGCCGGGCCCGGCCTGGTCGGCGCATTGCTGGTGGGCGCCTCCTGTGCGCAGGCGCTGGCATTCGCCTGGGGCATTCCGGCGCTGGGTGTGCACCATATGGAAGGCCATCTGTTGGCGCCGATGCTGGAAGAGCAGCCGCCAGCCTTTCCGTTCGTTGCCCTGCTGGTTTCCGGTGGCCATACCCAACTGGTGCGGGTCGACGGTATCGGGCGCTACGAACTGCTTGGTGAGTCGCTGGACGATGCGGCGGGCGAAGCGTTCGACAAGACCGCCAAGCTCATTGGCTTGCCTTATCCGGGCGGCCCGGAAATCTCCCGCCTGGCGCAGAGTGGCATGCCGGGTCGTTTCACCTTTCCGCGCCCGATGACTGATCGTCCTGGCCTGGACCTCAGTTTCAGCGGCCTGAAGACATTCACCCTCAATACCTGGCAGCAATGCCGCGCGGCCGGTGATGACAGCGAGCAGACCAAGGCCGACATCGCCCTGGCTTTCGAGCAGGCGGTGGTGGATACGCTGACCATCAAGTGCCGTCGGGCCCTGAAGCAGACGGGCTTGAACAACCTGGTGATCGCCGGCGGGGTCAGCGCCAACCAGTCGCTGCGCCGTTCGCTGGAGTCGATGCTGGCTTCGCTCAAGGGTCAGGTTTTCTACGCCCGCCCGCGCTTCTGCACCGATAACGGCGCGATGATCGCCTACGCCGGTTGCCAGCGCCTGTTGGCGGGCCAGCAGGACGGGCCGGAAATATCCGTGCAGGCGCGCTGGCCGATGGAGCAACTGCCGACGCTATGAGCCGCGCTCAGCGTGTCGATTCAGAAATGCCGTTCGCGCCCGGCGAACAGGTCGCGTAGATTGCCGCGGTGGCGCCAGACGATCAGCAGGGTCAGCACGCACATTGGCAGCAGCGCCAAGGGCTGCTGCCAGGCGAGCAGCGGTAGGGTCAAGGGTGTGGCGATCAGGGCGGCCAGCGAGCTGGTGCGGGTGAGGTGGAAGGTCAGGGCCCAGGCCGCGATGGCCAATAGTGCCGCGGGAGGGTAGAGCCCGAGCAGCATGCCGGCGGCGGTGGCCACGCCCTTGCCGCCGCGAAAATGGAAATAGAGTGGGAAGAGGTGGCCGATCACGGCGGCGATGCCGATCCAGGCCTGGTGCTGGATGTCGTAGCCAACGCCGCGAGCGATCAGGACCGGCAACAAGCCCTTGAGTAGATCGCCGAGCAAGGTGAGTATTGCCAGCTTCCTGCCAGCGACGCGCAACATATTGGTAGCGCCAGGATTGCCCGAGCCGGTGGCGCGCGGGTCTGGTCCGCCGCTAAGGTGGCTGAGCAAGATGGCGAAGGACAGCGAGCCAAGCAGGTAGGCGAGCAGGACCAGCAGCCAGAACATGATGTCCATCCGGGGCGAATGAGGCCTCGATTCTAACGGCGTGAGCCGGTCCTTGTCGTGCAGCGGAGTGAAGCGTTTGGACAAAGTCTTTATCGAAGGCCTGGAGGTCGACACCTTGATCGGCGCCTACGATTGGGAGCGGGGTATTCGTCAGTGCCTGCGACTGGACCTGACGTTTTCCTGGGATATCCGACCTGCGGCTGCTGGCGACGACCTGAGCAAGGCACTGGATTACGCTGCTGTCTACCAGCACGTCCAGGCTTTTGCCGTTGTCGCGAAATTCGAGTTGGTCGAAACCTTCGCCGAGCGCCTGGCCGCTAGCCTGCTTGAAGCGTTTGGCATGCCGACGCTGCGTCTGCGGGTGACCAAGCCAGGAGCGAATGCTGCCGCGCAGGCCGTGGGCGTGGAAATCGAGCGAAGCCGAACATGAGCCAGGTATTTCTGGGGCTGGGCAGTAATTTCGAACGTGAAGAGCATCTCCGTGCCGGGCTGGATGCGCTGGCTGGATTGCTGCGCGATATGCGTTGTTCGCCGGTGTTCGAGAGCGACCCCGTAGGGATCAAGAGTGGCCCGTTCTTCAACCTGGTGGTCTGCGGAGAGACCGATCTGCCGCTCATGGAACTGGATCGCCGACTGAAGTTCATCGAGGCCGACAATGGTCGCTACGCGCCCAATCGCAAGGGGTTGCCGCTGGATATCGATGTGTTGCTGTATGCCGGGGAAGTGGGCAATTTCGATGGACTCGTACTGCCGCGCGCGGAAATCCTCAAGAATGCCTTCGTGCTCTGGCCTCTGGCTGTGCTTGCTCCCGAGCATCTCCACCCTGGCGAGGGCCGGTCGTTTTCTGCCCTGTGGGATGGGGCGAATATCGACCAACGCTTGTGGCCGGCACCGTTCGACTGGCGCGGCCGGGCACTTACCCCGCTGTCGCTGTGCGAGGCGTATCCGAAGCCCGTGGTGTGAGGCCTGCCCGCATGGGGTTACTCGATTAGGCCCAATCGTTCGCAATGCATGGCTGTGTGACAAATGAGCGCAGTGGGTCGCTTGCCGAACAGGCGCGATCTGCTACGGGCCGCTGCCAGCGGGTATTTCTGCGGGGAGCGTGGCTATACCATCGTCCTGTTACAGCACTTTCCGGTCGCCAGGAATATGTCACCAAGAGTAACCTGATGTCGGTTTCGGCTTATCTGTACTGTGCTGGAATCCTAGACATACGGAAGGATCCATTTTATGAGGTTCGCATGCCCGCGTCGCCCGCCCGCCCGGAAGTCCTGATTGCCGAAGCCAACCCCTGGACTGCCGATCTGCTCGTCCAACTGGTACTCGATGTACGCGGTGATGCGGTGGTCAATACCGTGACCGACGGGCATGCAGCGCTTGCCCGCTGTCGGCGCAAGCTGCCGGACCTGCTGATCGCCGACGGCGAGCTTGACGGACTGGATGGTGTCGAGCTGCTGCGTCAGGTGCGCCGTCACCCACGTACGCCAGCGCTCCCCTTCATTCTCATCAGCCGTCGCACCGACGCTCGCAGCGTGCGCGAGGCGATGCCGCTGGCACCCACCGCCTATCTGGCCAAGCCGTTCAATGCCGAGTTGCTGCGCCAGCGCTTGAAGGTTCTCCTGCGTGGCAGTAGTGAAAAGGAGCCGGAGTACAAGCGTCCGGCGCTGCTGATCAACGATCTCTACGAATACCTGGACAGCGTGCGTGAGCAGGGCCAGGGCGCGCCCTTGCTCGACGATGTGCGCAACGCCGTGGCGACCAGCCTGCAGGCCCATGATGCGGACCTGGGCGAACTGGAAAAGACCTTCATCCGCGACCCGCAGATCACCGCGCGCCTGATTGCCGCTGCCAACAGTGCCGCCGAGCACGTTGGCGCGCCTTGCCAGACCGTCGGCCAGGCCCTGCAGCGCCTCGGTATCGGGCGTTGCCTGAATCTGGTCCTCGGCCTGGCGGTGCAGCGTAATGCCCGCCTGAGTGATGAGCGCCTGATGGCCTTGTCGGCTCCTCTGGCCGAGGCCGCCATGCGTGGCGCTTCCCTGGCGGCCTGGTTGGCCCGGCGCCTGGGCCTGGATGCGGAGTTGTGCTTCACCGCCGGGCTGCTGCATAACATTGGCGATCTTGCCGTACTGCGCAGCTTGCAGGATTGGCAGGACGCCGGCGGTGTCCTGAGTGACGAGCAGATCGCTGCTGCGCAAAAGAGTCATTCTGCCAAGTTCGGCTCCGCCCTGCGCATTCGCTGGCGCCTGCCGTTCGGCCTGCGCGAGCTGGTTGCGGCGTTCTATGGCAAGGGCAGCGGGGTGTTCTCGCGCGAAGCACTGGTGCTCAACCTGTCAGCCGAACTGTTGCGGGGAGAGCCCCTCGAGAGCGTGGCCGAGTCTCGTCCGGCACGGATGCTGCGGCTGCCTACGGGCCTGCTCGAGGAAATTCCCCAGAGCCTGGTGCCACCGCCCGCGGCCGAGCTGGTGAGCGAGGCGCAGTGAGCGAAAGCCGTGCCCACGACCTGGCGGGCTAGCAGGTCATCGCCTTAATCGTCCGTTTTTTGGCCAATGCCGCCGGTCGACTGTTGCTGCCTTGAGAGCAGTGGCGAGGCATCCTGTGCCTCATCACCCTTTTCGGGAGGCGTTTCAGGATGAAGACTCTGGTCGATCACCTCGGGCAATACGCCGAGTACCACCGCGATCCCCGTAACATCGCCAGCCACTTCATCGGCATTCCGCTGATCCTGCTGGCCGTCACCGTGCTGCTGTCCCGTCCCGGCACCGAGGTTTCTGGTCTCTGGTTATCGCCCGCGCTACTGGCGGCGCTGGCCAGTGCCGCCTTCTATCTGCGCCTGGATATGCGCTTCGGCCTGGCCATGGCGGCTTTGCTGTCGCTTTGCCTGGGGCTGGGGGCCTGGCTGGCATGGCAATCCACCGCCGTCTGGCTGGGCGCCGGCCTCGGTCTGTTCCTGGTCGGCTGGCTGATCCAGTTTGTCGGCCATTACTTCGAAGGACGCAAGCCGGCGTTCATCGACGACATCATGGGCCTGATGGTCGGCCCGTTGTTCGTGGTCGCCGAGCTGGCCTTCATCTGCGGTTGGCGTGACGAGGTCCGCCAGGCCATCGAGCAGCGCGCCGGGCCGCAGCGCCTGCGGGTGCGCAGGGCGGCTTGAGGCGCGGCGATACAGGTCTGGCGGCTCCTGCAGGTCGCGTGCGAACGCGAAGGCCTGGGGCTGTCGCGGCCTCTGTCAAAGCGCGCGTTGGGCCTGCCAGACCTTCGGTTTGAAGTAGAGGATTTCGCCACGGGCCAGGCCTTCCAGGCTGTCGTGGTCCTTGACTACTTCGGCCTCGATCAGCTCGTCCTGGCCTTCCACTTTCAGCGTCACCCGCGTGATCGCGCCCAGCGGGCGAATGTCGCGGACTTCGGCGGCACGGTGTTCCTCGATGGCGCTACGCGACAGCGACACTTCGTGAGGGCGGAACATCAGGTGTTCCTCGCCCACGCGCAGGCGGTTGGAGTCACCGAGGAAGTGGTAGACGAAGTCGCTGGCCGGGTTCTCGTAGACCTCGGCCGGCGAGCCGATCTGCTCGATCACGCCTTTGTTCATGACCACGATGCGGTCGGCCACTTCCATGGCTTCTTCCTGGTCGTGGGTGACGAATACGCTGGTCAGGTGCACTTCCTCGTGCAGGCGCGCCAGCCAGCGGCGCAACTCCTTGCGCACCTTGGCGTCGAGGGCGCCGAACGGTTCGTCGAGCAGCAGCACCTTGGGCTCCACCGCCAGGGCGCGGGCCAGGGCGATACGCTGGCGCTGGCCGCCTGAGAGTTGTTCCGGGTAGCGATCGGCCAGCCAGTCGAGTTGCACCAGGTTGAGCAGTTCATGGACCTTCTGGGCGATCACCTTTTCGCTCGGGCGCTCGCGCTTGTCCTTCATGCGCAGGCCGAAGGCGACGTTGTCGAACACGGTCATGTGGCGGAACAGGGCGTAGTGCTGGAATACGAAGCCGACCTTGCGATCACGCACGTCGTGGCGGCTGACGTCCTCGCCGTGGAACACGATGCTGCCGCTATCCGGTGACTCCAGGCCGGCGATGATCCGCAGCAGCGAGGTCTTGCCACAGCCGGACGGGCCGAGCAGGGCGACCAGTTCGCCGCTCTGGATGTGTACGTTGATCTCTTTCAGCGCCTGGAAATTGCCGAAATGTTTGTTGATGCCTTTAACTTCGATACTCATGGGTCGTTACCCTCTGCAATTCTTTATGGCGCAGCCGGAGCTGGCGAAATCACTCGTCATGTTGCGACTCGAGCGCGCGGGCCAGACGCGCTTCGCTCCACTGCCGCAACAGCAGCACCACCAGCGCCATCGCCAGCAGCAGGATCGCGACGCTGAAGGCGGCGACCATGTTGTATTCGTTGTAGAGAATCTCGATGTGCAGCGGCAGGGTGTTGGTGTAGCCACGGATGTGCCCCGAGACCACCGACACCGCGCCGAACTCGCCCATTGCCCGCGCCGTGCACAGCACCACGCCATAGACCAGCGCCCACTTCACGTTGGGCAGGGTCACGTGCCAGAACATCTGCCAGCCGTTGGCGCCGAGCAGGCGCGCGGCCTCTTCTTCCTGGGTGCCCTGTTCTTCCATCAGCGGAATCAGCTCACGGGCGACGAAGGGGAAGGTGACGAAGATGGTCGCCAGAACGATGCCGGGGACGGCGTAGACGATTTGCAGATCGTGATCCTGAAGGAACGGCGCCAGTTTGCTCTGGGCGCCGAACAGCAGCACGTAGATCAGGCCAGCGACCACCGGCGAGACCGAGAACGGCATGTCGATCAGGGTGATCAGAATGCTCTTGCCACGAAACTCGAACTTGGTCACCGACCAGGCCGCTGCCAGGCCGAATACCAGGTTAAGTGGCACCGAAATCGCCGTGGCGATCAGGGTCAGTTTCAGGGCGGAGATGGCGTCCGGTTCGCTGATCGCTTCCCAGAACACACCCAGGCCGCGTTGCAGGCCCTGGGTGATGACGATGTACAGCGGCAGTACCAGCACCACCGCGAAGATCACCCAGGCCAGGGCGATCAGGACGATCGCGCCGGGTGTGCGTTGAGCCGCGGGGCGCAGGGCGCTGTCCTTGCTCGTGCTTGCAAGACTCATGGCGGGCTCCTCAGATCTTCGGCTGGATGCGGCGCTGCAGGATGTTGATCAGCAGCAGCAGAATGAACGAGACCACCA
Organism: Pseudomonas sp. LRF_L74; assembly: GCF_965644255.1. Taxonomy (NCBI): domain Bacteria; kingdom Pseudomonadati; phylum Pseudomonadota; class Gammaproteobacteria; order Pseudomonadales; family Pseudomonadaceae; genus Pseudomonas; species Pseudomonas sp. LRF_L74. Next base: position 214,533 of record NZ_CBFFRH010000001.1, on the reverse strand, counting down.
GCATCAGCACGCCGATGCCGGTCGCGCCCTTGTAGTCGTACTGGTCGAGCTTGGAGACGATCAGCAGCGGCAGGATCTCGGTCTTCAGCGGAATGTTGCCGGCGATGAACACCACCGAACCGTACTCGCCCACGCCACGGGCGAAGGCCAGGGCGAAACCGGTGATCCAGGCGGGCAGCAGCGCAGGCACCAGAATGTAGCGAAACACCTGCAACGGCTTGGCGCCCAGGCAGGAGGCGGCTTCCTCGACTTCCTTGGGGATGTCGGCGAGTACCGGCTGCAGCGTACGCACCACGAACGGCAGGGTGACGAACACCAGCGCCAGGGTGATGCCCAGCGGGGTGTAGGCGATCTTGAACGGGAACAGCGAGCCGATCATGCCGTTGGGCGCGTACAGCGCGGTCAGGGCGATACCGGCCACGGCCGTGGGCAGGGCGAAGGGCATGTCGACCATGGCGTCGATGATGCGCTTGCCGGGGAAGTTGTAGCGCACCAGCACCCAGGCCAGCACGGTGCCCAGCACGCCGTTGAGCAGGGCGGCGAACAGCGCGGTGCCGAAGGACAGCTTCAGGGAAAACAGGACCTGCTTGCTGGTGATCAGATTCCACCACTGATCCAGCGTCAACTGCAGGGAGTAGATGAACATGGCACCCAGCGGGATCAACACGATCAGTGCCAGGTAGGCGATCGTGTAACCCAGTGTCAGCCCGAAGCCGGGTATGACCGGGGAGGTTCGACGAGACATGGAGAGTCCTTTGGTTCAGGCCCGCATACGTTGAAGCCCCCGTGTGGGGGCTTCAGCTTTCGGAAGGTCTTACTGGTTGATCTTCTTGAAGATGTCGTCGAACACGCCACCGTCGTCGAAGAACTTGGGCTGCGCAGTTTTCCAGCCGCCGAAGTCTTTGTCGATGGTTACCAGTTTCAGGTCCTTGAATTGGTCCTTGAACTCGGCTGCGACCTTGGCGTCGCGCGGGCGGTAGAAGTTCTTGCCGGCGATGCGCTGGCCTTCTTCGCTGTACAGGTACTGCAGGTAGGCTTCGGCGACCTTGCGCGTGCCTTTCTTGTCGACGTTCTTGTCGACCACGGCCACTGGCGGTTCGGCCAGGATCGACAGCGATGGGGTGACGATTTCCAGTTGGTCGCCGCCTTCTTCTTTCAGCGACAGGTAGGCTTCGTTTTCCCAGGCCAGCAGTACGTCGCCCAGGCCACGCTGGACGAAGCTGATGGTCGAGCCGCGAGCGCCAGTGTCCAGGACCGGGGCGTGGCGGTACAGTTCGGTCACGAACTCCAGCGCCTTGTCGTCGTTGCCGTACTTCTGCTTGGCGAAGGCCCATGCGGCGAGGAAGTTCCAGCGTGCGCCACCGGAGGTTTTCGGGTTCGGGGTGATGACTTCGACGCCTTTCTTGACCAGATCGTCCCAGTCCTTGATGCCTTTCGGGTTGCCCTTGCGCACCAGGAACACGATGGTCGAGGTGTACGGTGTGCTGTTGTCGGCCAGGCGCTTCTGCCAGTCCTTCTCGATCAGCGGTTGCAGCAGGTTCAGCGCGTCGATGTCGCCGGACAGGGCCAGGGTCACCACATCGGCCTGCAGGCCGTCGATCACCGCGCGGGCTTGTTTGCCCGAGCCACCGTGGGACTGCTTGATAGTGACCTTCTCGCCGGTCTCTGCTTCGTAGTGCTTGGCAAAGGCCTTGTTGTATTCGACATACAGCTCACGGGTCGGGTCGTAGGACACGTTGAGCAGTTCGGTGGCAGCCGATACCGGGCCAGCGATGAGGGCGGAGGCCAGTGCGGCCAGAGCGAAACGACGAATGGTCATGCTGAAGCTCCTGCTTGTTGGGCAAATTTGCGAGTGTTGGCTTTTTATAGGGAGGCATCGTGCGACCGGCCTGAGCAGGCGGTACGGGGGAGGCCCTCCGGTTGTCCAGTCGGGTGTTACGTCAGGATTGTTTCGAGTTCTGGTTCTGCAGGCGGAATTTTTCTTTGCGTTCGATCTGCACGACCTGGGCGTTATGCACGGTGATCTCTACCGAACCGAAACGCAGCCCCTGCAGGGCGGCCTGGATTTCGCGCAGGATGCCGGCTTCGTCCTGGCCTTCGACGCTTCTTAGGGTGGCGCTCATGACTCTGCTCCTATGAGGGTGGCCCACTGGCGGGGCGATGGAGCAGATAGTAGGTTTGAAATTTTATTCTTAAAAAGAATATTTATTCATTTTCATATTCCAAATTTACTGTCGTGCAGGTCAGGAGTGATAACCGCTGCTCATCCTGCGTGGTCCCTGCAACTTGCCGATGGGTGGCCGGTCATATGGCGGTACGCTTTGGTTTACCTTTGCGAGCCGCCTACTTCTCAATCGCTATATAGCGCGTGCTAGACACCTATAGTGGTCAGGTATACGCAAGGGGTTTTTTACATGGATGAATATGATCAGTCTCCGAGCGAGATTGAGACCCTGACGCTGGGACTGTTGCACAGCCGCGGCGAGGTCGAGCGCTTGCGCGAGCGCGAGCAATTGGTCAGCAGCCTGCTCGGCAGCGTCAATGTCGTGCTCTGGGCTTTCGACTGGAATCAGAAGCGCGTGGTCTATGTCAGTCCGGCATATGAAACGGTCTTCGGTCGTTCCGCCGCATTGCTGATGGCCGATTACAACGAGTGGACCAACAGTATCTACCCCGATGACATGGACTATGCCGCCAAGAGCATGGCCTCGGTGATCGAACTGGGCTCGGTCGAGCAGCGCGAGTACCGCATCATCCGTGGCGACGGGCAGATCCGCTGGCTTAGCGACAAGTGTTTCATCAGCCCGCGACCGATGAATGATGGCCAGATCCTGATCGTCGGCATTGGCGAAGACATTACCGAGAAGAAACAGATGCAGGGCGAGTTGCATCGCCTGGCGACCACTGATGTTATGACCGGGGTGAGCAACCGCAGGCATTTCTTCGACGGTGCGAACGCGGAGTTCGAGCATGCCCGCAGCAGCGGCAAGCCACTGACATTCCTGCTGCTCGACGTCGACGACTTCAAGAAGATCAACGACCGCTACGGCCACCAGATCGGTGACCGGGTGCTGCAGCGTATTGCCCACTGCGGCTCTTATGTGCTGCGCCGCGATGATCTGTTCGGTCGCATTGGCGGCGAGGAGTTCGCCGCGATTTTCCCAAACTGCGGTGCCGAGCAGGCGCGCATGGTGGCTGAGCGCCTGCAGCGTGAGGTGCAGCGTCTGAGCTTCCCGATGGACGGTCAGGAGCCGTTCCATGTGACCATCAGCCAGGGGCTTGCCTGCCTGGGCCCTGACGATGATCTCGACGACCTCTATTCGCGGGCGGATGAGGCGATGTACGAGGCCAAGCGCAGCGGCAAGGACTGTATCGTGCTGGGTTGATTGTGTTTGTTATAAACAAATAATTTCTTATTCCTTAACATATATAAATCCTCTGCCTAGACTGGCCTTCGTACCCGTTTACGGAGGCCCGCCATGAGCAGCCCTACCACCCGTTACCTGATCCTGCCCGGCTGGCAGGGTTCGCCCGAGCAGCACTGGCAAAGCCATTGGCAACGCAGCCTGCCCAACTGTACGCGAGTGGAGCAGCGCGACTGGAACCTGCCGGACCAGGGCGACTGGATCGTAGCGCTCGAGCGCCAGGTGAATGCCGACACGACACCGGTGATCCTGATCGCCCATAGCCTGGGCTGCATTACCGTGGCCAATTGGGCGCAACGGGCTCCTGCGGCTTCGCTGGGTAAGGTCCTCGGCGCATTGCTGGTGGCGCCGGCGGATGTCGAACGGCCTGCCTGCCCGGAGGCGCTCAAGGGCTTCGCTCCGATATCCCGTAGTGCGCTGCCCTTCCCGACTCAATTGATCGGTTCGGACAACGACGCCGCTGCCAGCCCGGTAAGAGCCTTGGAGCTGGCCCGGGACTGGGGGGCGCACGCTGCCATCCTGCCGGGGGCTGGGCATATCAACGTCAAGTCCGGGCATGAGCGTTGGGAGCAGGGCTTCGCCTACCTGTACCGTTTGCAGAGCCGTATCGAGCAGCAGGCCAAGCGCCGGGCTTGAGGCGAAACGGACACATCGCAGGATGGATCGAGGCGCTTGCGACGATACCCATCACCGGTGCCATGCGGGCCTTCTGACGGCTATCGCTTCGTTCAAGGCTACGCGCCGCGCGCCATCCTGCGAACGCCCGTTCCTGCCTCTTGGCTGTCATTCCCCTTTCGCCATGGCCCAAACATTTTCATCCATATAAAGGACATCGGCTCGAACAGCAGGGCCAGGAGATTTTCATGAGTCGTACAAGCTATCCCGGTCAGTCCCTGCTGACTTTTCCCGATGCTGACAAGAGCCCGCTGAGTATTCGCGCCAAGGCGCTGGTGTTCGTCGATCCGCGTTCGCGGCAATTGCGCGAGGAGGTCGATCGGCTCGGGCCTTCGGGGTTGCCGGTGCTAATCCGCGGCGAGACCGGTACTGGCAAGGAATTGCTGGCCCGTCACCTGCATCGAGAGAGTGAGCGCGGTGGCCTGTTCGTGGCGGTCAGTTGCGGGGCCTTGAGCCCCAATTGGGGAGAGGCCGAACTGTTCGGCCATGCCCCGGGCGTGCACGCCGGTTCACCCAGCAGCCGCGCGGGCTGGTTCGGTTCGGCCAATGGCGGCACCCTGTACCTCGACGAAATAGGTGACCTGCCGCTGCACCTGCAGGACAAGTTGCTGGCGGCCCTGGAGAACCGTGAAGTGCTGCGCGTTGGCGCCAGCCAGGCGAGTCCGGTCGATGTCCGTCTGGTGGTCGCCAGCAGCATCGACCTGGCCCAGGCGGTTGCCGCAGGCAAGTTCAGCGAGCGGCTCTATCACTATCTCGACGAGGGTAGCCTGCTGCTGCCAGCGCTACGCGAGCGGCCGGGGGACATCCTGGCGCTGGCCGAATATTTTCTCGGCATCTACAGCCAGCGCTTGTCTCTACCACTCCCGCTGATCAGTGCCGAGTCCCAGGTTGCGCTGGAACGCCATGCCTGGCCGGGGAATACGCGCGAGCTGGAAAACGTGGTGCACTTCGCCCTGTTGGTATCGGCCGGCGAAGAGATTCTCCCGCAACACCTCAACCTGCCAACGCCGCTGGCATTGATCGAGCAGCAACTGGCACTGCTGAGCGCTGACGAGCGGGCCCGTTTGCGTGAGCGCCTGAGTTGAGCGGAACCCTCGCCCGTTCTGGGCGTTAAGTGCTTTGGAGCACGGCGCGGGCCTGTCGGCAGACGCCGCTTACTCGTTCTGGACCGCCAGCCACTGGGCGTCGATTTCCGCTGCGCGAATGAATGACGGACGTGACGTGACCCTTTCTATGTAAGCCTGAATGGTCGGCGTTGCCGGCACCAGGTCGAACTGGGTGGTCCACTTCAGCGCCGAACCCCAGAGGATATCTGCCGTGGTGAAGCGCTCGCCGAGCAGGTAGGGACCTTGTTGCAACTGCCCTTCCAGGGTGGCGAACATGGTGTCGAAATCGCCGTAGGGGCTGCTCGACGCCGACGCCGGTGGTGCCTTGCGCGCACGGTCGATGACGGCCGGTTCGAAGCTCGAGCCATAGAACACCAGCCAGCGCAACCAGGCCCCCCGCCATGGATCACCAAGGATGGGGCTCAGGCCATGTTCCGGATACAGGTCGGATAGATAGATGAAGATCGCCCCCTGTTCGGTAACCACCACCTTGTGGTGAACGATGGCTGGCACCTTGCCCATGGGGTTGATCGCCAGATACGCCGGCTGGCGCTGTTCGTTGGCCTGCAGGCTCATCACATGGGGCTGATAGCTGGCCTTGAGCTCTTCGAGCAGCGCCAGGGTACCGGCGGAGCGAGAGCGCGGCGCATGGTAGAACTCGATACGGCGACTGGGCATGGGCATTCTCCAGGCTGGCGGTGTGGAGTGATCCTAGCCCGGATGCTGATGGGTGTCAGCGGTCGTCGTCAACGTGTGCCCAGGTCGCCGGTATGGACCGGCTTTCCTGGTGAAGCGCCCATGGCCGTCAAGCGCGGCAGAAAAAAAGAGGGGCCGCCCGCCTGAGGACGACCCCTTGAAAATGGAGATTCAGTTGCTGGCGGTGCGGGCCTCGGGCTGCCAGGTGTGCACATCGGTAGCGTTGACCTTTTTCGGCAGCAGGCCGGCAGCGAAGAAGGCGTCGGCTATCTTCTGCTGTTCGCCAAGGTCGCCTGGAGAGACGGTCTCGACCTGATAGCTACGCCGTGCGTTGGCCTGTTCGACCAGTTGCGGCGCCAGGTTGCCCCACAGCGGGCCAAGAGTCTTTGCCGCCTGGGTTGGGTTGGCGCGCAGCCAGTTGCCGGCCTTGACCAGTTCGGCGAACACGCTGGCCAGTACCTGGGGATTCTGTTTCGCATAAGAGGTGCTGGTCAGGTAATAGCGCTGATAGCTGGCCAGGTCCTTGCCGTCGGCTAGGGTGCGGGTCTTCAACTGTTGCTGGGCGGCGGTGAGGAAGGGTTCCCAGGTGACCCAGGCGTCGACCCGGTTGTTCTCGAAGGCGGCCCGGCCGTCGGCGGGGGTGAGATAGGCCGGTTGGATATCGCTGAATTTCAGGCCGGCCTTGGTCAGCGCCGCGATCAGCAGATAGTGGGAGCCGGCGGCCTTGGTCACCGCGACTTTCTTGCCCTTCAGGTCGACCAGGCTGCGCAGGTTCGAGTTGTCGTGGACAACGATGGCCTGGGCGCTGGGCGAGGGGGTCTCACGGGCGAAATAGGTCAGGTCGGCACCGGCGGCCTGGGCGAAGATCGGTACGGTATCGGCCACATCTGCGGAGAGGTCGACGTTGCCGACATTCAGCGCCTCCAGCAGTGGTTGGCCGCTGGCGAATTCGTGCCAACTGACGTTGATGCCTTGAGGCGCGAGGCTTTTCTCCAGGGTGCCCTGGGCCTTGAGCAGGCTGATCAGCGTCGAGGACTTCTGGTAGCCGATGCGCAGTTCGCTCTGCGCGTAGGCGGACAGTGTGCCGATGAGGCCGAGCGCCAGCAGGGCGCCCTGGAGTGTTCGGCGTTTGAAGGACAGGGACATGGCGACCTCGCTGGCGAATAGGGGCAGGAAGCGGCTGGCGATGCCAGCGATGAAGCCAAGCTAAACGATATAAAAAAATAAAAATAAATAATTTTTTAGAATAAAATTATGACGTTTTTTTGGTGTTTCTATTTCCGCATATAACGAATTATTCTTTTTGGTTACTATAAAGTGAGAAATAATTCTTTTTAGAACTTAAGGAAAGTCACTAGATTGACCCTCAAGCCGACCTGGGCACTCTTTGCCAGGTTCAAAGGTGGCGTTTTTGAGCTTCAACGCTACTTTTCATGGGCGAAAACCAAAAAGAAACGTTTTATGGAGCAACGAGCATGAAGAAATCCACTCTCGCGCTGGCCATCGCCGTCGGCGCCGTGGCCCAGCAATCGGGCGCTGCCGGATTCATCGAAGACAGCAAGGCTACCTTGGGCCTGCGTAATTTTTATTACGACCTGAATACCAAGAACACCGCCAATAACAATGGCGAAGCCAACGAGTGGGGCCAAGGCTTCATTTTCAACTACACCTCGGGCTTCACCGAAGGCACCGTGGGCGTGGGCGTTGATGTGACCGCCCTGTACGGTGTGCGTCTCGATGGGGGTGGCCGCAGCAGCAAGACCGGCCGCGATCGTACCCCGGGCCAACTGTTCCCGCTGGAAACCGACGGCAGTGCTGTGAATGACTTCGCCAAGGGCGGTGCCACTGCCAAGGTGCGTATCTCCAAGACCGAGGGTCGCCTGGGTATCCTGCAGCCGAAGCTGCCGGTCGTGACGTTCAACGATGGCCGCCTGTTGCCGCAACTGTTCGAGGGTGGCCAGGTCACCTCCAACGAAATCGACAACCTGACCCTGACCGCTGGTCAACTGGAACACACCAAGACGCGTGCTTCGAGCAACGATATAGGCCTGCGTATCGCGGGGGCTTCCGTCGTCAATGGCGTTCAGGCGGATACCAACAAGTTCTACTACGGTGGTGCGGATTACAAGGTCAACAAGGACCTGCTGGTCCAGTACTACTACGGTAACCTGGAAGACTTCTACAAGCAGCACTTCCTCGGCCTGGCCCATAACTGGGCAATCGGTCCGGGCACCTTGAAAAGCGACCTGCGCTACTTCCACAGCGATTCCGATGGCAAGAACGGCAGCGTTGCCGGTCGCGCCGAAGGCTATCGCGCCCAGGGCGGCATCAATGCGGCCAATGCTGTTACCGCCACCGAAGTGGACAACGACACCTGGAGCGCGATGTTCACCTACGCGCTGTCCGGCCACACCTTCGGCCTGGGCTACCAGCAGGTCGAGGGCAGCAGTGCCTTCCCCTTCCTCAACCAGGGCGATGGTTCCACGGCCTACCTGATCACCGACCGCCAGATCGGCAAGTTCCTCAGTGCCGGCGAGCGCACCTGGCTGGCCGAGTACACCTACGACTTCGGCCAAGTCGGCGTGCCGGGCCTGAAGGCCTACCTGACCTACCTGTCGGGCGACAATATCCGCGCCGTGGGTGCCGACCGCAAGGAATGGGAACGCGACTTCCGCCTGGACTACACCCTGCAGGACGGCGCGCTGAAAGGCCTGGGCTTCTCCTGGCGCAATGCCTCGCTGCGTGGCAATACCACGGCCACCGACAGCGACGAGAACCGCCTGATCGTCAGCTACACCCTGCCGCTGCTGTAAGCGCATCGGGTTAGCCGCCGAAACGAAAAAGCCCGGTGCACACTGTGCACCGGGCTTTTTCATGTCTGGCTTCAGGCTGCTGCGCGCAGCCTGCCGCAGTGCTTACTTGAGCGTATAGATCTCGTCGAACACGCCGCCATCCTTGAAGTGGCGATCCTGGATAGCCGGCCATTCGCCGAAGGTCTTCACCACGTTGAGGAAGGTGACCTTGGGGAAGCGGTCGGCGAACTGGGCGAGGGTCTTCGGATCGCGCGGGCGCAGGTAGTTGTCGGCGGCGATGCGCTGGCCTTCCTCGGACCACAGGTACTTGAGGTAGGCCTCGGCTTCCTTGCGTGTGCCTTTGCGATCCACGACCTTGTCGACCACCGCGACCGGCGGCTCGGCTTCGGCCGATACGCTCGGGTAGACCACTTCGAAGCCGCCACGGCCGAATTCACGGGCGATCATCTCGGCCTCGTTCTCGAAGGTCACCAGTACGTCGCCGATCTGGTTCTGCATGAAGGTGGTGGTGGCGGCACGACCGCCGGTATCGAGGATCGGCACGTGCTGGAACAGTTTGCCGACGAAGTCCTTGGCCGCCTTCTCGTCACCGCCGTTCTGCAGCACGTAGCCCCAGGCCGACAGGTAGGTGTAGCGGCCGTTACCCGAGGTCTTCGGGTTGGGCACGATGGCCTGGACGTCATCCTTGAGCAGGTCCGGCCAGTCCTTCAGACCCTTGGGGTTGCCCTTGCGCACGATGAACACGGTGGCCGAGGTGAAGGGCGCGCTGCCGTTCGGCAGACGGGTGGCCCAGTCCTTCGGCACCAGGCCGCCGTTGTCGGCCAGGGCGTTGATGTCGGTGGCCTGGTTCATGGTGATCACATCGGCTGGCAGGCCATCGATCACGGCGCGCGCCTGCTTGCTCGAGCCGCCGTGGGACATCTGGATGGTCAGCGGGCTATTGCCCTCGGCTTGCCAATGCTTCTGGAAGGCGGCGTTGTAGTCCTTGTAGAAGTCGCGCATCACGTCATAGGAGACGTTGAGCAGGGTGGCCGCCTGGGTGGTGGTTGCCAGCACCAGGCCGGCGGCCAGGGCTGATAGGGAGAGCGTGCGTTTCATCGTGCGTCCTTGTTGGTGTGGGTGCGGCGACTATAGATGAGCCGACCATATGCTTTGAAGGAATGCTTGGTTTTCTGCTTATTCAGAAAATAGAGCTCTCATCCGCCTCTCATAGCTTTTTATGGAATAAATAAATCATTATTTATTCTTTTTAATCTTATGCATTCCTGCGCGATAGTGTGTGCCACGACCGAACACTGCACAGGAGCAACAGCATGAGCATTCGACTTGGCGACATCGCCCCCGACTTCGAGCAGGACTCCAGCGAAGGCCTCATTCGTTTCCACGAATGGTTGGGCAATAGCTGGGGCGTGCTGTTCTCCCACCCGGCCGACTTCACCCCGGTGTGCACCACCGAGCTGGGGTTTACCGCGAAGCTGAAGGATGACTTCGCCAAGCGTGGTGTCAAGGCCATCGCGCTTTCGGTCGACCCGGTCGATTCGCACCATCGCTGGATCGAGGACATCAACGAGACGCAGAACACTGCGGTCAACTTCCCGATCATCGCCGATGCCGACCGCAAGGTTTCCGGTTTGTACGACCTGATCCACCCGAACGCCAGCGACACCCTGACCGTGCGCTCGCTGTTCATCATCGACCCGAACAAGAAGGTGCGCCTGACCATCACCTACCCGGCGAGCACCGGGCGCAACTTCAACGAAATCCTGCGGGTGATCGACTCGCTGCAGCTCACCGACAACCACAAGGTCGCCACCCCGGCCAACTGGCAGGACGGTGACGAGGTGGTGATCGTGCCGTCGTTGAAGGACGAGGACGAGATCAAACAGCGTTTCCCCAAAGGTTACCGCGCGGTGAAACCCTACCTGCGCCTGACTCCGCAACCGAACAAATAAGGACCGATCATGCTGGTGGTGACCCTGGGTGGCAGCCCGAGCGAGCGTTCACGCTCCGGTGTGCTGCTCGAACATGCGCGGCGCTGGCTGCAGCAGCACGGCGTCGAGGTGGTGAGCCACCAGGTGCGGGACTTTCCCGCCGAAGACCTGCTGCATGCGCGTTTCGACAGCCCGCAGGTGCAGTTGCTGAACCAGCAGGTGGCCGAGGCCGACGGCCTGATCGTCGCCACGCCGATCTACAAGGCGTCGTTTTCCGGCGCGTTGAAGACCCTGCTGGACCTGTTGCCCGAGCGCGGCCTGCAACACAAGGTGGTACTGCCCCTGGCGACCGGCGGCAGCATCGCCCACATGCTGGCGGTGGACTACGCGTTGAAACCGGTACTCGGTGCGCTCAAGGCCCAGGACCTGTTGCAGGGCGTGTTCGCCGACGACAGCCAGATTGCCTACGCGGATGGCGATCAGCCGAGCCGACTGGTGCCGGTGCTGCAACAGCGTCTGCATGACGCACTGGAACAATTTCATGCGGCGCTGGTGCGTCGCCCCAGGCCAATCGAACCGCACGTGCTGAACGAGCGCCTGGTGAATGCTCGCTGGAGCATCTGAACGCAACGCTGCAATCGCGGGCGACGAGCCGAACAACGGCAGCCGCCAGCGAGATGGACGGTAACGAACACGAACCGCCTTACCCGCCCGTCAACGAGGCAGCAGGTGGCCAAACACTCAATGCAGAGGAAAGCGTCATGCGTACTATTACTTTGCGTCGGAGTCTGGTCGCCCTGTTTGCCGCGGCCATCTCTTTCGGCGCCATCACCCAAGTCCAGGCCGAGACATTGCGGATCGGTTACCAGAAGTACGGCACCCTGGTGCTGCTCAAGGCCAAGGGCACCCTGGAGAAGCGCCTGGCCGAGCAGGGCGTGGACGTGAAATGGACCGAGTTCCCCGGTGGTCCGCAACTGCTGGAAGGCCTCAACGTCGGCTCCGTCGACTTCGGCGTGACCGGCGAAACCCCGCCGGTATTCGCCCAGGCCGCCGGTGCCGACCTGCTCTATGTCGCCTACGAGCCACCAGCGCCGCACAGCGAAGCGATCCTGGTGCCGAAGGATTCGTCGCTCAAGTCGGTGGCTGAGCTGAAGGGCAAGAAAGTCGCCCTGAACAAAGGTTCCAACGTGCACTACCTGCTGGTTCGCGCCCTGGAGGATGCCGGCCTGAAATACAGCGACATCCAGCCGGTGTACCTGCCGCCAGCCGATGCCCGCGCCGCCTTCGAGCGGGGCAGCGTCGACGCCTGGGTGATCTGGGACCCCTTCCAGGCTGCCGCCGAGAAACAACTGCAGGCGCGCATCCTGCGTGATGGCGAAGGCCTGGTCGACAACCACCAGTTCTACCTGGCGACCAAGCCCTACGCCGAGAAGAACCCGGCCGTGCTCAATGTGCTGATCGACGAGATCCGCGCCGTTGGCGAGGACTCCAAGGCCGATCCGGACAAGGTCACCGAGCAGGTCGCGCCGTTGCTCGGCCTGTCCAATGACATCACCTCGCTGGCGGTGAAGCGTCAGGGCTACGGTGCCGCGCCGCTGACCCCGGACGTGGTCGTCGCGCAGCAGAAGATCGCCGACACCTTCACCGCGCTCAAGCTGATTCCGAAGAAGCTGAGCATCAAGGACGTGATCTGGACCCAGCCAGAAGCGCCGGCCAAGGTCGCCCAGCAGTGAACCCCCCGGCCCTCTCCCGCGGGAGAGGGCTCTCGCATTCCCAAGGAGACAACTCCATGAGCCTCAACATTTTCTGGTTCCTGCCTACCCATGGCGACGGCCACTACCTCGGTACCTCGCAAGGGGCCCGCGCCGTCGACCACGGCTACCTGCAACAGATCGCCCAGGCTGCCGACCGTCTCGGTTTCGGCGGCGTACTGATCCCTACCGGCCGCTCCTGCGAGGACTCCTGGCTGGTCGCGGCGTCGCTGATCCCGGTGACCCAGCGCCTGAAATTCCTCGTCGCCCTGCGCCCCGGCATCATCTCGCCGACCGTGGCCGCGCGCCAGGCGGCGACCCTGGATCGTCTGTCCGGCGGTCGCGCGCTGTTCAACCTGGTCACCGGTGGCGACCCGGACGAACTGGCTGGTGATGGCCTGAACCTGTCCCACGCCGAACGCTACGAAGCCTCGGTCGAGTTCACCCGCATCTGGCGCCGCGTGCTGGAAGGCGAGGTGGTCGACTACGCCGGCAAGCACATCCAGGTGAAGGGCGCCAAGCTGCTCTACCCGCCGATCCAGCAACCGCGTCCGCCGCTGTATTTCGGTGGTTCTTCCGAGGCCGCGCAAGACCTCGCCGCCGAGCAGGTCGAGCTGTACCTGACCTGGGGCGAGCCGCCAGCGGCGGTGGCCGAGAAGATCGCCGCGGTACGCGAGAAAGCCAAGGCCCAGGGCCGTGAAGTGCGTTTCGGCATTCGCCTGCACGTGATCGTGCGCGAGACCAACGAGGAGGCCTGGAAGGCCGCCGACAAGCTCATCGCCCATGTCGATGACGACACCATCGCCCGCGCCCAGGCCTCCCTGGCGCGCTTCGACTCGGTTGGCCAGCAACGCATGGCCGCCCTGCACGGTGGCAGCAAGGACAACCTGGAGGTTTCGCCCAACCTCTGGGCCGGGGTCGGCCTGGTGCGTGGCGGCGCCGGTACCGCGCTGGTCGGCGATGGCCCGACCGTCGCCGAGCGGGTCAAGGAGTACGCCGCGCTGGGCATCGACACCTTCATCTTCTCCGGCTACCCGCACCTTGAAGAGTCGTACCGCGTCGCCGAGTTGCTGTTCCCCCATCTGGATGTGAACCGTCCGGCCTTGCCCGAGGGCGCTGGCTACGTCAGCCCGTTCGGCGAGATGGTGGCCAACGACATCCTGCCCAAGGCGGCAGCGGCGAGCTGACAACTGTGCGTCCCCTCGCCAGGCGAGGGGTGATTGAAGAATGAATTCGCAGAAGGAGCGTTGCGCATGTCGACGCAAACATTGAACAACGTGGTGCATCGCCTGGCACCCTGGGCGCTGCCGGTGGCCTTGCTGGTCATCTGGCAGGGCGCGGTGGCGGCTGGCTGGTTGTCCACGCGCATCCTGCCGGCGCCCAGCGCCGTGCTGGAGGCTGGCTGGGCGCTGCTGTCGAGCGGTGAAATCTGGACCCACCTGGCCATCAGCGGCTGGCGCGCGGGTATCGGCTTCGCTATCGGCGGCGGTATCGGTCTGGTCCTGGGTTTCATCACCGGCCTGTCGAACTGGGGCGAACGCCTGCTCGACAGCTCGGTGCAGATGATCCGCAACGTGCCGCACCTGGCGCTGATCCCGCTGGTGATCCTGTGGTTCGGCATCGACGAGAGCGCGAAGATCTTCCTGGTCGCCCTTGGCACGCTGTTCCCGATCTACCTCAACACCTACCACGGCATCCGTAACGTCGACCCGGCGCTGGTGGAAATGTCGCGCAGCTATGGCCTGTCCGGCTTCGCCCTGTTCCGCCAGGTGATCCTGCCCGGTGCGCTGCCGTCGATCCTGGTCGGCGTGCGTTTTGCCCTGGGCTTCATGTGGCTGACCCTGATCGTCGCCGAGACCATTTCCGCCAGTAGCGGCATCGGTTACCTGGCGATGAACGCCCGCGAGTTCCTGCAGACCGACGTGGTGGTGCTGGCGATCCTGCTTTACGCGGTACTCGGCAAGCTGGCCGACGTCGCCGCCCGTGGGCTTGAGCGTGCGTGGTTGCGCTGGCATCCGGCCTACCAGGCCAAGGCAGGTGCGAAATGAACGCCCTGCATAACCTCAAGCGCGGCACGCCGCTGGCGATCCGTGGCATCCAGAAGTCGTTCGGTGAGCGGCAGGTACTCAAGGACATCGACCTGCGCATTCCCGCCGGTCAGTTCGTCGCCGTGGTCGGTCGCAGCGGTTGCGGCAAGAGCACCCTGCTGCGTCTGCTCGCCGGCCTCGACAAGCCCAGCGCTGGCGAGCTGCTGGCCGGTAACGGGCCACTGGAGGCGACCCGCGAAGATACCCGGCTGATGTTCCAGGAGGCGCGCCTGCTGCCGTGGAAGCGGGTGATCGACAACGTCGGGCTTGGCCTGACCGGCAACTGGAAGCCCAAGGCCCAGCACGTGCTGGAGGCGGTCGGCCTGGCGGATCGTGCCAACGAGTGGCCGGCGGCCTTGTCTGGCGGGCAGAAGCAGCGTGTGGCCCTGGCCCGCGCACTGATTCACGAACCGCGCCTGCTGCTGCTCGACGAGCCGCTGGGCGCGCTGGATGCCTTGACCCGCATCGAGATGCAGCAACTGATCGAACGCCTGTGGCAGCAGCATGGTTTCACCGTGCTGCTGGTGACCCACGACGTCAGCGAAGCCGTCGCTGTCGCCGATCGGGTGATCCTGATCGAGGATGGCCAGGTCGGCCTGGATCTCACCGTCGACCTGCCGCGTCCACGTAACCGTGGCTCGGCACGGCTTGCCTCGCTGGAAGCCGAAGTACTCAACCGCGTGCTGCAACTCCCTGAGCTGCCGCCGCAACCCGATCCCGTTTCACCCCTGCCCACGCAACTGCGTTGGGCGCTTTAAACGTAGCTGGAAGCTCGAAGCTGAAAGCTGGAAGTAAAGCGAGTCCGTTCTGCTTCCAGCTTCAGGCTTTCAGCTCAAGGCTCATTTCGACCCTAGGAGAAATGCCATGACCATCAAAGCAATCAACGTCCGTAACCAATTCAAAGGCACCATCAAGGAAATCGTCGAAGGCGACGTGCTGTCGGAAATCGACGTGCAGACCGCCGCCGGCATCGTCACCTCGGTGATCACCACCCGTTCCGTGCGCGAGCTGGAGCTGGGCGTGGGCAGCGAAGTGATCGCCTTCGTCAAATCCACCGAGGTATCCATCGCCAAACTGTGATGTGAATGCGGTATCGAAAAAGGGTCGAAGCGTGCTGCGCTGTTCGGCCCTTTTGCGTTTTGGGATGGGACGCTGTTGGCTGGCTCCTGATCCAGCTCGAGCCCTTGCCTAAAGGCCAGCCATCAGTTGCTCCGGCGGCTGTGGCCGGCCGAAGCGGTAGCCCTGGCCAAGCGTGCAACCCAATTGACGCAGGAATACCACCTGCTCTTCCTCCTCGATGCCTTCGGCCAGCACACGCAAGCCCAGGCTCTGGCCGAGGGTGACCACCGCCCTGGCAATGGCCGCATCGTCGTTGTCCTGGGGCAGGCCGCGAACGAAGCTTTGGTCGAGCTTGAGCTTGTCCACCGGCAGGCGCTTGAGACGGGCAAGCGAGGAATAGCCGGTGCCGAAATCGTCGATGGCCAGGCGCAGGCCGAGGGCGCGCAGGCTGGTCAGCAGTTGCAGGGCGCGGTCGGGGTTTTCCATCACCGCGCTTTCGGTGACTTCCAGTTCCAGGCGTCTCGGGTCCATGCCGGTTTCATCGAGTACCCGCTTGACCTCGACGCCCAGGTCGCCATTGCCGAACAGGCGGCTGGAGACGTTGACCGCGACGAACTCCAGCTCGATGCCCCGGGCCAGCCAGACCTGCATCTGCAGGCAGGCCTGGCGCAGCACCCAGATGTCGATGGCTGTGATCAGGCCGGTGTCTTCGGCAATCGGGATGAACTGGTCCGGCGGCACCAGGCCGCGCTCCGGATGTTGCCAGCGCACCAGGGCCTCGACGCCGATCATGCGCCGGTCGTTGAGGTTGTGGATTGGCTGGTAGTAGACACGCAATTGTTCCTGCTCGATCCCCTGGCGCAGTTCGGCCTCCAGGCGGATGCGTTTCTGCGCCCGGGTGGTCATGTCCTGGCTATAGAAGCTGAAGTTCTGGCGGCCGCTGCTCTTGGCCCGGTACAGCGCCGAGTCGGCGTTGCGCATCAGTTCTTCGACGCTATTGCCGTCGTCGGGGTACAGGCTGATGCCGATGCTGGCGCTGATGAATAAGGTTTCCCCGTCGACCTCGAAGGGTTTGGTCAGGCTGTCGACCACGCGCTGGGCCAGTTGCGAGGCCTGTTCCGCGTGCTGGCAGGTTTCATCGAGCAGGCCGAATTCGTCGCCGCCCAGGCGCCCCAGGGTGGCGGGCGAAAGGCTTTCCTCTAAACGCTCGCCGATCAGTTTGAGCAACTGGTCTCCGGTGTTGTGGCCGAGGCTTTCGTTGACGATCTTGAAGTGATCGAGGTCGATCAGCAGTACCGCGCCACGTTCCTTGTCGCGACTGGCGCGCTGTACCGCATGCTCGATGCGCTCGCTGAACAGCAGGCGGTTGGGCAGGCAGGTAAGCGGATCGTAGTGGGCCAGGTAGTCCAGTTCATGTTGCGAGTTCTTGATCGAGCTGATGTCGGAAAACACCGCCACATAGTGGCTGACCGCGCCACTGCCATCCTTGATCGCCCGGATGCACTGCCACATCGGGAACACCTCGGCATCCTTGCGGCGGTTCCAGATTTCACCGCTCCAGGTACCGCGCTCGTCGAGCGCATTCCACAGGCGCCGATAGAAAAGCCGGTCGTGGCGGCCCGACTTGAACAGCGAAGGGCTCTGCCCCAGCACTTCTTCCGCGCTGTAGCCGGTAATGCGGCTGAAGGCCGGGTTGACGTGGACGATGAGCAGTTCACGGTCAGTGACCAGTACGCCTTCCTGGGTGCTGTCGAAAACCGCCGCGGCCTGGCGCAGGCTTTCTTCGTCGGCGCGCCGCTGGGTGATGTCGACGGAGGTGCCGAGGAAACGTTGCGGCTTGCCGTGCTCGTCCAGGTAGAGCCGGCCGCTGACCTGGAGCCAGCGGTAGCTGCCGTCGCGGTGCTGTAGGCGAAACTCGTTGGAATAGCTGGTTTCGCCATGGTCGAGCAATCTATCGATCACGTGCAGGACTTTCTCGCGATCCTGGGGATGCAGGCGTTTTTCCCATGACTCGATCGTGTTGCCGAAGGTCTCGCGGTCGTAGCCGAGCAGTTCGCAATAACGCTGGGAGAAGAACACCTGTTCCGATTTGACCTCCCAGTCCCACAGGCCTTCCTGGGCCGCATCCATGGCCATGGCCAGGCGTTCTTCGCTGCGGCGTATGGTTGCGCGGATAGTGCGCTGCTCGCGTTGCAACTGACTGAGGATGGCGAGCATGGCCAGGCTGGTGATGACAACGAAGGCGATGCCTTTGCTCATCCCCATGTCGATCGTCGCCTCGCGATCCAGACCGAGATACAGGAGCAGCGAGTCGCCACCGATGATCCAGGTAAGTGCGGCCGCCGCATAGAGCAAGGTTAGCGACAACGGGCTGCGTGGTAGTTTCATCAAGGCGATCTGATGGATTGACAGGCGGCCATTATAAAGGACTTGCCATGATGTGCATTCTCGTCGGCGGTTCGATCCTGCAATTTGCACGATACAGCCTGGACCAGATTGTCGCAGTCGTGGCGTGATCGAGGCCGTCTGGACTGACGTGACTCACCTGCTTGGTGACCAGCCGTGATCCTGCATTGAGCAAAGCCACCACGGCGGCACTGGTTGCAAGGAAGGTTCTGAAAGGCGTGGTTCTCAGACCGCGACCGGCGCCGGAATGTGCGGGTGCGCCTGGTAGCCGAGCAGTTCGAAGTCCTCGAAGCGGAAGGCGAACAGGTCCTTCACCGCGGGGTTGAGCTGCATGGTCGGCAACGCCAGCGGCTGGCGGGTCAACTGCAGGTCGGTCTGCTCGATATGGTTGGCGTACAGGTGGCAGTCGCCGCCGGTCCAGATGAAGTCGCCGGGCTGCAGGCCGCAGACCTGGGCGATCATCAGGGTCAGCAGGGCATAGCTGGCGATGTTGAAGGGCACGCCGAGGAAGATGTCCGCCGAGCGCTGGTACAACTGGCAGCTCAGGCGGCCTTCGGCGACGTAGAACTGGAACAGGGCGTGGCAGGGCGGCAGGGCCATCTGCTCGACCAGGGCCGGGTTCCAGGCGGAGACGATCAGCCGGCGCGAGTCCGGGTTCTTTTTGATCATCTCGATCAGCTTGCCGATCTGGTCGATGGATTCGCCGTTCGGTGCCGGCCAGGAGCGCCACTGGTAGCCGTAGACCGGGCCGAGGTCGCCGTTCTCGTCGGCCCACTCGTCCCAGATGCGCACGCCGTTTTCCTTCAGGTAGCGGATGTTGGTGTCGCCCTGGAGGAACCACAGCAGCTCGTGGATGATCGACTTGAGGTGGCACTTCTTGGTGGTGACCAGCGGGAAGCCGTCGGCCAGGTTGAAGCGCATCTGATGGCCGAACACGGAGTAGGTGCCGGTGCCGGTGCGGTCGGCCTTGAAGGTGCCGGTCTCGCGCACCAGGCGCATCAGGTCGAGATACTGTTTCATTGCTACTCCAGAAAAACGCTACGCCTGATACGGCGAGAGGCGCGCCAGTCTACCGAATTTGCCGAACCGGCGGTTGCGCCGCCGGTCATGCTCAGGCCTTCGCCGCCTGGCGACGATAGGCATGGACCATCAGCGCCGCGCCGCCGAGCACCATCGGTACGCACAGCACCTGGCCCATGGTCAGCCAGCCCCAGGCCAGGTAGCCGAGCTGGGCATCTGGCACGCGGACGAATTCGACGATGAAGCGGAAGATGCCGTAGCAGATGGCGAACAGGCCGGATACCGCCATGGTCGGGCGCGGTTTGCGCGAGTAGAACCAGAGGATGACGAACAGCGCCACGCCTTCCAGGGCGAACTGGTAGAGCTGCGACGGATGGCGCGGCTGCGGGCCGCCATTGGGGAAAATCATCGCCCAGGGCACGTCGGTGACCTTGCCCCACAGCTCGGCGTTGATGAAGTTGCCGATGCGCCCGGCACCGAGGCCGATCGGCACCAGCGGCGCGATGAAGTCCATCAGCTCGAAGAAGCTTTTGTTGTTGCGCTTGCCGAACAGCCAGGTGGCGAGCATCACGCCGATCAGCCCGCCGTGGAACGACATGCCGCCTTTCCAGACTTCGAAGATCAGCAGGGGATTGGCCAGGTACACCGGCAGGTCATAGAACAGCACGTAGCCCAGGCGGCCGCCGAGGATCACGCCCATGGCGGTCCAGAACACCAGATCGGAAAGTTTCTCGCGGGTCCAGCTCGGCTCGAAGCTGGCCAGGCGGCGCGAGGCGAGCAGCCAGGCGCCGCCGATGCCGACCAGGTACATCAGGCCGTACCAGTGGATCTTCAGTGGCCCGAGGTCGAGGGCGACGGGGTCGATGTTGGGGTAGGGCAGCATGGTGACTCCTGCAGGCATGTCCGCGCGCCAGGCGCTGATTCTTAAATGAGAAAGCTGGTGCCCACGCCGGCCAGCAGCACGGCGAACAGGCGTTTGAGCACGCGTGGCGGCAAACGATGGGCCAGGCGTGCGCCGAACCGGGAGAAGAACACGCTGGTCAGCGCGATTCCCACCAGGGCCGGCAGGTAGACGAAACCTAAACTCCATTCGGGTAGGCGGGTGTCGCCCCAGCCGACCCAGATGAACGAGAGTGCGCCAGAAATGGCGATGGGCAGGCCACAAGCCGATGAGGTCGCCACCGCCTGCTGCATCGGCAGGCTGCGCCAGGACAGGAAGGGCACGGTCAGCGAGCCGCCACCAATGCCGAAGATCGCCGAGGCCCAGCCGATCACCCCGCCGGCAGCGGCCAGTCCCGGTTTGCCGGGCAGGCCGTGGCTGGCCTTGGGCTTGAGGTCCAGAGCCATCTGGATGGCGACGAGGATGGCGAACACACCGATGATCTTCTGCAGGATTTCGCCGTGGATCCGCGCCGCGGTCAGTGCTCCGACGCCGCAGCCGAACAGGATGCCCAGCGACATCCAGGCAAACACCTGCCAGTTCACCGCGCCACGGCGATGGTGCTCGCGGATGGCGTTGATCGAGGTGAAGATGATGGTCGCCAGCGAGGTGCCGACCGCCAGTTGGGTCAGTACCTCCGGCGAGAAACCGTGGGCGGCGAAGCTGTAGACCAGCACTGGCACGATGATCAATCCGCCGCCGACGCCGAACAGCCCGGCGAGGATACCCGCGCAGGCGCCAAGGACCATGTACAGCAGATATTCCATCGGCAAGCCTCGAAAATCGAAGCGGCATGGTAGCCAAGCAGCCGCCCGCCGTACAGGTTGTGGCAGTCGTGGAGCCTGCGTTGTTGTAGCCTGCGTCCTTCAGCATGCGCTCCTGCCCGAGGTTTTATGTGCCTGATCGTTTTCGCCTGGCGCCCTGGCCAGGCCTTGCCGCTGGTGCTGGCGGCCAATCGCGATGAGTTCCATGCCCGTCCCTCCCTGGCGCTGGCCGAGTGGACCGAAACGCCTGGGCTGTTCGCCGGGCGCGACCTGCAGGCGGGTGGTACCTGGCTGGGTGTGAGCGCCGATGGGCGCTTTGCCGCGCTGACCAACATTCGTGATCCTGGCCTGGCGCAGGGAGAGCGATCCCGTGGCGAACTGCCGGTCGGCTTCCTGGCCGGCGATCTCTCGGCAGAGCGTTACTTGCACGAGGTCGCTGCGCGCAGGCGTGACTACAGCGGCTACAACCTGCTGCTCGGCAGTCGCGAGCAGCTCTGGTTCCTCAACTCCGCCGAGGGGCGCCCGCGCGCGTTGAGCGAAGGGCTGTATGGTTTGTCCAACGCCAGCCTCGATTCGCCCTGGCCCAAGCTGCTGCGCACGCGCGCCGGGCTGGCAGAGCGCCTGGGCGATCCGCGCCCCGAGGCCTTGCTCGACCTGTTGGCCGACGAGCGCCGCGCCCCCGACGCCGAGTTGCCCGACACCGGCATCGGCTTGGAGTGGGAGCGCCTGCTCTCCAGTCCGTTCATCCGCAGTGAGCGCTATGGCACGCGGGCCAGCACGGTGCTGCTTGTTTCGGGCCGTTCTTGTGACATCACCGAGCGCCGCTTCGGTTCGTGCGGCGAGATACTCGGGGAAACGCAACTGCGTTTATGAGTCGAGAACGTCGTCAGTCCCGCAAATCTCGCGGGCGTTACGGTCAATGGCTTTCTTGGCCGCTTGCCGGCCAGTCGCAGAAGCAGCCCACCGCCAGGGTGCTGTCCGCCTTGACCGGGCGGCCGTCGACCAACGCTTCGAGGATGGGCTCGATGAAGCTGTTGTCCGAGCTGCACAGCGCGCCCTCGCTGTAGGGGCCGAAATAGGCGAGCTGGCCGTCGCGTCCCCAGATCGCCACTGCGGGGCTGGCAGGCAGGTCCTGGCTGCCGGGCAACTCGTCGATGTTTTGAAGTCCGGCCAGGTTCTGCGGCAACTGGCCGTGGCTGCCGGCCTTGCGCAGGGCGTAGAACTGTACGCCGCGTGGCGCGAAGCGTTCGAGCAATTGCGCCAGGTGCTGTTGGTTACCGACATTGCAGGGGCAGCCAGGGTCCCAGAAATGCACGACGCGGATCGTGTCCTGACCTGCCAGATCAGGCGGCAATCTCAGCGTCTGCCCGGAAAACAACTGGGTACGCCCATCGAACGGGCGGATATAGCGCATCTCGAACCACCAGAAGGCCGCCAGCATGATCGCGACCCAGAGCAGGGCGAGGCAGACGAACAGCAGGTTTTTCTGGCGTGGCGCGAGCATGACCGGTCCGGCAGGTATACGGAGTCGTAGCTTGCCATGCCGCGCTGCGCAGCAGAATATCGAACGACCGCACCTTTGCTTCCGGTCAATTCGATGACGATCATCTCCAGCCCAACCCTCGAACCCTTTCAGCCGGACCGCCTGCGCCAGTGCCTGTGCCCCCTGGATGCCGTTGCCGTGCCCTGCGCGGACAGCCAGGCCTACCAGCGCCACTATGGCCTCGACCTGGATGCACAACGGCAGGGGGTGCGTACTCGATTGGGTGGTTTCGATCTCGATGGCCTGCGTATCGCCGTGCAACTGTGGACGCCCGAACGTCCGCGCGCGACCCTGGTGATGCTGCATGGCTATTACGATCACATGGGCTTGTACCGGCACTTGGTCGACTGGGCGTTGGCGATGAATTTCGCGGTGATCGGCTGTGATCTGCCGGGTCATGGCCTGTCCGACGGGCCACGGGCGAGCATCGACGATTTTTCTCGTTACCAGGCGACGCTCGACGGGTTGTTCGCCCAGGCGGCGGCCCTCGATCTGCCGCGCCCGTGGCACCTGGCGGGGCAGAGCACCGGCGCGGGCATCCTCGTCGACCACCTGCTCAATGGCGAGCCGCGCGAGGAAATGGGCCGCATCGTGCTGCTCTCGCCGCTGGTCAGGCCACGGGCCTGGGGCCGTTCGCGGGTGACCTATCACCTGCTGCGCCCGTTCAAGTCGTCGATTGCGCGACGTTTCACCGAGAACTCCACCGACCTGGAGTTCCTCGACTTCGTGCAGAACCGCGACCCCCTGCAGCCGCGCCAGTTGCCGACGGCCTGGGTCGGTGCCCTGGCACGCTGGATTCCGCGCATCGAGAAGGCGCCGCGCAGTGCCTTGCGGCCGTTGATCGTGCAGGGCGAGGCGGACATGACCGTGGAGTGGCGGCACAACCTGCGGGTGCTGCAAAGCAAGTTCGACCGGCCGGAAATCCTGCAGATGCCGACCGCGCGGCATCACCTGGTCAACGAAGATGTGGCGTTGCGCCGGCAGTATTTCGAGTTCCTGGGCGAGCGGCTGGAGCGCTGACGGCGCCGATCACGCTCCCCCGCGACAATCAGTAGCCATTGCTCGCCGAGGTCGCGCCACTACCGGCTCCATCGGCGGCCAGCCCGGCGCGGATCGCGGCCAGGGCGGCCTGGTAATAGGCCTGGCCATCGGGCGACTGGGCGAAGGTGACGAATTCGTCGAGGTCGATATCCGACAATTCGCGGTAAACGTGCAGCAGGGTGTTGTCGAGGTCGTTGCCGATCTGCTGGCGCAGTTGTTCGCGCTGGGTGTTGAGCAGCGCCTGGGCCTGGCCGCCGCCAAGCAGGCCGGGCACCATCTGGCTCAGGCTGTCGGCGGCGACGCCGGCCAGGGCCATGCTCACTTCGGTGGCGCCTTCCTGGATCGGCAGGGCCTCGGCGAGGTGGCGCACCAGCAGGCGGCGGGTCGCGCTGGCCTCGACCTGGGGCAGGCCCTTGGAATTCTTGGCCAACTGGTCGCTACGGGTGGCGAGCACTTCCGCCGCGACGATCTTGCGGCCCAGCGGCGACTGGAAGAATTGCAGGGCGGCCGTGGGATTCGGCAACTGAGTCCGCAGCATGGCCTGGGCGCGTTGCTCCACGGCGCGCGGCGCGAAGCGGCGGTTGCTGTTGTCGACCAGCGCCTGGTACACGGCGGGTGGCAGGCTTTTGCTGTAGCGCTGCTGGGCGGCGCTCAGGGCATCGCTGAAATGGCTGCGCTGCTCGGGCCAGCCAGCGGCCTGGTAAAGGCGATCATGATCGTCGGCAAGGGCGGGCAGGGCGCTGCACAGCAGCATCAGGAAAGCGAACACGACACGCATGGATAACTCCTGTTGGGCCTGGGGTCTGTTGCCGTCGCGGCCGTGTCGAAACGGCAACAGACCCTTGGCATTTTCCGGGGCGCCATCGCGCTTGTCGAGGGCAGCGACGGCACTGGTAGAATCGCGGCATGCACGACGACCTGAACAACCTGAACCTGCCACGGATCATCGATGACCTCGCCACGCGTGGCTGGTCCTGGCAGGAACGCTGCCTGCCAGAGGCTCTGACCCTGCAACTCGCCGATGAGTGCCGCAAGCGCGCGCGACTCGGTGCGCTGGCGCCTGCCTCGGTGGGGCGCGGCGGTGGCCAGGCGGTGCGCGAGAATGTGCGCAGCGACCGCATCCAGTGGCTGGAAAACGGCGAGCATCCGGCCTGCGACCGGTACCTGGCGGTGATGGATGCCCTGCGCGAAGCCCTCAACAGGGCGCTGTTCATCGGCCTGGCCGATTACGAGTGCCACTTCGCCTTCTATCCGCCGGGTGCGTTCTACAGCCGCCACCTGGACCGTTTCCGCGACGATGACCGGCGTACCGTCTCGGCGGTGTTCTATCTCAACCAGGATTGGGCGCCTGAAGAGGGCGGCGCCCTGCGTCTCTATCCCGATGGCGGCGAACCGTTCGACGTGCCGCCCCAGGCCGGCAGCCTGGCGCTGTTCATGTCGGCGGAGATGCCCCACGAGGTCTTGCCGGCGAGCCGCGACCGCCTGTCGTTGACCGGCTGGTTCCGTCGTCGCTGAACATGCACAGGATCCTGGTCAGTCGCTGCCTGCTCGGCCAGCCGGTGCGCTACGACGGCGGTTGCCACGGGCCCTTCGATCACCTGCAACGCTGGCAACTGGAAGGGCGCATCGTGCCGGTCTGCCCGGAAGTCGCCGGAGGCTTGCCGACGCCGCGAGCGCCGGCCGAGATTCCCGGTGGCCAGGGCCAGCAGGTGCTCGATGGGCGGCGCCTGGTGGTGAACAACCTCGACGAGGACGTCACCGCCGAATTCGTCGCCGGCGCGCGGATCGCCCTGGGCCTGGCCCGCGAGCATGACGTGCGTATCGCCGTGCTCAAGTCGCGCAGCCCGTCGTGCGGTAACCAGCGTACCTACGACGGCAGTTTCAGCGGCACCCTGGTCGCTGGCGAAGGCGTGACGGCCGCGCTGCTGCGGCGCGAGGGCGTGATGGTGTTCAACGAGCAGCAGCTCGATGAGGCGGCCGAGGCATTGGCGCTGCTGGAGAGGGTTCCGTAGGCGCGCATGCCTCATAGATCGTTCAGCGTGGCGCCGGTTGCTGCTGGGTGATGCAGTGGATGTTGCCGCCGCCGAGGAGGATTTCCCGGCCGGGCACCATCACCACGCGATGAGCGGGGAAGGTCCGCTGCAGGATGGCCAGCGCTTCGTCGTCCCGCGGGTCGTCGAAGCGGGGCGCGACGATGCCGCCGTTGACGATCAGGAAGTTGACGTAGGAGCCGGCCAGGCGCACCTCGGGGTCACGCTCCTGGCTGCCGGCGACGATATCGACACCGGCGCATTCTTCGGCGCTGGCGTGCAGTGGCCCCGGGATCGGGATCTTGTGCACGGTCAGTTGCCGACCCTTGGCGTCGCGGGCGTTCGCCAGCACCTTCATGGCGGCCTGGCAGCGTGGATAGTTCGGATCGTTCCGATCGTCGGTCCAGGCCAGCAGTACCTCGCCAGGGCGCACATAGCAGCAGAAGTTATCCACATGGCCATTGGTCTCATCGTTGTACAGGCCGTCCGGCAGCCAGATCACCGTGTCGATGGCCAGGTGTTCGCGCAGCACATTCTCGATCTCTTCGCGCGACAGGTGCGGGTTGCGGTTGCGATTGAGCAGGCACTCCTCGGTGGTGATCAGGGTGCCTTCGCCATCGACGTGGAACGAGCCGCCTTCCAGCACGAAACCTTCGGTGCGATAGCGCGCGCAGCGTTCGATTTCGAGGATCTTGCTCGCCACCTGGTCGTCACGGTTCCACGGCGCATAGAGGCCGCCATCGAAACCGCCCCAGGCGTTGAAGCTCCAGTCCACGCCGCGCACCTCGCCCGCGTCGTCGATGACGAAGGTCGGGCCGGTGTCACGTACCCAGGCGTCATCGGTGCTGACTTCCACCAGGCGGATGGCCGGATGATCCAGGCGCGCGCGGGCATTTTCGTACTGGCTCGCCGAGACGCAGACGGTCACCGGCTCGAACTCGGCGATGGCCCTGGCCACCGTGGCGAAGGCCTGTTGCGCGGGCTTGCCGCCGAGGCGCCAGTTGTCCGGGCGCTCGGGCCAGACCATCCAGGTCTGGCTGTGGGCTGCCCATTCGGCAGGCATGTGGAAACCGTCGGCGCGCGGGGTGCTGGTCAGGGTGGGCATGGGGTTTTCCTCAGGGTGTCGAGGGCGGGCGGTATTCGAAAACAGCGCTGGAGGCTGGACGGCTGAACGCGCGAACGTTCGGCTTTCCAGCCTCCAGCGTTGTTCATCGAAGGTTACCGGCAATCAAACGGTATGCAGGTACCAGTTGTATTCAAGGTCGGAGATGGAGTGTTCGAACTCCTCCAGCTCGCTCTCTTTGCAGGCCACGAATATATCGATGTAGTCCGGGCTGATGTACTTGTTCAGCACTTCGCTGTCGTCCAGCTCGCGCAGGGCGTCGCGCAGGTTGTTCGGCAGGCTTTGCTCGAGCTGCTCGTAGGAGTTGCCCTCGATCGGCACGCCGGGCTCGATCTGGTTGGTCAGGCCGTGGTGAATGCCGGCCAGGATCGCCGCCATCATCAGGTACGGGTTGGCATCGGCACCGGCCACGCGGTGTTCGATACGCACCGAGTCGGCGCTGCCAGTCGGTACGCGAACGGCCACGGTACGGTTGTCCAGGCCCCAGCTCGGCGCGTTCGGCACGTAGAACTGGGCGCCGAAGCGGCGGTAGGAGTTGACGTTCGGGCAGAGGAACGCCATCGACGCGGGCATGGTCTCCAGGACACCGCCGATCGCGTGGCGCAATGCGGCGTTCTCCTGGGGATCATCGGCACTGAAGATGTTGCGGCCGGTGGTTTTGTCGAGCAGCGAGATGTGCACGTGCAGGCCGTTGCCAGCCTGGCCGGGATAGGGCTTGGCCATGAAGGTCGAGTCCATCTCGTGGTCGTAGGCGATGTTCTTGATCAGGCGCTTGAGCAGCACGGCGTAGTCGCAGGCTTTCAGAGCGTCTTCGACGTGGTGCAGGTTGACCTCGAACTGCGCCGGGGCGCTTTCCTTGACGATGGCGTCGGCGGGAATGCCTTGCTCCTTGGCGGCTTCGAGCATGTCTTGCAGGCAATCGACGTATTCGTCGAGGTCGTCGATCAGGTAGACCTGGGTCGACTGCGGGCGCTTGCCAGAGATCGGCGAGCGTGGCGGTTGCGGCCGGCCGTTCACGTTTTCCTGGTCGATCAGGTAGAACTCCAGCTCGAAGGCGGCGCAGATGCGCAGGTTCATCTCGTCGAACCTGGCCACCACCTGGCGCAGCACTTCGCGCGGGTCGGCGAAGAACGGCTTGCCGTCGAGCTCGTGCATGGTCATCAGCAATTGCGCGGTGGGGCGCTTCTGCCAGGGTTCGTTGCTCAGGGTATTGGGAATGGGGAAGCAGATGCGGTCGGCGTCGCCGATGTCCAGGCCGAGGCCGGTGCTTTCCACGGTGGAGCCGTTGATGTCCAGGGCGAAGAGCGAGGCGGGCAGGTTGATGCCTTTTTCATACACTTTATGCAGGCTGTTGCGTTCGATGCGTTTGCCGCGCACCACGCCATTCATGTCTGCAATGAGAAGGTCGACGAACAGGACCTCAGGATGTTCCTTAAGGAACGCGTTCGCTTCGTTAAGCTGAACGGCACGCGGGGGTACCGACATGATGCAACACCTTTGTTGTTAAAAATTTCAATCATCCAAGAGCATGATCGTGAGTCAATCCGAAAGCCCATACGCTGTCAATAGCTCCTGTTTTTGCCCCATGATGGGGCTTTGAAGCCATTTTTGCGGCATTTATGGGCACTGCCACACTGTTTTTGCCAGTTTACTATCAGTGACGAATTCGGCCGTGTTCAATTTTTTACAGTGCTATTGTCTAAAAAAATGAACAAGGCTAATCTCGGGTTCACCTTTCATAACAGCTATAAAACGGGTGATTCATGTCGCGCATGCCGTTGATCGGCGTTACCGCCTGCACCAAGCAGATCGGTCTGCATCCCTACCATATCGTGGGCGACAAGTACCTTCGCGCGGTGGTCGTTGCGGCGGCAGGCATGCCGCTGGTGATCCCGGCGCTGGGTGACCTGATCGACCCGTCGAGCCTGTTGGAAAATCTTGACGGCCTGCTGTTCACCGGTTCGCCGTCCAATGTCGAACCCCATCACTATAGCGGGCCCGCCAGCGAACCTGGCACGCCTCATGATCCTGAACGCGACCGTACCACCCTGCCATTGATCCGCAAGGCGGTCGAGGCGGGCGTGCCGGTGCTCGGTATCTGCCGTGGTTTCCAGGAGATGAACGTGGCCTTCGGTGGCAGCCTGCACCAGAAGGTTCACGAGGTCGAAGGCATGCTCGATCATCGCGAGCCCCAGGATCAGCCGCTGGAGGTCCAATACGGCCCCGCCCACTCCATGCGGGTGCAGCCAGGCGGCGTGCTGGCCGGGCTCGGCTTGCCGGGCGAGTTCGCGGTCAACTCGATCCACGGCCAGGGCGTCCAGCACCTGGCCCCGGGCTTGCGTGTCGAAGCGCTGGCGCCCGATGGCCTGATCGAGGCGTTCTCGGTCGAGCAGGCGCCGGCCTTCGCCCTTGGCGTACAGTGGCATCCCGAATGGCAAGTGCGTGACAACCCGAATTATCTCGCCATCTTCCGTGCCTTCGGCGAGGCGTGCAGGAAGCGGGCGGGGCAACGTTGAGCGATGGCTCTACAACCCTGAGGTCTTTATGGCTAACAAGCTCGACCAACTGACCAGTTGGCTGAAAGAACGCAAGATCACCGAAGTCGAATGCCTGATCAGCGACCTGACCGGTATCGCTCGCGGCAAGATCTCGCCGACCAACAAGTTTCTCGACGAGAAAGGCATGCGCCTGCCGGAAAGCGTGCTGTTGCAGACCGTGACCGGCGACTACGTCGAGGACGACATCTATTACGAACTGCTGGACGAGGCGGACATCGACATGTTCTGCCGCCCGGACGAGAACGCCGTATTCGTCGTGCCCTGGGCCGTCGAGCCGACCGCGATGGTGATCCACGACACCTTCGACAAGCAGGGCAACCCCATCGAGCTGTCGCCGCGCAACATCCTCAAGAAAGTCCTGAAGATGTACGCCGACCACGGCTGGCAGGCCATCGTCGCCCCCGAGATGGAGTTCTACCTGACCAAGCGCAACAGCGACCCGGACTTCCCGCTGGAGGCGCCGGTCGGCCGCTCCGGGCGCCCGGAAACCGGTCGCCAGTCGTTCTCCATCGACGCTGCCAACGAATTCGATCCGTTGTTCGAAGACATGTACGACTGGTGCGAACTGCAGGGCCTGGACCTCGACACGCTGATCCACGAGGAAGGCCCGGCGCAGATGGAGATCAACTTCCGTCACGGCGACGCGCTGCACCTGGCCGACCAGATCCTGGTGTTCAAGCGCACCATGCGCGAGGCTTCGCTCAAGCACGACGTGGCGGCGACCTTCATGGCCAAGCCGATCACCGACGAGCCGGGCAGCGCCATGCACATCCACCAGAGCGTGATCGACATCAAGACCGGCAAGAACATCTTCTCCAACGAAGATGGCAGCATGAGCGAGCTGTTCCTGCACTACATCGGTGGCCTGCAGAAATACATCCCCGAACTGCTGCCGCTGTTCGCCCCCAACGTCAACTCGTTCCGCCGCTTCCTGCCGGATACCTCGGCGCCGGTGAACGTCGAGTGGGGCGAGGAGAACCGTACCGTGGGCCTGCGCGTGCCTGAGGCGACGCCGCAGAACCGCCGGGTGGAGAACCGCCTGGCCGGTGCCGACGCCAACCCGTATCTGGTCCTGGCTGCGACCCTGCTGTGCGGCTACATGGGCATGGTCGACGAGGTCAAGCCGGGCGCGCCGGTCAAGGGTCGGGGCTACGAGCGCCGCAACCTGCGCCTGCCGGTGACCATCGAGAGCGCACTGGAGCGCATGGAGGCCTGCCGCGATGCCGAGAAGTACCTGGGCGAGAAATTCATTCGCGGCTACGTCGCGGTGAAGCGCGCCGAGCACGAAAACTACAAGCGGGTGATCAGCTCCTGGGAGCGCGAATTCCTGTTGTTGTCCGTTTGACCCGCGTGGCGCCGGCCGGGACTCGTCCGGCGCTGCGACGCAATGGAGAAAAGTGATGTCGAACAACGCCAAAACCCGCGAATGGCAGGCCTTGAGCCGCGAACACCATCTTGCGCCGTTCAGCGATTACCAGCAGTTGCACGAGAAAGGCCCGCGCATCGTGACCAGGGCCGATGGCGTGTACCTGTGGGACAGCGAGGGCAACAAGATCCTCGATGGCATGGCCGGCCTGTGGTGCGTGGCGGTCGGTTATGGCCGCGAGGAACTGGTCGAGGCCGCGGCGAAGCAGATGCGCGAGTTGCCGTTCTACAACACCTTCTTCCAGACCGCCCACCCGCCGGTGCTGGAGCTGGCCAAGGCCATCGCCGACGTGGCGCCGGCCGGCATGAACCATGTGTTCTTCACCGGCTCCGGCTCCGAGGGCAACGACACCATGCTGCGCCTGGTGCGCCATTATTGGGCGCTCAAGGGCCAGCCGCAGAAGAAGGTGATCATCAGCCGCCTCAATGGCTACCACGGTTCCACCGTGGCCGGCGCCAGCCTGGGCGGCATGAGGTACATGCACGAACAGGGCGACCTGCCGATCCCCGGCATCGAGCACATCGCACAGCCCTACTGGTACGGCGAGGGTGGCGACATGAGCCCGGATGAGTTCGGCATCTGGGCCGCCGACCAGCTGGAGAAGAAGATTCTCGACGTCGGCGAGGACAAGGTCGCCGCGTTCATCGCCGAGCCGATCCAGGGCGCCGGTGGCGTGATCATCCCGCCAGACACGTACTGGCCGCGTATCCGCGAGATTCTCGCCAAGTACGACATCCTGTTCGTCGCCGACGAAGTGATTTGCGGTTTCGGCCGTACCGGCGAGTGGTTCGGCAGCGATCTGTACGGCAACGCGCCGGACCTGATGACCATCGCCAAGGGCCTGACCTCGGGCTACGTGCCCATGGGCGGCCTGATCGTCAGCGACAAGGTGTTCCAGGTGATCAACGACGGCGGCGACTTCAACCACGGTTTCACGTATTCGGGCCATCCGGTGGCGGCAGCGGTCGGCCTGGAGAACCTGCGCATCCTGCGCGAGGAAAAAATCGTCGAGCGGGTAAAAAGCGAAACGGCACCGTATTTGCAGAAGCGTTTGCGTGAACTGGCGGATCATCCGCTGGTGGGCGAGGTCCGTGGAGTCGGCATGCTGGGCGCCATCGAACTGGCGAAGAACAAGCAGACCCGCGAGCGTTTTCCGAGCGACCTGGGCGTGGGCATGATCTGCCGCGGCCATTGCTTCGACAACGGGCTGATCATGCGCGCCGTGGGCGACACCATGATCATCGCGCCACCGCTGGTGATCAGCGAAAGTGAAATCGACGAGTTGGTCGACAAGGCACGCAAGTGCCTGGATCTCACCGCTCGGGACGTACTGGCGTAAGTCGCCGCGTTATCGGCATGGCGGCGATGCCAAAGGCGATGGCGCGACAGCTTGAGCGGCGTGCCATACCTTGCCAGACTTCGCCCCGTGCGTTGGCCAGGCTCACCGGGAGGTGCGTCGCCCAGGCGACGCCAGCCCGGATACTTCAAACGACAAGGGAGCTAACCCGCATGATCAAGACCTTCGGTAAGACGCTGCTCGCCATGACCCTGGCGGGCGCCGTTGCCGGTATGGCCCAGGCCGACGACAAGGTGTTGCACGTCTACAACTGGTCGGACTACATCGCTCCGGACACGGTCGACAAGTTCACCAAGGAAACCGGAATCAAGGTCGTCTACGACGTCTTCGATTCCAACGAGACCCTGGAGGCCAAGCTGCTGGCCGGCAAATCCGGCTACGACATCGTCGTGCCCTCGAACAACTTCCTGGCCAAGCAGATCAAGGCCAAGGTCTACCAGCCGCTGGACAAGTCCAAGCTGCCGAACTGGAAGAACCTCGACACCGACCTGCTGAAGACCGTCGAAGTCAGCGACCCGGGCAACCAGTACGCGTTCCCCTACATGTGGGGCTCGATCGGCATCGGCTACAACCCGGACAAGGTCAAGGCCGCATTGGGCGACGGCGCGCCAATCGACTCCTGGGACCTGCTGTTCAAGCCGGAGAACATCGAGAAGCTGAAAGGCTGCGGCGTTTCCTTCCTCGATTCGCCGACCGAAATCCTGCCGATCGCCCTCAAGTACCTGGGCTACAACCCGACCAGCCAGGATGCCAAGGAGCTGAAGGAAGCCGAGGCGCTGTTCCTCAAGATCCGTCCGTATATCACCTACTTCCACTCCTCGAAGTACATCGGTGACCTGGCCAACGGCAACATCTGCGTAGCGGTCGGCTACTCGGGCGACGTGTACCAGGCCAAGTCGCGTGCCGAAGAGGCCGGCGGCAAGATCAAGGTCGGCTACAACATTCCGAAGGAAGGCGCCGGTACCTTCTTCGACATGGTCGCGATCCCGGCCGACGCCGAGAACCCGGCAGGGGCCTACGCCTTCATGAACTTCCTGATGAAGCCGGAAATCATGGCGGAAATCACCAACGAAGTTCAGTTCCCCAACGGCAACGCCGCCGCGACCCCGCTGGTGAACGAGGCGATCCGTACCGACCCGGGCGTCTACCCGACCAAGGAAACCCTGGAAAAACTGTACGCCTTCCCGGACCTGCCGGCGAACGTGCAGCGGACCATGACCCGCAGCTGGACCAAGATCAAGTCCGGCAAGTAAGCAGCGACACCCTCCGGCGGGTGCTCCCGCCGGAGACTCGCCAGGAGGGCACATGCCTTATCCCGATTGCTACCTTCGCCACGCCTGCGCTTTCCAGGCGCGTGAGCGGACGGCTGGATAAGGCATGTACCTTCAAATTGCCAATGCTCGTACCGCCAGACCGGCGGCCGGCCATGATGACAAGAGGTGACCTGTGAAGATCGACGTACGCAATACCCTGTTCTGTGCAGCGCTGACGTTGGGCGTCGCCGCTGCAGCCCAGGCCGAGCCCTCGGTGCATATTTACAACTGGTCGGACTACATCGGCGAAACCACCCTGGCCGATTTCCAGAAGGCCACGGGGATCAAGCCGGTCTATGACGTCTTCGACTCCAACGAAACCCTCGAGGGCAAGTTGCTGGCCGGGCACACCGGCTTTGACGTGGTGGTGCCGTCCAACCATTTCCTTGGCAAGCAGATCAAGGCGGGCGCCTTCCAGAAACTGGACAAGGCTCAGTTGCCGAACTGGAAGAACCTCGACCCGGCGCTGCTCAGGCAACTCGAGGTCAATGACCCGGGCAATCAGTACGCGGTGCCCTACCTGTGGGGCACCAACGGCATCGGCTACAACGTCGAGAAGGTCAAGGCCGCGCTGGGCGTCGACAAGATCGATTCCTGGGCAATCCTGTTCGAACCGGAGAACATCAAGAAGCTCACCAGTTGCGGTGTGTCGTTCATGGATTCGCCGGACGAAGTGTTCCCGGCGATGCTCAACTACCTGGGCCTGAACCCGGACAGCACCAACCTCGAGGACTACAAGAAGGCCGAGGCCAAGCTGCTGGCGGTGCGGCCCTACGTGACCTATTTCCACTCCTCGAAGTACATCTCCGACCTGGCCAATGGCGACATCTGCGTGGCCTTCGGCTATTCCGGCGATGTTTTCCAGGCCAAGGCGCGTGCCGAGGAGGCCGGAAAGGGCGTCGAAATCGCCTACGCGATTCCCAAGGAAGGCGCCAACCTGTGGTTCGACATGCTGGCCGTGCCAGTCGATGCCGGTAACGTCAAGGAGGCCCACGCCTTCATCAACTACCTGCTCGATCCGGCGGTAATCGCCAAGGTCAGCGACTATGTCGGCTACGCCAACCCCAATCTCGAGGCCAGCGCATTGATGGACCAGGACGTACGCAACGATCCATCGGTCTACCCAGGGCAGGCGGTGCTGGACAAACTTTATGTCAGTGCCGAGCTGCCGCCGAAGATCCTGCGGCTGATGACCCGCAGCTGGACCAAGGTCAAAACGGGTAAATGAGTTCCACTGCCCGGCCGCATGGCCGGACACGATTGATATTTTCGGGAGTTTGATTAAATGGCCGTCGCCTCCAGCGCCTACAAAAAAGCCCTCGAGGGCAGCCAGCAACCGAAAGAGGTGCTGGTAAAAATCGACCGCGTGACGAAGAAGTTCGACGAAACCGTGGCCGTCGACGATGTCTCGCTGACCATCAACAAGGGCGAGATCTTCGCCCTGCTCGGTGGCTCCGGCTCCGGCAAGTCGACCCTGCTGCGCATGCTCGCCGGCTTCGAGAAGCCGACCGAGGGGCGCATCCTCCTCGATGGCGTGGACATTACCGATATGCCGCCCTACGAGCGGCCTATCAACATGATGTTCCAGTCCTACGCCCTGTTCCCGCACATGACCGTGGCGCAGAACATCGCCTTCGGTCTCAAGCAGGACAAGCTGCCCCAGGACGAGATCGACGAGCGCGTGGCCGAGATGCTCAAGCTGGTGCACATGAGCCAGTACGCCAAGCGCAAGCCGCACCAGTTGTCCGGCGGCCAGCGTCAGCGCGTGGCCCTGGCCCGTTCGCTGGCCAAGCGTCCGAAGCTGCTGTTGCTCGACGAACCGATGGGCGCGCTGGACAAGAAGCTGCGCTCGCAGATGCAGCTTGAGCTGGTGGAAATCATCGAGCGCGTCGGCGTGACCTGCGTGATGGTCACCCACGACCAGGAAGAGGCCATGACCATGGCCCAGCGCATCGCCATCATGCACCTGGGCTGGATCGCCCAGATCGGCTCGCCGGTGGACATCTACGAGACCCCGGCCAGCCGCCTGGTCTGCGAGTTCATCGGCAGCGTGAACATGTTCGAGGGGCAGATCGTCACCGACGACGCCGACCACGCGGTGATCAACTGCGCGCAACTGGACAAGCCGATCTACATCGGCCACGGCATCAGCACCCGCGCCCAGGAAACCCAGGTTACCTACGCCCTGCGCCCGGAAAAACTGCTGATGGCCAGCGAGCTGCCGGCCGATCACGAGCATCCCGAGTACAACTGGTCGCGCGGCAGCGTGCACGACAT
This sequence comes from Pseudomonas sp. LRF_L74, assembly GCF_965644255.1. Lineage (NCBI taxonomy): Bacteria > Pseudomonadati > Pseudomonadota > Gammaproteobacteria > Pseudomonadales > Pseudomonadaceae > Pseudomonas > Pseudomonas sp. LRF_L74. Next base: position 179,192 of record NZ_CBFFRH010000001.1, on the reverse strand, counting down.
CGCCTACCTCGGCGGCCACTCGGTGTACCACGTCAAGCTCAGCTCCGGGCAGATCGTCCAGGCCTTCATCGCCAACGCCGAACGGCGTGGCAAGCGGCCGACCTGGGACGACCAGGTGGTGGTGTACTGGGAAGACGACAGCGGCGTGGTACTGCAGTCATGAACAAAGTCCTCGCTCAAGCCCGCGACAAGGGCGTGCAAGTCGTCGGCGCGCTGTTGCTCGCCCTCGTCGTGCTGACCCTCTACAACCTGATCGGCGCACAGAGCTTCTGGGCCGCCCTGGGGCTGTCGATCAACCAGATCTGCGAGTTCATCGCGGTGGTGGCGCTGATCCTCATCGTCTACGCCGTGGTGACCCTGCTGTTCAGCCGCTTCAGCGCGTTGCGTCCTGGCCGTGCCGCGGTGGTCAGCGCGCCGTTCCTGTGGCTGTTCCTGTTCTTCCTGCTGCCGTTCTTCATCGTCATGAAGATCAGCTTCGCCGAAGCCGACGTGGCCATTCCGCCCTACACGGAAATCTACAACTACGCCGAGCAGAAGCTGCAGATCGTCCTCAACTTCGGCAACTACACCTTTCTCAGCGAAGACGAACTGTACCTGTCGGCTTACCTGGGTTCGCTGAAGATCGCCCTCATCAGTACCGTGCTGTGCCTGCTGATCGGCTATCCGATGGCCTATGCTATGGCCCGCGCGAGCAAGGAAGCGCAGACCACCTTGCTGCTGCTGATCATGATGCCGACCTGGACCGCGATCCTGATCCGCGTCTATGCGTGGATGGGCATTCTCAGTAACAACGGCCTGCTCAATGGCTTCCTGCAGCAGATCGGCCTGATCGATGCGCCGTTGCAGATTCTCAACACCAACCTGGCGGTGTACATCGGCATCGTCTATTCGTACCTGCCGTTCATGATCCTGCCGCTGTTCGCCAACCTAGTGAAGCACGACAACAGCTTGCTGGAGGCGGCGTCCGACCTGGGCTCGAGCAACCTCAACAACTTCTGGAAGATCACCGTGCCGCTGTCGAAGAACGGCATCATCGCCGGCAGCATGCTGGTGTTCATCCCGGTGGTCGGCGAGTTCGTCATCCCCGAACTGCTTGGCGGGCCGGAGACGCTGATGATCGGCAAGGTGCTGTGGCAGGAGTTCTTCAACAACCGCGACTGGCCGGTGGCGTCCGCCCTGGCGGTGGTGATGCTGGCGATCCTGATCGTGCCGATCATCCTGTTCAACAAGAACCAAGCCAAGGAACTGGAGGGCAAGGCATGAAAAACTTGCGCTTTTCCACCGTGATGCTGTGGCTCGGGTTGCTGTTCATCTACGCCCCGATGTTCATCCTGGTCATCTACTCGTTCAACGCCTCCAAGCTGGTGACGGTCTGGGGCGGCTGGTCGGTGAAGTGGTATGTCGGTCTGCTCGACAACCGCCAGTTGATCGGCTCGGTGCTGCGTTCCCTGGAAATCGCCTGCTACACCGCGGTGGCCGCGGTGGCGCTGGGCACCATGGCCGCCTTCGTGTTGACGCGCATCCCGCGCTTTCGCGGGCGCACCATGTTCGGTGGCCTGGTCACCGCACCGCTGGTCATGCCCGAGGTGATCACCGGCCTGTCGCTGCTGCTGCTGTTCGTGGCCATGGCCCAGTTGATCGGCTGGCCCCAGGAACGTGGCATCGTCACCATCTGGATCGCCCACACCACCTTCTGCTCGTCCTACGTGGCGATCGTGGTCTCGGCGCGCCTGCGCGAGCTGGACCTGTCCATCGAAGAGGCGGCCATGGACCTCGGCGCGCGGCCGTGGAAGGTGTTCTTCCTGATCACCATCCCGATGATCGCGCCGTCGCTGGCGGCGGGCGGCATGATGTCCTTCGCCCTGTCGCTGGACGACCTGGTGCTGGCCAGCTTCGTCTCCGGGCCGGGTTCGACCACGCTGCCGATGGAAGTGTTCTCCGCCGTGCGCCTGGGCGTGAAGCCGGAGATCAACGCGGTGGCCAGCCTGATCCTGCTGGTGGTGTCGATCTTCACCTTCTTCGCCTGGTACTTCTCGCGCCGTGCGGAAGAGAAACGCAAGCGCGCGATCCAGGAAGCGATGGAAGCGACCACCAGCGAAACCTGGTCGGAGAAAGCGCCGGCCTGATCGCGACGGCAAGGCAGCAAGGGCGACTCCGGTCCACCGTCATTCCCGCGAAGGCGGGAATCCAAAAGACTCTAAACAATTGGATTCCCGCCTTCGCGGGAATGACGGATGCTCCACGCTGCGAACCGCTGCCGCTGCCGCTGCCGCTGCCGCCTCTGGCTCTAGGCCGCTTGTTTGCCGGCTATCAAGCCATCCCCGGTCGATACTGCAGCGCTTCGGCCAGATGCGCGCGGGAGATGCCGTTCGCCTGTTCCAGATCGGCGAGGGTACGGGCCACCTTGAGCAGCCGATGCGCCGCGCGCAGCGACAGGTTGAGGCGTTCGCAGGCCTGTTCCAGCCAGAGCCTGTCCGGCTCGGCCAGGGCGCAGTGCTGGCGTAGGCCGGTCAGGTCGAGAAAGGCATTGGCACAGCCCTGGCGGCGCATCTGCACGGTGCGCGCCTCGGCCACCTGGGCCGCGACGCTGGCGCTGTCCTGTCCGGCTTCCACCGGTGCATTGAGCACGGTGCTTTCGCGGGCGACGGTCAGGTGCAGGTCGATGCGGTCCAGCAACGGCCCGGACAGCTTGGCGCGATAACGCTGTACCTGCTCGCTGCTGCAACGGCAGCGCCCACCCGGATCGCCAAGATACCCGCACGGACACGGGTTCATCGCCGCGACCAGTTGGAAGCGCGCGGGAAAACGCACTTTGTCCCGCGCCCGGGCGATCACGATGGTGCCTGACTCCAGGGGCTCGCGCAGGACTTCCAGCACCTTGCGGTCGAACTCCGGCAATTCATCGAGAAACAGCACGCCCTGATGGGCTAGGGTGATCTCGCCAGGTTGCGGACGGCTACCGCCGCCGACCAGCGCTGGCCCGGATGCGCTGTGGTGCGGTTGACGAAAAGGCCTTTGCGGCCAACTGCTCAGCGGTGTGTGGCTGGCCACCGACTGGATCGCCGCGACCTCCAGGGCCTCCTGCTCGTCGAGGGCCGGCAGCAGCCCTGGCAGGCGGCTGGCCAACAGGGTCTTGCCGGTGCCGGGCGGGCCTGTGAACAGCAGATTGTGCGAGCCGCTGGCGGCGATCAGCAGGGCGCGCTTGGCCGCCAGTTGGCCTTGCACCTCGCGAAGATCCGGGTAGGGGCGTGGCTCGCGCAACAGGCCGCTGGCCTGGTAGGGCGCCAGTGGCGCATGCCCGTTGAGATGGGCGGCGATTTCCAGCAGGTGGTCGATTGCCAGCACCTCCAGGCCTGAGGCCAGGCAGGCCTCTTCGGCGTTGGCCTTGGGGACGATCAGGGTGCGCCCGCAGGCACGCGCGGCGAGGGCTGCCGGCAGCACGCCCTGTACCGGGCGCACGCTGCCGGACAAGGCCAGTTCGCCGAGGCATTCGAGGGTGTCGAGGCTATCGGCCGGGACCTGTCCGCTGGCTGCAAGCACACCGAGGGCTATGGCCAGGTCGAAGCGGCCACCATCCTTGGGCAGGTCGGCCGGTGCCAGGTTGAGGGTGATGCGTCGAGTCGGAAACTCGAAGCCGGCGTTGAGAATCGCGCTGCGCACGCGATCCTTGCTTTCCTTGACGGCGGTTTCCGGCAGGCCGACCAGGGCCATGCTTGGCAGGCCGTTGGCCAGGTGCGCCTCGACGGTCACGGCAGGCGCTTCCACGCCCACCTGGGCGCGGCTGTGGACGATAGCTAGGGACATGATCACTCCTTTGATCACGGTACGCGTGAAGCCAGGCTCGCCCGGTTCTCACGCGACGTTGTTGCACCCTCTCGAATGAATTCAGTCGGCGGGCGGGTTCTGCTTGGCTTCCAGTTCGGCGACCTTGGCCTCGAGCGCCTCCAGGCGCGCGCGGGTGCGCGCCAGCACGACCATCTGGCTGTCGAATTCCTCGCGACTGACCAGGTCGAGTTTGTTGAAGGCGCCCTGCAGCAGCACCTTCAACTGCGCCTCGACTTCGCTGCGTGGGGTACTGCCCTCACTGCTGAATAGGCGGGATGCTTGGCTGGAGAGGACATCGAGAAGGGCTTTGGGCGGCAGCATGGCGAGGTTCCGGTGGCAAACGGCGGGCAGTCTAGCATGCCGGCTTTTGCGCGTTGCCGTGGTGTGCGCACGGTTTTCGATCATTCGGGGTGAACGTGGCGCACCAAGATTGTGCGCGATTGTCGCCGGCATGCTCGGCGAACACCTGGACGGGTGGCTAATGGGCTGAAAAATGGGCATTTGTCAGAGCTGGCAAGGTTTCTGCTTAGTTGCCAGCAACACGTGCACCGATGCAGTTCCGGTGCGCGGGCCGAGGTTGGGGAGAACCTCGGCATGTGCGGTTGCTCATGTCGGCCTGCCGGATTCACGGCGGCCGACGCGTTACAAAGCCAGGTACTGCGCTTAGACTTGAGTCGGGTTCGTTTTTCCTGGGGCAAGTCACCAATACGGGAGAGAGTTTCATGAAGCTAGTCACTGCCATCATCAAGCCGTTCAAGCTGGACGACGTGCGCGAGTCGCTGTCGGAAATCGGCGTGCAGGGCATCACCGTCACCGAGGTCAAGGGCTTCGGCCGGCAGAAGGGCCACACCGAGCTGTATCGCGGCGCGGAGTACGTGGTCGATTTTCTGCCCAAGGTGAAGATCGACGTCGCCATCGCCGACGACCAGCTGGACCGGGTCATCGAAGCGATCACCAAGGCCGCCAACACCGGCAAGATCGGTGACGGCAAGATCTTCGTAGTCAACCTGGAACAGGCGATCCGCATCCGTACCGGCGAAACCGGCACCGACGCAGTTTAAGCCTCCGAACCCAACCCGCCCCAGGAGAAAACACATGACTCTGCGTAAGCTCGCAGGGCTAGGAGCCCTCTTGTCCCTCGTTACCCCCGGCCTGGCCATGGCTGACGAGGTTACCCTCAACTCCGGCGATACCGCGTGGATGCTGACCGCCACCGCGCTGGTCCTGTTCATGACCATCCCCGGCCTGGCGCTGTTCTACGGCGGCATGGTGCGTTCCAAGAACATCCTTTCGGTGATGATGCAGTGCTTCGCCATCACCGGCCTGATGAGCATCCTCTGGACGCTCTACGGCTACAGCCTGGCCTTCGATACCACCGGTATGGAACAGGGCGTGGTCAACTTCAACTCCTTCGTCGGTGGCCTGTCGAAGGCGTTCCTCGCCGGCATCACCCCGGAGAGCCTGACCGCGGCCTTCCCCGAGCCGGTGTTCGTCACCTTCCAGATGACCTTCGCGATCATTACCCCGGCGCTGATCGTCGGCGCGTTCGCCGAGCGCATGAAGTTCTCCGCCATGCTGATCTTCATGGGCTTGTGGTTCACCCTGGTCTATGCACCGATCGCGCACATGGTCTGGTCCGGTAACGGCGGCCTGATGTGGGACTGGGGCGTACTGGACTTCGCGGGCGGCACCGTGGTGCACATCAACGCCGGTGTCGCTGGCCTGATCGCCTGCATCGTGCTGGGCAAGCGCAAGGGTTACCCGACCACGCCGATGGCGCCGCACAACCTGGGCTACACCCTGGTCGGTGCCGCCATGCTGTGGATCGGCTGGTTCGGCTTCAACGCCGGTTCCGCGGCAGCCGCCAACGGCACCGCTGGCATGGCCATGCTGGTTACCCAGATCGCCACCGCCGCCGCCGCCCTGGCCTGGATGTTCGCCGAGTGGGTCACCCACGGTAAGCCGAGCGCCCTGGGCATCGCCTCCGGCGTGGTTGCCGGCCTGGTCGCCATCACTCCGGCCGCTGGCACCGTCGGCCCGATGGGCGCCCTGGTGATTGGCCTGGCCGCTGGCGTGATCTGCTTCTTCTGCGCCACCAGCCTCAAGCGCAAGCTGGGCTACGACGATTCCCTGGACGCCTTCGGCGTACACGGTATCGGCGGTATCGTCGGCGCCCTGCTGACCGGTGTGTTCGCCGCTCCGGCAATGGGTGGCTTCGGCACCGTGGAAAACATCGCCGAGCAAGTGTTCATCCAGTTCAAGGGCGTCGCCTTCACCGTGATCTACACCGCCATCGTCACCTTCATCATCCTCAAGGTGCTGGATATCGTGATGGGCCTGCGGGTCAACGAAGAAGCCGAGGCCGTTGGTCTCGACCTTGCGGAACACAACGAGCGCGGCTACAACCTGTAACCGCTCGTGCAATGAAAAACGCCCGGCTTCTGCCGGGCGTTTTTGTATCTTTTCGGTGACAGCCAGGACCCTGTTCTTTGACCCTTTGCTTTTTTGCCGAGCGCGCTAGAATGCGCCCCAAAATCGGATAGAGCCGGTGGCGACCATGTGGCTGCAACGGACCATCACCCTGCGTTCGAGGGCTCGCGGATTCCATCTTGTCGATGATGAGATCGTCGCTGCGCTACCCGAGCTTCGCGATTATCAAGTGGGTGTGCTGCACCTCTGGCTGCAGCACACGTCGGCCTCGCTGACCATCAACGAGAATGCCGATGGTGCGGTGCGGCGTGACTTCGAGCGGTTCTTCAACCGCTTGGTGCCGCAGGACGAAACCGGTTACGAGCATGACGATGAAGGGCCGGACGACCTGCCGGCGCACTTCAAGTCCAGCCTGCTCGGCTGCCAGTTGAGCCTGCCTGTGAGGGCTGGAAAGCTGGAGTTGGGGACGTGGCAGGGAATCTATCTCGGTGAGCACCGGGATCATGGCGGCGCGCGTCGACTGATCGCGACGCTCCATGGTGAAAAAGCTCGATGAATGAAGCGGATTTTTCCCGGTAGCGCCTTGCAATACGCGCCGCTGGTCTATAACTAACCTGCTTTGCGCATGGTATGAGGTTGAGCATGAGTGACGAAGAACTGGAACAGGACGAACTGGAAGCGGGTGACGAGGATGACGGCGAGGAGCTGTCTGCCGCTGATGGCGATGTAGCGGAGGATGACGATGGCGGCGACGCCGGCGAGTCTTCCAGTGGCAAGCCAGGCAAGAAAAAGGCCGCCGTCGAGCCCGAAGAGATACCCAGCATCGAAGCCAAGCAGAAGGAGCGTGACGCCCTGGCCAAGGCCATGGAAGACTTCCTGGCGCGCGGTGGCAAGGTGCAGGAAGTCGAGCCCAACGTAGTTGCTGATCCGCCCAAGAAGCCAGACAGCAAATACGGCAGTCGTCCTATCTGACGATTAGCTGCTGCGATGAAGAGCCCGCCTATCCGGCGGGTTTTTCTTTTGGGGCGATGCATTCAAGTGAGGCGGCCTGGAAGGGGGGCGATTTGAACGGCTGCTTCGAGGTAATTGCAGACCCTCGTAGGGTGGACAACGCGAAGCTTGTCCACCGCTCTGCTAATGGTGGACAAAAAGAGCGTTGTCCACCCTACGTCCGCTCCTGCCTCGATACAACTATCCAGCAAGTGTCAGGGCCTGAATTGTTACCAGCGCTCCAGCACGGCGGGCAGTTCGGAAAGACTGGTGATTTGTGCATCGGGATGCCGTTCGCCCTGCCATTCCTGGCGCAACGGGTTGAACCAGATGGCCCGCAGGCCAGCGGCCTGGGCCCCGGCGATGTCATCGCCGGGGTGGTCGCCGATGTGGACCGCCTGGGACGCCTCCACGCCCGCTTCATGCAGGGCGCGCTGGAACGGATGCGGGTCGGGCTTGCCGACGCCCAGCTCCTCGGCGGACAGGGCGAAGCGAAAGTAGTCGGCCAGGCCCAGGCGGCGCACGTCGGCGTTGCCGTTGGTGATCACGCCCAGGGTGTAGTGCAGCGCGAGGCGTTCCAGGGTCGGTACGGTGTCGTTGAAGAAGGTGATGCGATGGCGGGCGTGCAGCATGGTCTGGAATGCGCCCTCGGCCATTTCGGCGGCCTGTTCGGGCGAATAGCCCACGCCATTCAGCGCATGGCGCAGGGTTCGGCGGCGCAGCTCGCTCAGCCGGTGGCGCAGGCCGGGATCGTCGGCGAGCACGGCGGCGCGAACCTCCCACAGATGCTCGACCGGCAACTCGGCCAGGCGCGGCGCATGCTCGGCCAGCCAGTCGCGCATGGCCGTCTCGGCGCCGGCGATGACCGGTTTGTTATCCCACAGGGTGTCGTCGAGGTCGAAGGTGATCAGGCGCAGGCTCATGACGCGTCTCCCTTGCTGCGTTTGGCGCGTGGATGGGCCTGGTCATAGACCGTCGCCAGGTGCTGGAAATCCAGGTGGGTGTAGATCTGCGTGGTGGCGATGTCGGCATGGCCGAGCAGCTCCTGCACGGCGCGCAGGTCCTGCGACGATTCCAGCAGGTGGCTGGCGAAGCTGTGGCGCAACATGTGTGGGTGCAGGTGTTGGCCGAGTTCGCGCACACCGGCCTGGCGCACGCGCAGTTGCACGGCGCGCGGTGACAGGCGGCGGCCCTGCTGGCTGACGAACAGCGCGCCGTCCGCCGGATTGCTCAGGGCGCGCAATGGCAGCCACTGCTCCAATGCTGCGCGAGCCTTGCTGCCGACCGGCAGTTCGCGGGTCTTGTTGCCTTTGCCGAGCACCCGGACCAGGCCGTCGTGCAAGTCCAGGCCATCGAGGTTCAGGCCGACCAGTTCGGACAGGCGCAGCCCCGAGGAATAGAACAGCTCCAGCAAAGCCTGGTCGCGGCGGGCGATGAAGTCGTCGTCCTGGGCGCCATCGAGCAACTGTTGAGCGCGGTCGGCATCCAGCGTGCGCGGCAGTCGCCGTTCACCCTTTGGCGGGCGCAGGCCGTTGGCTGGATCGTGGCGACAGACGCCTTCGCGGTGCAGGTATTGGTAGAGGCCGCGCGTCGCCGATAACAGGCGCGCCAGGGAACGACTGGACAGGCCCTGGGCATGCAGGCGGGCGATGAAGCTGCGCAGGCTGCGTACGTCGAGATTCTTCCAGGATTCGATGCCGGCCTTCTCGCACAGCCCTACGAGCTTGCCCAGATCGCGCCGGTAGCCGTCGAGGGTATGTGTCGACACCTGGCGTTCGCTGCGCAGGTGTTCGAGATAGGCATCCAGATCGGTTGCAAGACGGATGGCTGTCCCCTCCAGGCTCCAGGTGAATGCCTCGGAGCATCAGGCGCTGCCCAGGCGGTTACTGAGGCGAGCGCTGTGCGGCGAGGCGTGCGAGTACCCGTGACAGTACATCGGCTACGTAGCCGAGGAACAGGGTGCCGAGCGAACTCTTGTAGTGCTGTGGGTCGGGGCTGCCGATGGCGAGGATGCCGTGCAGGCCCTGGTGGCTGAGCGAAACCACGGCGGCAGAACCGACCTGGCCGCTCTCGGCCTCGTTGAACAGGAACTCCAGTTCGCGCGGGCGTAGCGCGCCGCAGGTGGTCTTGCCATCGGCGAGCAGCCCGCCGATGACCTTGTGCGCCTCGCCGGCCGCTACGCTACGGCCGACGCCATTGGCCTCTTCGCTGAACAGCACGAGGCTGACGAAGGGCACCTTGAATTCATGGCGCAGGCTGTCTTCGACCACGCTGACCACTTCCTCCAGGCTGCCCGCATCGAGCATGGCGAGGATCAGGCGGCGCGTCTTCTCGAACAGCCGGTCATTGTCGCGGGCCACTTCCATCAGATGGGTCAGGCGCTGGCGCAGCTCCAGATTACGCTCGCGCAACAGCCTGACCTGGCGCTCGACCAGCGACACCGCGGCCCCGGGCTGATGAGGGATGCGCAACTCGGTGATCAGCTCGTCGTGGTCGACGAAGAACTCCGGGTGCTGGCGCAGGTAGGCGGCGACGGCTTCGGCATCGAGCGGGGGCGACGTATCGGTCATAGCCGGACTTGTCCTTCGTACACGCGAACGGCGGGGCCGGTCATCATAACGGGCTGGCCCGGGCCTGCCCACTCGATGGTCAGCTTGCCGCCTGGCAGTTCGAGTTGCACGGGCGAATCCATCCAGCCGTGACGGATGGCCGCGACCGCGGCGGCGCAGGCGCCGGTGCCGCAGGCCTGGGTTTCCCCGGCACCGCGCTCCCAGACGCGCAGGCGCCCGTGATGGCGATCCTGGACTTGCAGGAAGCCGACGTTGACCCGGTTGGGAAAGCGCGGGTGGTGTTCCATTTTCGGGCCGAGCTCATGCACCGGCGCGCTATCGGCATCCTCGACGCGCAGCACGGCGTGTGGGTTGCCCATGGAGACTGCCGCCAGTTCGAGCGTCTGCCCATCGACCTCGACCTGATAGCTCAGGGCTTCGCGGTCGGCCTGGAACGGAATGTCCGCCGGCACCAGGCGTGGCGCGCCCATGTCCACCGTGACCTGGCCGTCGGCGCGCAGGTTCAGCTCGATCACGCCGCTCTTGGTTTCCACGCGGATCTTCTTCTTCACGGTCAGGCGCTTGTCCACCACGAAACGGGCGAAGCAGCGCGCGCCGTTGCCGCATTGCTCCACTTCCGAACCGTCGGCGTTGAAGATGCGGTAGCGGAAGTCGACGTCCGGGCTGCTCGGCGCCTCGACCAGCAGCAACTGGTCGAAGCCGACGCCCGTGTTGCGATCACCCCACGCCTTGGCGTGCTTGGGCTGGATATGCGCGTGCTGGCTGATCAGGTCGAGGACCATGAAGTCATTGCCGATGCCGTGCATCTTGGTGAAGCGCAATAGCATGATCGCGCCCTCACGTCGGCAGCAGGCTTTCGCCAGCGTAGAGTTCTTCCAGGGTTTCGCGGCGGCGCACTTCGTGGGCCTGGTCGCCATCGACCAGGATTTCGGCGGCGCGGCCACGGGTGTTGTAGTTCGAGCTCATGACGAAACCATAGGCGCCGGCGGAGCGCACGGCCAGCAGGTCGCCTTCGGCGAGCACCAGTTCGCGGTTCTTGGCGAGGAAGTCGCCGGTCTCGCAGATCGGCCCGACCAGGTCGTAGTTGCGAGCCTGGCCGTCACGTGGCCGGACCGGGGTGACGTCCATCCAGGCCTGGTACAGCGCCGGGCGGATCAGGTCGTTCATCGCCGCGTCGACGATGGCGAAATCCTTGTGTTCGGTGTGCTTGAGGTATTCCACGCGAGTCAGCAGCACTCCAGCGTTGGCGACGATGGAGCGGCCCGGCTCGAACACCAGGGCCAGGTCGCGGCCTTTGATGCGCTCACGCACGGCGGCGATGTAGTCGCCGGCCAGCGGTGGCTGCTCGTCGCGGTACTGCACGCCCAGGCCACCGCCGAGGTCGAGGTGGCGGATGGTGATGCCCGCTGTGGCCAGCTTGTCCACCAGCGCCAGCAGGCGATCCAGGGCATCGAGGAACGGTGGCAGGCTGGTCAGTTGCGAACCGATATGGCAATCAACACCGACGATCCGCAGGTTGGGCAATCCGGCGGCACGGGCGTAGACCGCCGGCGCATCGGCGATGGCGATACCGAACTTGTTTTCCTTGAGACCGGTGGAAATGTACGGGTGGGTGCCGGCATCGACGTCCGGGTTCACGCGCAGGGAGATCGCGGCGACCTTGCCCAGTTCGGCGGCGACGCTCTGCAGGCGTTCCAGTTCGTCGGTGGATTCGACGTTGAAGCAGTGCACGCCGACCTCCAGGGCACGGCGCATGTCGTCGCGGGTCTTGCCGACGCCGGAGAAGACGATCCTGCTGGCGTCGCCGCCGGCAGCCAGGGCGCGCTCCAGTTCGCCACGGGAAACGATATCGAAGCCGGCGCCAAGGCGCGCCAGGACGTTGAGCACGCCGAGGTTGGAGTTGGCCTTGACGGCGAAGCACACCAGGTGCGGCATGCCGGCCAGGGCATCGGCATAGGCGCGGTACTGGGCCTCGATGTGGGCGCGGGAATACACGTAGGTAGGCGTACCGAAGCGCTCGGCAATGGCGGACAGCGCCACGCCTTCCGCGAACAGCTGGCCGTCGCGGTGGGTAAAGGCTTGCATGGAACCCCCTTAGAGGAAGACGTCTCTGTCGCGTTTTTCCGAGGTCTTTTCATCGTCCGGGTGGTACAGCGGGCCTTTCTGGCCACAGCCGGCGAGGGAGACGCTGAGGACGGCTAGCGCGATGAAGGGCAGCAGCAGGCGCTTCATGATGACTTCCTTACAAAATCGAGAATGGCCCGGAGTATACCCACGCCCCGCCGCCTTGCCTATGCACGCACGTCCCGCCAGACGGGCGTTGCGTGGCAATATTCAGCCCGTGGCGCGCCCTTTGTCCGTGTCCGGGTTATCCTTGCGCCATTCGCCGGGTCTGCCCGGCTCGATAATCAGCGATCCGTTTGCCGAGGTGTGTATGAGTTTGACTGAAGCCCGATTCCACGACCTGCTCGATAGCGTGCAGGAAGCCGTCGAGGACATCTTCGATGAAAGCGGGCTGGACATCGATCTGGAAAACTCGGCGGGCGTGCTGACCGTACGCTTCGACAACGGCAGCCAGTTGATCCTCAGTCGCCAGGAGCCGCTGCGCCAGCTCTGGGTCGCGGCGCGCTCGGGCGGCTTCCACTTCGACTACGACGAGAATGAGGGGCTGTGGATCTGTGACACCAGCGACGAGCCGCTGGGCGAACTGCTGGCTCGCGTAACCCTGGAGCAGGCCGGTGAGCACATCGAGTTCGACGAGCTCTGAGGCGGTTGCCTCGCCTTGTGTGCGGCGCTGCTGCCTGAACGATCAGGAGCAGTGCCTGGGCTGTGGTCGCCTGTTGGGGGAAATCCTCGAATGGGGGAACGCCGCCCGGAGCAGGCGAATGGCCATTCGTGACGCGGCAGCCAGGCGCTTGGCGGAGGCAAGTGTGAGCCGAAAGTAGTACTTGCTGGGCCGACAGGCCCCGATGCCTCCCGCCTCCAGCGGCTGCCCTTGCTTATTTATTCGCCTGTGATACGGTCGAACCACGTCAACCAGACCCCGCCTTCGGGCGGGGTTTTGTTTTATATAGACCGGACAGGAGTCGCCGATCGCCATGCACAGCTCGCCCGCCATCACCATCACCCGCCTTGATCTGCAACGCTTGGAGCAGTTGCTCGACAGCCTGGAGCCATACGGCCCGGCCGCCGAGGCGCTGGAGGCAGAATTGTCCCGCGCGCATGTGGTCGGTCATGACGAGGTGCCGGCTGGCGTGGTGACGATGAACTCGCGCGTGCATTGCCGCGAGGAAGGCAGCGGCAAGGACTATCACCTGACCCTGGTCTACCCGGAGCAGGCGGGTGGCGAAGGCACCGTGTCGGTCCTCGCGCCAGTGGGCAGCGCGTTGCTCGGCCTGTCCGTCGGCCAGCACATCGACTGGCCGGTGCCGGGTGGTGGCAAGGTGCTCAAACTGACGTTGCTGGCGGTCGAGTACCAACCGGAAGCGGCGGGCGAATACGTGCGTTGAGCAATACCGGCGCTTGTCGGCGCCGGAAAGCGCCGACGCGTTTGCCATTGATGTCAGCCGCCGCTGCGCAGGCCGACCGGCAGCGATGACATCAATTGCGGCAGGTTTGGCCCCGGCCCGGACGGGGTCAGTCGCCGCCACCTCCTCCGCAGCCCCCGCCACAACCCCCGCCGGAATCGCCTCCGCCACTGTCGCCGCTGCCATTGTCCGAGCCGCCATGGCCCGACGAACCCGAGTCGCCGCCACAGCCGCTTGAACCACAGCCGAAATGGCTGACACAGAAAGTGTCGCCGGTGCCGATGGTGCCGGGAGCTGCCTCGCAGTTGCGTCGGTAGAAGAAGCCGTCGGCGATGGCCAGCTGTGCGTCCAGGGCAAACAGCAGGGGAATGTGACTGCTGGTGCTCGGCGCGACGCCATCGCGCCTGCATGCCAGTTGCCAGGCGCGGCGGATACTATCGGCGGGAGCACTGGGGTTGGGCATCGCATCGTTGGGCGTGTGGTGCAGGAAGCGGCCGAAGCCCTTGCGGCAGAATTGCTGGTAGCGGCGGGTATAGAGAATGAACTCGTGCCAGGCCACGTCGACGGCCTGGGACGGCATGGCGACCATGCGCTTTCCGGCCATGCGGCATAGCTGGAAATATTCGCGCAAGCCTTGCAGGACCAGGCCGGTCTGCTGCGGTGTCAGGTGCGGGTAGCGCTCCAGCAGCTTGCCGCGCACGCTATCGGGAAAGCTGAACGAGGCGATGAAACGTTCGCGGGCTCGCGCATTGCGTTTACGCAGTTGCCAGAAGCCGACGCCGACCAGGGCAGCGCCAAGCAGGCTGGGGAGCAACATGTTCGTCTTCCTTTTCGAGGCGTTGACGGGCTGAAAGAGACAATTGCGGCCCACCCTGCAAACGCGAATGCCCGCTCTTCAGACTGTGTGAAAACTACTGCGCTCGGTCATGCGGCGTTAAAAAACGGCTGGAATGCCAGCCCAGTCAAAATGCTCATTTACAGCGCGTAAACTGCGCTTTTTCGCCGTTTTGCGGGGGCGCCTAGCCCTTGCCTGCCCTTCGCTCGCTACGTTTTCACACGGTCTCTCTTGCCTCATACCTGCCGCGTTTTTAATCGATTTTCCGTTTCGACGCGAGCCGACGGCAGCCGCGCGTGAACAGGTTCTCAGGCATTGGCCAGGGCGTCGTTCAGGGCGCGTTCCAGTTCGCTCTTGTAGCGCAAGTAGTTGACGGTCTGGCCGTGGTCGCCGCCGAGCACGCGGGACAGGTCCAGGTCGGTGATGTAGCAGGGGTAGCGCTCGGTTTCACGGCGCTGCTCGAGAATGTGCCGGGCAACGCTGCCGAACAGGCTCTGGCCGTACTCCAGCTCGGAGAATTCCCGGTGGTTGCAGAACAGCGTGACATGCAGGCGCCTGTCGTCGCCAGGCTCGATGATCGCTTGTACATCGTAGAAGGGATAGCTGACCGACGCCTGGGGCGCAGCGCGGCGTTCCAGGCTGCGGGCGCGCAGCGGTGGCGCCGGTAGCACCTCGTAATAGAGCAGTTCCAGGGCGGGGCGGCTGTCAACGTTCTCCAGGGGCAGCAAGGCGTTGCGACGGTAGAGCACGGATTGCAAGAAGCGCTGCAGCGGGGTCAGCAAGCTTTGCTCGTCGCGAAATGGCACGCGTTGACGCCACAACGCATTGTGCTCGTCGAGCACGCTCAGGTCGGCCTGTCCGCCATCGACCCGATAGAACACCTGGATACAATCGGCCCGGCCGGCCGGCAGGATCAGTGCGAGGTCTTCGCCTTCGAGCGCGAAAGGGTCGAGGTGCAGCGGGCTGTAGCGTGGCTGTTCCTCGCCGAGGTGTTCGACCAGGGCCGGCAGGTTATCCAGTTGCGCATGGCTGACCAGCCCAGGCTGCAACTCCAGCACGTGATAGTGCTGCTGGACCTGCAGCAGGTAGCGGCTGTAAGGCTGTTCGCGCAGGTTGACGAGCACGTCGCGCAGCAGTTCCTCGACGCGTTGGGCGATGGCCGGGGCGCGGTTGCGGCAGTAGCAACTGACGCGCAGCTCTGGCGGCGTACCGCCAGGCGGCAGGCTGTTGAGGTAATCGCGCAGGCAATCGAGCAGCGCGGTGGGGCTGTCGTAGCGGCTGACCAGCAGTTCGTTCCAACTGTTCAGGGTGACCTGGTCGAGGGTCAGCACCAGGTTCTCGCGCACCCCGGAGTAGCCTAGCGAGTCGGTGCGCTCGCTGGTCATGTGCACGTTCAACTGGCTGTGGGCCTTGAGCGGGTCGACGCCGACATTGACCAGCAGCAGGGTGCGCGACGGTTGTGCATGGCGCAGCAGGTCCGCTTCGGCGACCGCCGGCAGGGGCAGGGGGAAGGACTGCTGCAGGCTGCTGATCAGGTTGGACAGTTCGAACTCGCTCAGATCGCTCGGGCCCGGATGCAGTGACACGCGTGTGCCGCTGTCGATCACGCCGTTGCGATGACACCAGGCGAGCAGCTCGACCAGTTCCCGGGCACGCTTGAGCGGTGCGAAGTCCGGCCACTCGTGATTGGCCAGGCTGCCGCTGTAGAGCGCCCATTGGGTTTCCGCTCCAGCCTCGTCGAGGCTGGAGCAGACCAGAGTCAGGGTGTCTTCGGCCATGTCCGGGGCGATGCCGGGGTTGATGAATTCGATCTTGCCGGCCTTGCGTTCGAAGGCCGCGTACAGGCGCCGCCCGAGTACCCCGAGGTCGCGGCTGTTCAGCGGGCTGCTGGCCTGCTGGCGCTGGGCGAAGGCCGAGAGAAAGCGATAGCTGTAGGTCAGTTCGTTGACCAGCGCCCGGCGCTCGGCGCTGACCTGGCGCACCTTCCATTGGCTGCGGCTGTCGAGCAGGGTCAGTTGCCGGGCATTCCACTGCCATTCGCCGCTCAGGCGCTCCAGCAGCAGGCGCTGCCAGCTCTTGGCGCGATGGCGGGGCGGGCTGCTGATCTTCTTGTTCACCTTCAGGTACAGGCAGCGGCGGATCAGCTCCAGGCGCTCGGTTTCGCCACGGGCAACGAGGTATTCCTCCAGGCGGCGGTAGACGACGATGTAGGGGTCCAGCTCATCGAGGTCCAGTCGATTGGCGAACACCGCCTGTTTGAAGCGCAGGCTCAGGCACTTCACCTGTGGATGCTCGCTGGCGTAGACCTCGGTCAGCAGCAGCTTGAGCACGGACTTGTAGGGCGACTCGATACCCTTGAACAGTTGCCACATGCCCGCACCGATGAATTCCCCGGGCGGGATGTGCGCCAGGTGGCCGAGGTCGAGCACGTCTTCGTCGCGGATGAAGCGCTTGCTCAGCAGGAACTGTGTGTAGTGCGCATAGTTGCTTTCCTCATACACCGGCACCAGCCACCACAGTGGCGTGCGGCCGCCGAGCCAGATCGCCGTGCGGTAGAACTCGTCGAGCAACAGGTAGTGCTGGGTGGTGCCGCAGTCATCGGAGGTCAGCGGGGTTTCCCGCTCGCCGAGGGCGAAACGCTGTGGGTCGATCAGAAAGAAGTGCACTTCGGCACCGTAGGTGGCGGCCCAGGCTTCGAGCAAGCCGCATTTCTTCTGCAACTCGTGCAGGGCGCGGGCATCGAGGTTGGAGGCATGGCACAGCCATAAGTCCATGTCGCTCTGCTCGGCCTGGGCCACGGTGCCCAGGCTGCCCATCAGGAACAGGCCGTGGAGCGGTGCTGGCGCGTTGCGCCGTGGTTTGTAGCTGAACGAACGGGTCAGGCGCGAGGCTTCGGCGAGCAATTCGTCGCTGGGCTCGAAGCCGGAGAGGCCGGCCGGGGTCGAGCCGGAAACATAGCCAGGCAGCAACGGGTGGTTGACGTGCAACAGCAGCGGCAACAGCTTGAGCACCAGTTCCTGGCGCGTCGATAGCGCCTGCAGGGCCCGGGCCAGGCGGCCGGCGTTGATCTTGAGGAAACGCGCCCGCAATTGGGCGAGGACCTTGCGGTCGATACCGTCCTGGATGTCCGGGCGAATTTCCTCGGTGTGGGTCATGGACTGCTCGATCCCTGTCTGTTGCCACACAGCTTACCAGCCGCGAGATGATCGGATATCGGCAGAGACGTGGCGTTCCTTGAGGATCAGGCGTGTTGGGGGGTGAGGATGGTCAGCAGGGCCTGGGCATGTTCGGCGGCCTCTATGCCAAGGTTGGTCAGGTAGCCGCCGTCGGCCAGGCTCACCAGGCCCTTGTCGTGCAGGCGGCCGATGGCGGCCTGGAACTTGGGCGTGGCGTTGTTGTGCACCTTGATGCCCTCTTGCACGTTGCCCAGATTGAACAGGGCGAGGATTTCCAGTTCGGCGATCAGTTCGGGGGTATAGGCCATGGACGTGTGACTCCGGTTCTTTTTGTTTTCGCAGTGTAGTCGTTGTCAGTGCTCGGGGTAGCGTTGCCAGTAATCCAGAATCTGCTGGTACTGACCATTGCCGCGAATGGTGCGCATGCCCTGATCGAAGTGTTGCAGCAGTTGCTCGGCGTCCGCGTTATGGCGTGAGGCGCTGAGGTAAAGCTGGGAGTGGTGAAGTGTGGCGACCGGAGCGAATTGGCCGGCCAGCTCGGGATTCTCCAGGAACAGCGCCTGGGCCGTGCCGCGATAGGCGGCCGTGAAGTCTACGCGCCGGTGCAGCAGCATGAGAAAACCATTGAGGTCTCGCCGGACCTGGATGCGGTTGATGCCTGGGTGTTCGTCGAACAGTGCGCCATATTCATAGCCGATGGTGACGGCTACGCGGCGTGAACCCAACTGATCCAGCGCGGTGATGGGGCGTGCATCGGCCTTGCGTGCCCAGAGCAGGATATCGTCGGTGAACAGGGGCGCTTCGGACAGGCGGAACTCGCGGCTGATGCGTTCGTTCGGCGCGGTATTGAAGCACGCTGGCAGTTGGCCGACGCGGACCATCTCCATGCACCGTGCATAGGGATAGGGCACCAGTTCCACGTCGACTGCCGCCGCGGCGAAGGCCGCTCGGACGATATCGGCCGACATGCCGCTGACCTCGCCATCCTTGACGCCCGTGTAGGGATACCAGTCATCTTCGGCGCCTATGCGAATCGTGTCGGCCCGTGCGCAGGCCAGGCCCAGGCAAAGTGACAGGGCCAGCATGGCTGACAACAGCGCAGGCCACGGGCCGGTACGACACAGATCGGGCATCCGCTCTCGCATTCCATGAATGGGACGTGGGGAGGCGAACCATAGCAGCGCCGTGTCAGGCCCGGAAGCGCTCTGGATCAATCCGGCTTCAGTTTTCTTCCGGCAGTTCCGGCAGGGCGCGCAAGGCCTGCTCGTAGGCGTCCAGGTCGAAGGGTTGGTCGTCCGTCAGGTTGCGGATCGCATGGGCCAACACCAGGGCCATCAGCTCAAGGATTTCCTCGTGCTCGTAGCCGACCAGGCTGAGTTTGTTATAGGTGGCCTTGGCCGCCGCGGGGCTGCCCGCGTCCAACTGGTTTTCGATGGCCTGGACCAGAGTCGCTTCGGCGAAGGACTCTTCGCTGTCGTCATGTTCGTTCATCGTTGGCTCCTCGGCGATGGGCGCGCAGTGTGCCATGAATGGCATTGACGGCAGCAGTGCCAAGGTTAATCTGGCGCACCTGCCAGAGGAGAACAATATGCTCAAGCTCCACGGATTCGCCGTCAGCAACTACGTCAACATGGTCAAGCTCGCGCTGCTCGAGAAGGGCCTGGCTTTCGACATGGTCGAAGTATTCACCAGCCAGAATCCCGAATTCCTGGCCATCAGCCCGCGCGGCAAGGTGCCGGTGCTGGAGACCGAGCACGGCTTTATCAGCGAAACCGGAGCGATTCTCGAATACCTGGAAGACCTGGGGCAGGGGGTGCCATTGTTGCCTGCCGAGCCGTTCCAGCGTGCCCAGGTGCGTTCTCTGGCCAAGGAAATCGAGCTGTATCTGGAACTGCCCGCCCGCGCCTGCTATCCGGAGGCATTCTTCGGTGCGAGCGTGAGCGACTCGATCAAGAACAAGACCCGCGAGGAACTGCTTGGCGGTATTGCCGCACTCAAGCGCCATGGCAAGTTCGCGCCGTATGTGGCGGGCGACAGGCTGACGGTGGCCGACCTGTACTTCCTCTACAGCGTCGATCTGGCCTGCCTGGTCGCGCACAAACTGTTCGGTCTCGATCTGCTGGCCGATTTCCCCGGGGCGCGTGCACTGTTCGAACGCTTCAAGGACAACCCGAACGTGCAGCGCATCGCGGCCGAGAAGGAAGCCGGCCTGCCGGCATTCCTGGCCATGGCCCAGGCTAGGTTCAAGGCTTGAGGTGACGCGGGTCGAGGCAAAAACGGACACACGCACGATGGCCGCTATCGTCGTCATGCCCGCTCCTGCCTCGACGCGGCCGGAAAGAACCAGGTGGACCGTTTACTTGCAGGGCTCGCCGACCGCTTTCAGCGACGTCTTGAAGAACTGCAGGTTGTAGCCGGATGCCGCGGCCTGGGTGCACAGGCTGGCGTTGTAGCTGCGGTACTCGGCGATGAACACCGGTTTGCCCTGGCTGCGCAGGGTCTTGTAGGCGTCGCATTCCTTGTATTTGTAACAGCTCTCGTTGACTGCGAAGTCATAGTCGTCCGCCACGTAGGGCAGCAGCTCGATGGCGTTCTTCAGGCCCACCGACAGATTGCGCAGATGGGCATGCTTGGCCATCCAGCGGGTGAAGCTGAGTTCTTCGCCTTTGGTCAGGTTCAGTCCGTTGTCATTGTTGTAGCCATCGACATTGTCCGGGTCCACGCCGTCGCAGCCTTTGCTCACCGCCAGGTCCAGGCGCTTGGCCAGCAGATTGCGCACGTCCTGGCGGCGGATATCGAGCCAGCGTTCTCCTGCCCAGTCATCCAGCGCCTTGCCTTTGGCGGCATCCGGGTATTGGCTGGCATCTTCGCGCCAGTCCTCCCAGGTTCCGGCGCTGAAATAGCAGATGACGATACGGCCTTGGGCCTTGAGATTGGTGATGGTCGAGGTCGGTGTGTCGTACAGATCGATGTCATAGACCTGTCGATCCGGCGTTTGCAGGGTTCCATCCAGTTGCAGGTGCCAACTGCTGTCGACCGGGATCGCCAGCGGCGAGGCGCTGAGGGTGCTGCAGAACAGGGCAAGAAAGATGCTGGAGAGGCTGCGCATGACAAATTTCCTTTTGGGGGTAGCCAAAGGCCGGTCTGGATGAACCGGCCTCGTCCATGAGCTCGGGGTGAAAACGCAATGCCTTGGAGCGCAAGCTTGAGGCTAGTCGCTAAGCGCGAAGCCGTGCAGGGCATCTCCTGTCAGGCGATAAGTCGTCCATTCGTCCTGTGGGCGAGCGCCGAACGACTCGTAGAAGTCGATGGCAGGCGTGTTCCAGTCCAGCACCGACCACTCGAAACGGCCGCAGCCACGTTCTACCGCCATGCGCGCCAGGTGTTTCAACAGTGCCTTGCCCGCGCCGCAGCCCCGGTGCGCGGGGGCGACGTAGAGGTCTTCCAGGTACAGGCCGTGTTTGCCCAGCCAGGTCGAGTAGTTGAAAAAGTACACGGCGTAGCCAATGGCGACGCCGTCCTTCTCGCAGATCAGTGCATGGCTGCTGCTGTGTGCGCCGAACAGGCTGTCGCGCAGGCCGGTGGCATCGGTCTTTACCTCATGCTCGGCTTTCTCGTAGATGGCCAGGTCGATGATGAAGCGCAGGATCAGTTCGGCGTCACCGGCGTGGGCCGTGCGGATGGTCAGGGGCATGATGAATTTCGCTGTGCGTTATCAGGGAGAGAAGGCCATGACCAGCCCGACCAACCCGATCAGCAGAATGGTCAGGCTCGCGAAACCGAGCAGTTGCAGCGGCCAGACGCCGCGTAGCCGGTCGAAGTCGGCAGGCCAGAACTGGCCGCGTGGTCGATGTCCTAGGGTCAGGCCACGGGCGGCCAGCCAACCTGCGCAGTAGGTGATGCGGTTGAACATCACCTCCAGCAGGCCTTCCCCGATCAGCTCGACGATGACCCGAAGGACTTTGAACAGCAGCCTGAACAGGCCTTCCGGCAGGTCGTCGAGCATGCCGTCAGCGCTTCGCCAGCAGTTCCTTGCCGCGTGCCACGGCGGCACGCACCTGGTTCGGTGCCGTGCCGCCGATATGGTCACGGGCGCCGACCGAGCCTTCCAGGGTCAGCACGGCGAACACGTCGTCGCCGATCTGCTCGCTGAACTGGCGCAGTTCGTCCAGGCTCATCTCGGCCAGGTCCTTGCCGCTGTCCACGCCATATTTCACCGCGTGGCCGACGATTTCGTGGCAGTCGCGGAATGGCAGGCCCTTGCGCACCAGGTAGTCGGCCAGGTCGGTGGCCGTGGAGAAGCCACGGCGCGCGGCCTCGCGCATGATCTCGCGCTTGGGCTTGATCGCCGGGACCATGTCGGCGAAGGCGCGCAGGCTGTCGCGCAGGGTGTCGGCGGCGTCGAACAGCGGTTCCTTGTCTTCCTGGTTGTCCTTGTTGTAGGCCAGCGGCTGGCCTTTCATCAGGGTCAGCAGGCCGGTCAGGGCGCCGAACACGCGGCCGGTCTTGCCGCGCACCAGTTCGGGCACGTCGGGGTTTTTCTTCTGCGGCATGATCGAGGAGCCGGTGCAGAAACGATCCGGCAGGTCGATGAACTGGAACTGCGCGCTGGTCCACAGCACCAGCTCTTCAGAGAAACGCGACAGGTGCATCATCGCCAGGGAGGCGGCGGCACAGAATTCGATGGCGAAGTCACGGTCGGACACGCCGTCCAGCGAGTTGCCGCCCACGGCGTCGAAGCCCAGCAGTTCGGCGGTGATCTCGCGCTGGATCGGGTAGGTGGTGCCGGCCAGCGCAGCGCTGCCCAGCGGCATGCGGTTGGTGCGCTTGCGGCAGTCGAGCAGGCGCTCGTGGTCGCGGCTGAGCATCTCGAACCAGGCCAGCAGGTGGTGGCCGAAGGTCACCGGCTGGGCGGTCTGCAGGTGGGTGAAACCGGGCATGATGGTGTCGGCCTCGGCTTCGGCCAGCCCCAGCAGGCCCTGCTGCAGGCGAGTGATCTCGGCGAGGATCAGGTCGATCTCGTCGCGTAGCCACAAGCGGATGTCGGTGGCGACCTGGTCGTTGCGCGAGCGGCCGGTGTGCAGCTTCTTGCCGGTGACGCCGATGCGATCGGTCAGGCGCGCCTCGATGTTCATGTGCACGTCTTCCAGGTCCACGCGCCAGTCGAAGCGGCCGGCTTCGATTTCGGCCTGGATATCCTTCAGGCCGGCTTCGATGGCGTCACGCTCGTCACTGCTCAGCACGCCGACCTTGGCCAGCATGCTGGCGTGGGCGATGGAGCCCATGATGTCGTGGCGATACAGGCGCTTGTCGAACTCGACGGAGGCGGTGAAACGGGCAACGAAGGCGTCGACCGGCTCGCTGAAACGGCCGCCCCAGGACTGGTTGGTTTTCTCGGTGCTCATGTTGGAACTCGTGGCAAGGCAGGTGCGGGCCTGCGGAACGGTGAAAAAGTGTGCCGATGATAGCAGCCTTGCGAAGGAAACCGGCGCGCAGCCAGCCGGAGTGCCACAATTCGCAGCGATGATGTGACAGAAGTGGACCCGCAACCGGGCGCGTTCGGCTATCCGGTTAGCGGTCACCCTGTTTTGCCCGGCTGTAGGACAACGGCTTGCTGCCGTATTAGGTGCCCAGGAAAACTCCCGCGATGGCCAACGAAACAACCAATCACGCGCGTCCAGGCGAGGCGTACGACGATTTCTTCCTGCCCGAGCTGTGCAAGCCCGAGGCGCTGCTGTCCATGGTGCTGCTTGCGGAACTGCTGGTGCTGGTACTGGTACTGGCCGAGCCGATGCTGCCGGGTTTCAATTGGGTGCGCCTGGCCCTGGCTTCGTTGTTCGTGCAATGGATCGTGCTGCTTTCGGCTGCATTGCTGTGTCAGTTGCGTCCGTTGCTGGCCCGCCTCAACGTCGCGCTGGCCAGTGCGTTGTGTTGCGCCCTGGTCGTGGGGTTGACCCTCGCCTGTACGGCGGTCGCCGATTATTACGAGCTGGGCGGTCCGATCCAGCGTAGCGGCGAGGTCAACCTGTACCTGCGCCATGCCTTGATCAGCCTGATCATGTCGGCACTGTTGTTGCGCTACTTCTATCTGCAAAGCCAATGGCGCAAGCAGCAACAGGCCGAGCTGCGCGCGCGCATCGAGTCGCTGCAGGCGCGCATTCGCCCGCATTTCCTGTTCAACAGCCTGAACAGCATCGCCAGCCTGGTGGTGGTCGATCCGTACAAGGCCGAGCAGGCCGTGCTGGACCTTTCCGACCTGTTCCGCGCCAGTCTGGCCAGGCCTGGCGCGTTGGTGAGCTGGAAAGAAGAGTTGGAGCTGGCGCGCAGATATTTGTCTATCGAGCAATACCGGCTTGGCGAGCGACTACAGTTGCAATGGCAGGTCGACGATATTCCGGATGATCTGCCGATACCGCAACTGACCTTGCAACCTTTGCTGGAGAATGCCTTGATCTATGGTATCCAGCCGCGTATTGAAGGTGGTCTGGTGGCGGTGGAGGGGCAATACGAAAACGGGGTCTTAAGGCTCGTTGTGAGCAACCCCTATGACGAGAGCGCCGAGCGACAGCCGTCGCGCGGGACCCGGCAGGCGTTGGTGAACATTGATGCGCGTCTTGCGGCACTTTTCGGGCCGCGAGCTAGTCTCAGCGTGGAGCGCCGTGACGGCCGCCACTTCACCTGTCTACGCTATCCTTGTGCGAGACTCACGCAGGAAGCCAGAGCAATATGAATGTGCTGATTGTCGATGACGAACCCCTGGCCCGAGAGCGACTCAGTCGACTCGTGGGCGACCTCGAAGGCTGTCGTGTCCTCGAGCCTGCCGCTGGCAATGGCGAGGAGGCGTTGACCCTGATCGACAGCCTCAAGCCGGATGTCGTGCTGCTGGATATCCGCATGCCTGGCCTCGACGGCCTGCAGGTCGCGGCCAAGCTGTGCGAGCGCGAGGCGCCGCCTGCGGTGATCTTCTGCACCGCCCATGACGAGTTCGCCCTGGAGGCGTTCCAGGTCAGTGCGGTCGGCTACCTGGTCAAGCCGGTGCGGCCCGAGGCCTTGTCCGAGGCGCTGAAGAAAGCCGAGCGCCCCAATCGGGTGCAGCTCGCGGCACTGACCCGCCCCGCCGCGGTGAATGGTGCCGGGCCTCGCAGCCACATCAGCGCGCGGACCCGCAAGGGCATCGAGCTGATTCCCCTGGAGCATGTGATCTATTTCATCGCCGATCACAAGTACGTGACCCTGCGCCATGACGACGGCGAAGTGTTGCTGGACGAGCCGCTCAAGTCCCTGGAGGACGAGTTCGGCGATCGTTTCGTGCGCATCCACCGCAATGCGCTGGTCGCGCGTGATCGCATCGAGCGCCTGCAGCGTACGCCGCTCGGTCATTTCCAGCTCTATCTCAAGGGGCTCAATGGCGAGCCGCTCACCGTCAGTCGTCGGCACGTGGCTGGGGTGCGCAAGCTGATGCACAACCTGTAGGGTTTTCGATGAAGAGCGCTGGAGTGGGTGGGCCGTTTCCCCCACCAGCGCTTTTTCCGTTTCAGCGGGCGCGGCAATCCGCTCCCGCCCTCGATCGAAAGGGCCTGTTATCATTCCGGCATCTCGTTTTCCGGAATCCACCATGTCTCGCGAAATCCGCATCGCCACCCGCAAGAGTGCCCTGGCCCTGTGGCAGGCCGAATACGTCAAGGCGCGCCTGGAGCAGGCGCATCCCGGGGTGCGGGTCAGCCTGGTGCCGATGGTCAGCCGTGGCGACAAGCTGCTCGACGCGCCGTTGGCGAAAATCGGTGGCAAGGGCCTGTTCGTCAAGGAGCTGGAAACCGCGTTGCTGGAAAACGAAGCCGACATCGCTGTGCACTCGATGAAGGACGTGCCGATGGATTTTCCGGAAGGCCTGGGATTGTTCTGCATCTGTGAGCGCGAAGACCCGCGCGATGCCTTCGTCTCCAATACCTACGCCAACCTCGATGCACTGCCGGCCGGCGCCGTGGTCGGCACTTCCAGCCTGCGCCGCCAGGCGCAGTTGCTGGCGCGTCGCCCCGATTTGAAGATCCAGTTCCTGCGCGGCAATGTGAACACCCGCCTGGCCAAGCTCGATGCCGGCGAGTACGACGCCATCATCCTGGCCGCTGCCGGCCTGATCCGCCTGGGTTTCGAGGCACGCATCCGTGACTTCATCAGCGCCGAAGACAGCCTGCCTGCCGGTGGCCAGGGCGCGGTCGGCATCGAGTGCCGCAGTGCCGATGCCGACGTGCAGGCCTTGCTCGCCCCGCTGCACCACGGCGAGACCGCCGCGCGGGTCAATGCCGAGCGGGCGATGAACAAACACCTCAATGGCGGCTGCCAGGTGCCCATCGCCTGCTATGCGTTGCTTGAGGGCGATCAATTGTGGCTGCGTGGCCTGGTCGGCCAGCCAGACGGCAGCCTGCTGCTGCGTGCCGAGGCCCGCGCGGCATCCGGGGAGGCCGAGCGATTGGGCATCAGCGTGGCCGAGCAACTCCTTCAGCAGGGCGCCGCCGCGATTCTCGACGCGGTCTATGGCGAGGCCGGCCAGCCGTGACCGCCTGGCGCGTGCTGCTGACCCGCCCCGCTGCCGAGAACGAGACACTGGAGGTCGCGCTGGATCATGCCGGCATTGCCAGCGCGACGTTACCCTTGCTGGAAATCGAGGCGCTGGAGGAAACTGGTGAGCAGCGCAGCCTGATCATGGAGCTGGATCGTTACCAGGCCGTTATCGTGGTCAGCAAGCCCGCCGCCCGTATCGGTCTGGAACGGGTCGATCGGCTGTGGCCGCAGCCTCCGATATACCTGCGCTGGTTCGCCGTGGGCGCCGGGACCGCAGCGATTCTCGATGACTACGGTGTCGATGTGCGGTATCCGGATAGCGGCGAAGACAGCGAGGCATTGTTGGCGATGCCGGCGCTGGACGAGGCGTTGCAGGCGCCGATCCCCCGTGCATTGATCCTGCGCGGGGAGGGCGGTCGTGAACTGATTGCCGAGACCTTGCGCGAGCGGGGCGTTGCGGTCGACTATCTGCCCCTTTACCGGCGGGTGCTGCCTGAATACCCGGCTGGCACCCTGATGCAGAAGATTCAAGCGGAACGACTGAACGCCGTATTGGTCAGCAGTGCTCAGGGACTGGAACATTTACGTCGGTTGGCCGCCGATGCCTGGAAGCAGGTGGCCGGCATGACCCTGCTGGTGCCCAGCGCCCGCGTCGCCGAACGGGCCCGCGAGGCTGGCGCCAGATGTGTGATCGAGTGTCGCGGCGCCAGTGCTGCGGCTGTTGTGTCGGCCTTGCAGAACACCGCGCCGACCACCCACTGATAAAGGATGGACATGTGAGCGAGACAGCCTTGCCGAGCACGGAAACCAAACCTGCCGATACGCCTGCAGCAGCCAAGGCACCGCCGCCCGCCAAGGGCGGCAATACCGTCGCCGCCCTGGCGCTGATCGTCGGCCTGGCCGCGCTTGCCGCCGGCGGCTGGAGCGCCTGGCAGTTCCAGCAGCAAAAGGTCATCGCCCAGCAGCACCTGGGACAGCTGGAAAGCAACAACGCCGCGGCGCGCGATCAGTTCAAGGCCATCGAAGGCAGCGTTCTCAAGCGCATGGCCGGGCTGCCCTCTGCGGCCGAGCTGGGCGAGCAGCGCGATCTGGTAATGAACCTGCAGAGCGATCAGCAACGCCTGGCGCAAAACCTCTCCGACGTCTTGAGCAAGAGCCGTGAGGACTGGCGCCTGGCCGAATCTGAACACTTGCTGCGCCTGGCGACCCTGCGCCTCAGTGCGTTGCAGGACGTGCCCAGCGCCACGGCGCTGATCGAGGGCGCGGACCAGATCCTGCGTGAGCAGAACGATCCACAGGCGTTCGCTGCCCGTGGCGAGTTGATCAAGGTCATCGAAGGCCTGCGGGCCTTGCCGGAACTCGACCGTAGCGGCCTGTTCCTGCAGCTCGCGGCGCTCCGGGGGCAGGTCAACGGCCTGCAGGAGCTGGTGCCGGAATACATCCTCAGCCCGGAGCAACCGACCAAGGCCAGCGCCAACGACACCAGCCGCTGGAATGAGCTCTGGGATCAGTTGTCGCGATACGTGCGCCTGGACCTGCAGGCCGACCAGGACATCCGTCCGCAACTGGCCGGCCAGAGCCTGGCCCAGGTGCGCCTGACCCTGGGCCTGGCCATCGAGCAGGCGCAGTGGGCGGCGCTCAATGGCCAGCCCCAGGTCTATCGCCAGGCGCTGGACGCCGCTCAGGATGTGCTGCGTACCTATTTCGACGCCAACAACCCATCCGTGCAGGCCATGCAGGCACGCCTCGGCGAACTGGCCGGGCATCCGGTCAGCGTGCAACTGCCAAGCCTGGACAAGGCGCTGACCACCCTGCGTGCCTACATCAAGCAGCGCGAGACGGCTGCGCTGGAGGCTCCCAAGGCTGAGCAGGAGAGCGGACAATGATCCGTTTCCTGATCTGGCTGGCGCTGATCCTGGCGGTGCTCGGTGGCCTGGGCTGGGCGATCCACGCGCACAGCGGTTATGTGCTGATCGCCTGGCGCAACGTGCGCTACGAGTCCAGCCTCTGGGTGTTCCTCGGCATCATTGTCCTGGCCTGGCTGGCGCTTTGGCTGATCCGCTGGGTCAGCAAGGTGCTGCTGGTATCCGGTGGCCTGGTCAACCCATGGTCGCGGCACAATCATTACCGCCGCCAGCGCGCGGCTGCCGAGAAAGGCTTGCTGGAGCTGGCCGAGGGGCGCTGGGAGCAGGCTGTTCGCCACCTGCCGCTGGCAGCGCGAGGCGAGACTCAACCGTTGCCCTACTACCTGGGGGCGGCCCGGGCTGCAAATGAACTGGGCCGGCACGAGCAAAGCGATGAGTTCCTTGAGCACGCGCTGCAGCGCCAGCCCCAGGCCGAGTTGGCGGTAGCCCTGACCCATGCAGAGTTGCAACGGGATCGTGGCGATTCGGCCGCCGCGGTCGAGACGCTGCAAGTGATGCGCGAGCGTCATCCTCACCAGCCACGCGTGCTGCATGCGTTGCAGGAGCTGCTGGTCGAGCGGGGGGAGTGGCCAGCGCTGCTTGCCCTGCTGCCTGAACTGCGCAAGGGGCGGGTGTTGGCCGGTGATGAGCTGGCAGAGCTGGAGCGCAAGGTCTGGCAGGGGCGCCTGGTCGAAGCCGGCGCGGATGGCCAGGAGCGTGGCGAAACGGCCCTGCAACCGTTGACAGCGGCCTGGCAGGAGCTGTCATCCGCCCAGCGCAACGAGCCCGGCCTGATCGCCGCCTATGCTGGCCAGCTACGGCTGCTCGGTGCCCAAGAGGAAGCGGAAGAGGTGGTGCGCAAGGCGTTCAAGCAGCATTACGATCCGCGCCTGGTCCAGTTGTACGGATTGCTGCGCGGGCGTGACCCGGCGCGCCAGTTGCAGACTGCCGAAGGCCTGCTCAAGCAACACGAAGGCGATCCCCTGCTGCTGCTGTGCCTGGGGCGCCTGTGCCTGCAGAACAGCTTGTGGGGCAAGGCGCGCGAGTATTTCGAACTGAGCCTGAGCTTCTCTCACAGCATCGATGCCCGTGTCGAACTGGCCCGGCTGCTGGCGGCCCAGGGGGAGTTGCAGGCGAGCAACCGCCTGCTGCTGGACAGTTTCGCATCGCAGGTAGAGCTGCCGCTGCCACGTCAGGCCATTTGAGCGGTCGAATCCGCACTGCGTTGAGGAGACATGCGGCGTCTGGTCACTGACGAGGCGTCGCGTTGTGTCTTGAAAGGCGGGCGGCCTTTCCTCTACCGTAATCGCCTTTCCCGCCCCCCTCTCGGAGTTCCCATGGCCCTGGCCAAACCACGCACCCTGTTTCTTATCGTGTTTCTCGGCTGCGTCGGGTTGATGGGCGTCGCGCTCTATCTGGAGCACGTGGTCGGCCTGGAGCCGTGCCCGATGTGCATCGTCCAGCGCATCTGCCTGATCGCCGTAGGGCTGGTCAGCCTGGTGGCAGCCTTGCACGCTCCGGGTGGCGTGGGGCGCCGTATCTACTCGGTGCTGATGGTGTTGTTCGCTGTCGCCGGCGCAGGTACCGCCGCGCGCCAGGTGTGGCTGCAAAGCGTGCCGCCCGAGCAACTCGAGGCGTGCCTGCCAAGCCTGGAGTTCATGATGGATGCCCTGCCACTGCAGGAAATCGTCCGCCTGGTGTTCCATGGCACCGCCGACTGCGCCGAGGTCAGCTGGACCCTGTTCAGCCTCAGCCTGCCGGAGTGGAGCCTGTTGGCTTTCCTTGGCCTGATCCTTGTCGGCCTTTATCAGTTGTTCCGCCGTCGGGTCTGAGCGAATTCCCAGGCGAAACATCCACCTAGACGGCGTTACGCAGCGCTGTGAGCGAATGTTGGTCAAATCAACCCAGCCGGTGACTTGAAGCGCACGGCTTCGGGGCATACTCTGGCCCTCACACTTCGTCGTCGAAGACGGGGGGTTACGCTGGGAGTCCGGATGGGCCACATGACCAGCATCCACCAGAGGGAAGTGAGGACATCATGCTCGAGACCTGCCAGAACGCCCAGGAGCGCTGGGGCGGCGTACACCAACTGATCGATCGTTGGCTCCAGGAACGACACGAACTGGTCAGCGCCTTCGCGCTGCTCGACGGGGGCCCGGCCGGCGAAGTCTCCAATACCCCGGACCTGCACCGTTTTTGTGAAATCCTGGTTGACTACGTCTCGGCAGGGCACTTCGAAGTCTACGAACAGCTCACTACCGAGGCCACTTCATTCGGAGACCAACGCGGTCTCGAACTGGCCAAGCAGATCTACCCGCGCATCGAGGCGATCACTGAAGTGGCCTTGGCGTTCAATGACCGCTGCGACCAGCAGGATTGCGGCGACAGTTCCTCGCTGAGCGCTGAGCTCAAGCGTCTCGGGCAACTGCTGCATGAGCGCTTCGAACTGGAAGACTGCCTCATCGAGGTGCTGCACAACGCGCATCGGCAAAAGGCGGCCGCTACCGCCTGAGTCTTTCACTCGGCCACCTCCAGCAGGTCGATATTGCTGACTTCCGCATGCAAGCGCTCGTCGATTCTCGCGCCAAGGCTGTAGGCCATAGCGCTGCGAGCCTGTGATGGCGCGGCCTGCAGCACAAGCGGAATCAGGCAGGGAAACAGCAGCGAACGATGGGTCGTGACGATTTTTCGAAAAAAATATGCTTAATTGTGCTCGTCGTGAACTTTGTCAGAGTCAGGTGGCTAGCGGCTTGCGGGCCATTTGTCTAGTATGTGACCACCTATGTCCGCCGGAGGCATGCCATGCCGATTAACAAAAAGCCCGTCACCACTCCTTTGCATTTGCTTCAGCAACTCTCGCAGAGCCTGCTCGACCACCTGGAAAAGGCATGCTCGCAAGCGCAGTCTGACGCAGAAGAACTGCTGACCAAGCTGGAAAAACAGCGTGGCAAGGCTCAAGAAAAACTGCACGCCGCACGCAGCAAACTGCAAGAGGCGGGCAAGGCTGGCAAGGCCAAGGTCGAAGAGAAGGCCAAGGCCGCTGTCGCTGAACTCGAAGCGCTGCTCGACAGCCTGAAGACTCGCCAGGGCGAGACTCGCGATTACATCCAGCAACTCAAGCGTGATATCCAGCAGAGCCTGAAACTGGCTCAAGGCGTAGGCAAGGTACAAGACGCGGCAGGCAAAGCGCTGAGCACTCGTGCTCCGGCCGCCAAGCCGGCTGCCAAAGCAAGCAAGGCTAGCAAACCGGCCGCGAAGGCCGCTGCCAAGCCAGCAGTCAAGGCTGTCGCCAAGCCAGCGGCCAAGGCCCCGGCCAAAGCTGCTTCCGCAGCCAAACCGGCTGCCAAGCCCGTCGCTAAGCCTGCAGCCAAAACTGCTGCGAGCAAGCCCGCTGCCAAAGCTGCCCCTGCTGGCAAGAGCGCCACAGCAACCGCCAAGCCAACGGCGAAGAAAGTTGCTGCAGCCAAGCCAGCAGCAAAAGCCGCCGCCAAGCCGGTAGCCAAGGCTCCAGCCAAAGCAGCTTCCGCCGCCAAGCCTGCTGCCAAGACTGTAGCTAAGCCTGTTGCGGCAAAAGCGCCGGCCAAGGCAACCGCCAAACCTGCCGCAGCTAAACCGGCAGCCAAAGCTGTTGCCAAACCGGCGGCCAAGGCTCCGGCCAAGGCTGCTTCCGCCGCCAAGCCTGCCAGCAAACCAGTTGCTAAGCCGGCCGCTGCGAAGGCTCCGGCGAAAGCCGCCGCCAAGCCTGTCGCTGCCAAACCTGCTGCCGCCAAGCCTGCTGCTAAAGCGGCGGTGAAACCGGCCAGCAAACCCGCGGCCAAAAAGCCCGCTGCCGCCTCGGCCGCCAAGCCAGCAGAAGCGCCTGCCGCCCCTGCTGCTCCGGCTACCGCCAACGCAGCTACTCCGTCGACGACTGCCTGATCAGTCGAAAGAAACCGCGGCGCGCAGCACCTGCAGCGCGTCGCGGTTTTTTTTCGCCTGTCCTTCGCTGAGCGCTTCAAGCCAGCGTGCAGAATCTTTCACGTCGGTGGGCCACGCCGAAGCGCAGTCTTCGAGACGCGACAACAACTCGCGCTCGGCCTCCAGCTCCAAGGTCTTGACCCGTTCACGCCAGCCCGCCAGTTGAACATCCTTCCGTGCCCTGTCGCGCCAGGCACGGCGCAACTCGCGCAGGGGAGCGACCACATCGTTTTGCCATGGCTGGGCGATGGCTCGCAGTGAACCGGCATACCCGCTGTCGTAGCCAGTGTTTCTAGACTCCAGCCAGAGCGCGCACAACAGCAGGCACACATCGGCTCCTTCCTCCTGCAATTGCAGGCAGGCCGCTTCCACGCCCGGCCGCGCATAGGTGGCGAGGGCGAAACTCCACAGGTCAGAAGGCATTCGGCTCTCCGGGCGGCGCACGGGGGAAACTGGTAGACTCCGCCGCCATCATGATTCGACTCCAGAACCTCACTTTACAGCGTGGTCCGCAACGCCTGCTAGAAGGCGCCGAGCTGACCCTGCACGCCGGCCAGAAGGCCGGCCTCATCGGTGCCAATGGCGCCGGTAAATCCAGCCTGTTCGCCCTGTTGCGTGGCGAGCTCGGTCCCGACTCCGGCGATTGCAGCCTGCCGCCGGACTGGCGCATCGCCCACATGCGCCAGGAGATCGACGACCTCGAACGGCTGGCCACCGATTATGTGCTCGATGGCGATATCCACCTGCGCAAGGTCCAGCGCGAGCTGGCCGCTGCGGAGGTGGCCCACGACGGCAACGCCATCGCCCGCCTGCACAGCGAACTGGACAGCGCCGACGGCTATACCGCCGATGCCCGGGCACGCAAGCTGCTGGCCGGCCTGGGCTTCAGCGCCGAGCAGATGGATCGTCGCGTCGGCGATTTCTCCGGCGGTTGGCGCATGCGCCTCAACCTGGCCCAGGCGCTGATGTGCCCGTCGGATTTGCTGTTGCTCGACGAGCCGACCAACCACTTGGACCTCGATGCGATCCTGTGGCTGGAGGACTGGCTGAAAAGCTATCCCGGCACCTTGCTGCTGATTTCCCACGACCGCGATTTTATCGATGCGGTGGTCGATCATGTCGCTCACCTCGAACAGCAGAAGCTCACGCTGTATCGCGGCGGTTACTCAGCCTTCGAGCGCACCCGTGCCGAGCGTCTGGCCCAGCAGCAACAGGCCTACGAGAAGCAACAGGCGCAGCGTGCGCACATGGAAAAGTACATCGCCCGCTTCAAGGCCCAGGCGACCAAGGCCCGCCAGGCGCAGAGCCGGATCAAGGCGCTGGAGCGCCTGGAAGAACTGGCGCCGGCCCATGTCGACTCGCCGTTCGACTTCGTCTTCCGTGAGGCGGACAAGATATCCAGCCCGTTGCTCGACCTTTCCGAGGCGCAGTTGGGCTATGGCGAAAAAACCGTGTTGCAACAGGTCAAGCTGCAACTGACGCCGGGCGCGCGTATCGGTCTGCTCGGCCCCAATGGCGCGGGCAAGTCGACCCTGATCAAGACCCTCGCCGGTGAGTTGCAGCCCCTGGCTGGGCGCCTGTATCGCGGCGAGAACCTGGCCATCGGCTACTTCGCCCAGCACCAGCTCGATTCCCTGGACGCCAAGGCCAGCCCGCTGTTGCATTTGCAGCGCATCGCCCCGACCGAGCGCGAGCAGACGCTGCGCGACTTCCTGGGCGGCTTCGATTTCCGGGGCGATCGCTGTGACCAGGCGGTGGTCAATTTCTCCGGTGGCGAGAAGGCGCGCCTGGCCCTGGCGCTGATCGCCTGGCAGAAGCCCAACCTGTTGTTACTCGACGAACCGACCAACCACCTCGACCTGGAAATGCGCCTGGCCCTGACCATGGCGTTGCAGGAGTTCGCCGGCGCGGTGCTGGTGGTTTCCCACGATCGGCACTTGCTGAAGAGCACCACGGATGAGTTCCTGCTGGTCGCCGATGGCCGGATCAAGGCGTTCGATGGCGATCTCGACGACTATGCCCGCTGGCTGGTCGAGTACCGGCAGCGCCAGGTGCCGGCCAGTGCTGTGGCGCCCGCTGCCGACAAGACCGACAAGCGCGCCCAACGCCAGGCGGCGGCTGCGCTGCGCCAGCAACTTGCACCGCACAAACGCGAGGCCGACAAGCTGGAGAAGGAACTGGGCAAGGTCCAGGAAAAACTGGCGAGCGTGGAGCAGCGCCTGGGCGACGGCGGTATCTACGATGTGGCGCGCAAGGATGAGTTGCGCGATGCCTTGGCTGAGCAGGCGCGCCTGAAAACCAGCGAGAGCGAACTGGAGGAAGCCTGGCTGTTCGCCCTGGAAACCCTGGAAGACCTGCAACGGCAACTCGAGGAGGCTGAGTGATGGAAGAGCTGGCGATACTCGCTACCTGGCGCGAGCCGCTGATCGTAGCGGCCCAGGTATTCCTGATTCTGGTCCTGGCCTGGCTCGCCCAGCGTGTCGTTACCCGTGGCATTACTCGTCTTGGCCAACGCTATAGCCTGCTGCCAGTAGAGGTGCTGATGCCGCTGCGCGGCTTGTTGCGCTGGTTGATCATGGGCAGCGCCGGCATGCTGGTGCTGGAGCGCCTGGGGGTTTCCGCCGAAGTGCTGTGGACGGCGGTCACCGGCTTTACCGCGGTCGCCGCGGTGGCGTTCTTTGCCATCTGGAGCGTGCTGTCGAATATGTTCTGCGCGGTGCTGATCTTCTCCATGGGACCGTTTCGCCTGGGCGATGTGGTCGAGGTGG
Source organism: Pseudomonas sp. LRF_L74 (assembly GCF_965644255.1). NCBI lineage: Bacteria > Pseudomonadati > Pseudomonadota > Gammaproteobacteria > Pseudomonadales > Pseudomonadaceae > Pseudomonas > Pseudomonas sp. LRF_L74. Next base: position 144,651 of record NZ_CBFFRH010000001.1, on the reverse strand, counting down.
TGGACTCCGCCGACAAACCGGGGGTCAAGGGCCGGGTGATTGCGATCAACCTGTTCTACACCACTCTGGAAGACCACAGCGAAGGCGTCAGCGGCGCCGTGGTACAGATTCCCAACAGCCTGTTCTTCCAGCGTTCGGTGCGTCGTTGGCGCTGATCTCCGGGCGCTTTTCCGTTCTTCATCACTGAGGTCACTGCCATGGCACTCGAAACCTGGCTCGCTTTCTTCGTCGCCTGTTGGGTGATCAGCCTGTCGCCAGGGGCGGGCGCCATCGCCTCGATGTCCTGTGGCCTGCAATATGGTTTCCTGCGCGGCTACTGGAATGCCTTGGGATTGCAGATCGGTCTGGCCCTGCAGATCGCCATCGTCGCGGCCGGGGTCGGGGCGCTGCTGGCGACTTCGGCGCTGGCGTTCAGCCTGATCAAGTGGTTCGGTGTCGCCTACCTGCTGTGGCTGGCCGTGGTGCAGTGGCGCTCGCGGCCGAGTGCGATGGCCAGCACTTCTGGCGAGAGCCGCAGTGGCCGGCCATTGAGCCTGGTGCTGCGCGGTTTTCTGGTCAACGCCAGCAATCCCAAGGCAGTGGTGTTCATGCTGGCCGTATTGCCACAGTTCATCCATCCCCAGGCGCCGTTGTTGCCGCAGTACCTGATCATGGGCGTGACCATGATCGTGGTCGATCTGATCGTCATGGCGGGCTACACCGGCCTGGCTTCGCGAGTCCTGCGCGCTTTGCGCACGCCGGGCCAGCAGCGCGTGATGAACCGGGTGTTCGCGGCCCTGTTCGTCGGCGCGGCCAGCCTGCTGGCGCTGGTCCGTCGTGCGCCGGTGGCCTGATGCGCGTCTGGATCGACGCCGATGCCTGTCCGCGCCTGGCGCGGGACCAGGTGGTCAAGTTCGCCCTCAAGCGTGGCTTCGAGGTGGTGCTGGTGGCGGGGCAGGCGGTGGCACGACCGAATTTCGCCTGCGTGCGGCTGATCGTGGTGCCCAGCGGGCCGGATGCGGCGGACGATCATCTGGTCGAGCATGCCGAGCCGGGCGATCTGGTGATTTGCAGTGATGTGCCATTGGCCGACCGGCTGGTGAAGAAGGGCGTGGCGGCCCTCGACCCGCGCGGTCGTGAGTTCGACGAGCGCAACATGGGCGAGCGCCTGGCGGTGCGCAACCTATTCACCGACCTGCGCGAGCAAGGGCAGGTCGGTGGTGGCCAGGCCGCCTATTCGGACAAGGATCGGCAGTCCTTCGCCAATGCGCTGGATCGGATTCTTGTGCGGCTCATGCGCTAGCGGCTTTTGAGCAAAACAGCGGTGGCGGTATTTCAAGCCATACGCTCATGGGGACTCAACTGACAGGCTGCTTCGAGGCAGAGGCGGTCGTTCCACGAACACCCGGTCCACACTCAATCGTCATTCCCGCGAAGGCGGGAATCCAAACGTGTGGTGTTTTCTGGATTCCCGCCTTCGCGGGAATGACGACTAAACACACCGAGTAAGGACGACTGCTCCTGCCTCAATGCGGCAACGCCAGTTCCAGCACGCGGTCGACCAGTTTGTTGATCCCCGCCGCCGCCTGCGAAATCGACTGGGCGAGCATGTAGGCCGGCGTGCTCACCAGCTTGCGCTCTTCGTCCTCGACGATGTCTTCCACGCTGCAGGCGACGTGCTTGCCGCCCATGGCCACCAGGGCCTTGGCCGCGTCGTCCTCGTCGCTGCCCAGGGTCGCACTGACGCCCGCCCCGAAGATCTGCACGGCCAGGGCCGGCGAGATGCAGATCAGGCCGATGGGTTTGCCGGCGCTGGCGAAGGCCCTGGCGGCGGCGAGCACGTCGGGTTGTACGCTGAGATTGGTGCCTTCGTTGGCGAAGCTGGAGAGGTTCTTGGCCACGCCGAAACCGCCCGGCAGGATCAGCGCATCGAAGTCGGCGACGTTCAGTTCGCGTACATCCTTGATCGCGCCCCGGGCGATGCGGGCTGACTCGACCAGTACGTTGCGGCTTTCCGGGGCTTCCTCGCCCGTCAGGTGATTGAGCACATGCAACTGCGCGATATTCGGCGCGAAGCACTGCACCTTGGCCCCACGCTGGTCGAGGCGTAGCAGGGTGATCACGCTTTCCTGGATTTCCGCGCCGTCATAGACGCCACAGCCGGAGAGAATTACCGCTACGTTTTTGCTCATGCTGTATCTCCTTGAAAAATTCGTTATTCCGCGGATATGGCCGCAATCCTAGACCTAGGAGGCATACGGCGATACCGTTTCAGCCTGCAAGACATGCTTCATTCGATGCTGGCAGCGACGCTTCGTCGCACCTGTCTTGGCCCGCCTTGGTCATATGACCCTCCAGCGCCGTCATCATTTAGTCATAATGACGGCTTATAAATCCGTCGCACTGTGCCCGTTTTCGCGGGTCTGGAGTCTGCCGTGAGCTTTACCCCCGCCAATCGCATGTTCCCCGCTACCCGTCTGCGCCGTAACCGTCGCGACGATTTTTCCCGTCGCTTGGTGCGCGAGAACGAACTGAGCGTGAACGACCTGATCCTGCCGGTGTTCATCCTCGACGGCGAGAAGCGTCGCGAGCCAGTGGCCTCGATGCCGGGCGTCGAGCGCCTGTCTATCGACGAGCTGCTGCGCGAGGCCGAAGAGTTGGTGACGCTGGGCATCCCGCTGATCGACCTGTTCCCGTTCATCCCCACCGAGCGCAAGTCGCTCGATGCCGCCGAGGCGTGGAACCCGGATGGTCTGGTTCAGCGCGCGATCCGGGCGTTGCGTGAGAACTTCCCCGAGCTGGGGGTGATGACCGACGTGGCCCTGGACCCGTACACCACCCATGGCCAGGACGGCATCATCGATGACGACGGCTACGTGCTCAACGACATCACCATCGATGCGCTGATCAAGCAGGCGCTGTCCCATGCCGAGGCCGGCGCGCACATCGTTTCGCCGTCGGACATGATGGACGGCCGCATCCTCGCCATGCGCGAGGCGCTGGAGCTGGCCGAGCACGCCAACACGCGCATCATGTCCTACTCGGCCAAGTACGCCAGCGCTTACTACGGCCCGTTCCGCGACGCCATCGGTTCGGCGGGCAACCTGGGCAAGGGCAACAAGTTCAACTACCAGATGGACCCCGCCAACGGCGACGAAGCCCTGCACGAAGTGGCGCTGGACTTGGCCGAAGGCGCCGACATGGTAATGGTCAAGCCGGGCATGCCGTACCTCGACGTGCTGTGGCGGGTGAAGCAGGAGTTCCGCGTACCGACCTTCGTCTACCAGGTCAGCGGTGAGTACGCCATGCACATGGCGGCGATCCAGAATGGCTGGTTGAGCGAAGCTGTGATTCTTGAGTCGCTGACGGCGTTCAAACGTGCGGGGGCCGATGGCGTCCTCACGTACTTCGCCAAGCGTGCCGCACAACTGATCAAAGCGGGGCAGTGAGCCCCTGGGAAGAAGCATGAATACCGAGGGACCCAGCAAACACGAAGTGGACGGCAAGACTGCCGAACAGCAACCGACCGCCGTCGAGGTTGCCGAAGTCATCGCGGCGCTCGAACCCGAGCCCGAGGCGCCGCCGGCTGCTCCTGCGGCACCGATTCCGTCGGTGGATGACAGTGGCTTGTACATCCATCGCGAGCTGTCGCAACTGCAGTTCAACATCCGCGTGCTGGAGCAGGCGCTGGATGAGTCCTATCCGCTGCTGGAACGCCTCAAGTTCCTGCTGATCTTCTCCAGCAACCTCGATGAGTTCTTCGAGATTCGCGTCGCCGGCCTGAAGAAGCAGATCAACTTCGCCCGTGAGCAGGCCGGACCCGACGGCCTGCTGCCGAGCCAGGCGCTGGCGCAGATTTCCGAGATCGCCCACGGGCAGGTCGACCGCCAGTACGCGTTGCTCAACGACGTGCTGCTGCCGGAGCTGGCCAAGCACCAGATCAACTTCATTCGCCGTCGTTACTGGACGCCGAAGCTCAAGAGCTGGGTGCGCCGCTACTTCCGCGAGCAGATCGCGCCGATCATCACGCCCATCGGCCTCGATCCGACGCACCCGTTCCCGCTGCTGGTGAACAAGAGCCTGAACTTCATCGTCGAACTGGAAGGCGTGGACGCCTTCGGTCGCGATTCGGGCCTGGCGATCATCCCGGCGCCGCGTCCGTTGCCGAGGATCATCCGCGTGCCGGAGGATATCGGCGGGCCTGGCGCCAACTACGTGTTCCTGTCGTCGATGATCCACGCCCATGCCGACGATCTGTTTACCGGCATGAAGGTCAAGGGCTGCTACCAGTTCCGTCTGACCCGCAACGCCGATCTATCGGTCGATACCGAGGATGTCGAGGACCTGGCCCGTGCCCTGCGCGGTGAGCTGTTCTCGCGTCGCTATGGGGATGCCGTGCGCCTGGAGGTGGCCGAAACCTGCCCGCCGCACCTGTCCGACTACCTGCTCAAGCAGTTCAACCTGAGCGACAACGAGCTGTACCGGGTCAACGGCCCGGTCAACCTGACCCGCCTGTTCTCCATCACCAGCCTGGACAGCCACCCCGAGCTGCAATACGGCCCGTTCACCCCGGTCATCCCCAAGCTGCTGCAGAACAGCGAAAACATCTTCAGCGTGGTCGGCAAGCAGGACATCCTGCTGATGCACCCGTTCGAGTCCTTCACCCCGGTGGTGGACATGCTGCGCCAGGCGGCGAAGGACCCCAACGTGCTGGCGATCAAGCAGACGCTGTATCGCTCCGGGGCCAATTCCGAGATCGTCGATGCACTGGTGGAGGCGGCGCGCAACGGCAAGGAAGTCACCGCGGTCATCGAACTGCGCGCGCGCTTCGACGAAGAGTCCAACCTGCAACTGGCCAGCCGTCTGCAGGCGGCCGGCGCGGTGGTGATCTACGGCGTGGTCGGCTTCAAGACCCACGCCAAGATGATGCTGATCCTGCGCCGCGAGAATGGCGAGATCCGTCGCTACGCGCACCTCGGCACCGGCAACTACCATGCCGGCAATGCGCGCCTGTACACCGACTACAGCCTGCTGACCGCCGACGTGGCGCTGGGCGAGGATGTGTCCAAGCTGTTCAGCCAGCTCATCGGCATGGGCAAGACCCTGCGCATGAAGAAGCTGCTGCACGCGCCCTTCACCTTGAAGAAGGGCATCATCGACATGATCAACCGCGAGGCGCAGTTCGCCGCCGAGGGCAAGCCGGCGCACATCATGGCCAAGGTCAATGCACTGACCGACGCCAAGGTCATCCGCGCCCTGTACAAGGCCAGTCAGGCCGGGGTGAAGATCGACCTGGTGGTGCGCGGCATGTGTTCGTTGCGTCCGGGGGTGCCGGGGGTTTCGCACAATATCCATGTGCGCTCGATCATTGGCCGCTTCCTCGAACACAGCCGGATCTACTACTTCCTCAATGGCGGCGACGAGCAACTGTTCCTGTCCAGTGCCGACTGGATGGAGCGCAACCTCGACAAGCGCGTCGAGACCTGCTTCCCGGTCGAGGGCAAGAAGCTCACCACGCGGGTGAAGAAGGAGCTGGAGAGCTACCTGAGCGACAATACCCACGCCTGGGTCTTGCATGCGGATGGACGCTACGGGCGGCTCAGCCCGACGGGCAATGCCAATCCGCGTAACGCGCAGGCTGCGTTGCTGGAGAAGCTAGCCAGCCCGGTGGTACTGAGTCGCTGAGTTTCAGCGCACCAAACAAAAGGCCCAGCGTATGTTGGGCCTTTTGTTTGTATGAATAGGGATTTTTCTTCGCGCTTTCTTAGCGCACCTTCAGCGTGAAATCGATCCGTGCCAGCCAGCCGGCTTCCTGCTCGAAATCGGCCTGGGTCAGCGGGTTCGCTTCCAGCCAGCCGGCGGGGAAGGTCAGGTCCAGGCTTCTCTTGCCGGCCTTGAGCTTCACCTCGGGCATTTCCTGGGTGCCGCGGATGTGATGGAAGAGAATGGCGAAGCGCAGCAGTACACAGAGATACAGCAGCTTGTCGCCGTCCTCGCCCAGCTCGGCGAACTTCTCCCGTGGGATGTTGCGCCGATGGCCACGGACCAGCAGCGCCAGCATGGCCTGTTCACGGCGTGAGAAACCGGCCAGGTCGGAGTGCTCGATCAAATAGGCGCCATGCTTGTGGTAGTGGTAGTGGGCAATGTCCAGGCCGATCTCGTGGATGCGCGCCGCCCATTGCAGCAGGTCGCGGTGCCAATCGTCGTCCAGGCCCCAGGTATCCGCGACCTGGTCCAGGGCGAGCATGGCCTTGGCCTCGACCCGCGCGGCCTGCTGCAGATCGATGTGGTAACGCTCGGCGAGCGCGCTGAGCGTACGTTCGCGTACATCTTCGTGCTGGTGGCGGCCGAGCAGGTCATAGAGCACGCCTTCGCGCAGGGCGCCTTCGGAATGATCCATGCGCTGCAGGTCGAGGGCGTCGAAGATCGCCTCGGCAATGGCCAGGCCGGCAGGGAAGATATAGCGGCGATCGGGTTTGACGCCATCGATGTCGAGCTTTTCCGTTTCGCCAATCTTGAACAGCCGGCGCTTGAGCCAGCCCAGGCCTTCGATGTTGATCTCGCCGTTGCCCAGGCCGCCGCCCTTGATTGCCAGGCCTACCGCGCGAATGGTGCCGGAGGCGCCTACCGCCTGTTGCCAGCCGAGCTTGTGCAGAGCCTGCTCGATACCCATCAGTTCCAGGCGCGCCGCGGTGTAGGCCTGGGCGTAGCGTGCAGGAGTGACCTTGCCGTCGCGGAAATAGCGTTGGGTGAAGCTGACGCAGCCCATCTGCAGGCTCTCGCGCAGCAGCGGTTCGAACTGCTGGCCGATGATGAACTCGGTGCTGCCGCCGCCGATATCCGCGACCAGGCGGCGTCCGGGCGTGTCAGCGATGGAGTGGGAAACGCCCAGATAGATCAGGCGCGCTTCTTCACGACCGGAAATCACATCGACCTGGTGGCCGAGGATGGCCTCGGCGCGGCGGATGAACTCGCCACGGTTGCGTGCTTCACGCAGGGCATTGGTGCCAACGATGCGCACCGCGCCCTGGGGCAGGCCCTGGATCAGTTGGCCGAAGCGGCTCAGGCAATCCAGGCCGCGTTGCATGGCTTCTTCGCTGAGCATGCGCTGGTCGTCGATGCCGGCGGCGAGCTGTACCTTGTCGCCGAGCCGCTCGAGGATGCGGACTTCACCGTGGTCGGCCTTGGCCAGGACCATGTGGAAACTGTTCGATCCGAGGTCGATGGCGGCGATCAGGGAAAACGACTTGGTATGCGGCATTGTCAGGCTCTCGGTTCCAGGCAGTGGCATGCGGCCACGCGTCGGCAGTCGATCGTTTGGACGACCATGTTAACCTCCGCGAGCTGTCTGCCGTAGTGTTTCATCAGCAATTCATCGCTTCTCGATAGGCAAGCACAATGACCCGTGGCTTTCGGTGTCGTTCAAGCCGGGCTATCATGCCGCCACTTCAAGCCCTTTCGACCTCGGAGATTTTCCATGAGCGAATTCATCACCAGCGTCAGCGACGCGAGTTTCGAAGATGATGTGATCAAGGCCGACGGTCCGGTCCTGGTTGATTACTGGGCCGAATGGTGTGGCCCATGCAAGATGATCGCGCCGGTCCTCGACGAGATCGCCCAGACCTACCAGGGCAAGCTGAAGGTCTGCAAACTGAACATCGACGAGAACCAGGATACCCCGCCGAAGTATGGCGTGCGTGGCATTCCGACCCTGATGCTGTTCAAGAACGGCAACGTCGAAGCGACCAAGGTCGGTGCGCTGTCGAAGTCGCAACTGGCGGCCTTCCTCGACGCCAATATCTGATCGCGACCTTGCCGTGATCACAAAAGCCCCGCAGAAATGCGGGGTTTTTTCGTTTTGCAGGGTGGACGCCCTTGCAAAAGCGGTGTTACATTCGGCCGGTCAGTGGTTTTCTCCACTGCTTCCAACTCCGTCGCCGACGCCTCCTATTCGATAATACCGAGCGATCCAGTCGCCTTCTTTCGCGGCGCGGCACTCCAAAGCCCTCGTGCTTTCCCCTCCTTATATCAGCTACTTCATTCCTATGAATCTGACAGAACTCAAGCAAAAGCCGATTGCCGAACTCCTCGACATGGCCGAACAGATGGGCCTCGAGAATATGGCCCGTTCGCGCAAGCAGGACATCATCTTCGCCCTGCTGAAGAAGCACGCGAAAAGCGGCGAGGAAATTTCCGGCGATGGCGTGCTGGAGATACTCCAGGATGGCTTCGGCTTCCTGCGCTCCGCGGACTCCTCGTATCTTGCCGGCCCGGACGACATCTATGTCTCGCCGAGCCAGATCCGCCGCTTCAACCTGCGCACCGGTGACACCATCATCGGCAAGATCCGCCCGCCGAAGGAAGGCGAGCGTTACTTCGCCCTGCTCAAGGTCGACTCGATCAACTTCGACCGTCCGGAGAACGCGAAGAACAAGATTCTCTTCGAGAACCTCACGCCGCTGTTCCCCAACAAGCGCCTGACCATGGAGGCCGGCAACGGCTCCAAGGAAGACCTGACCGCCCGCGTGATCGACCTCTGCGCACCGATCGGCAAGGGCCAGCGCGGCCTGATCGTCGCCCCGCCGAAAGCGGGCAAGACCATCATGCTGCAGAACATCGCGGCCAACATCACCCGCAACAATCCCGAGTGCTACCTGATCGTCCTGCTGATCGACGAGCGCCCGGAGGAAGTGACCGAGATGCAGCGCACCGTGCGCGGCGAAGTGGTCGCCTCGACCTTCGACGAGCCGCCAGCCCGCCACGTGCAGGTCGCCGAGATGGTGATCGAGAAGGCCAAGCGCCTGGTCGAGCACAAGAAGGACGTGGTCATCCTGCTCGACTCCATCACCCGCCTGGCGCGTGCCTACAACACCGTGATCCCGAGCTCCGGCAAGGTACTCACCGGTGGTGTCGACGCCCACGCCCTGGAGAAGCCGAAGCGTTTCTTCGGCGCCGCGCGCAACATCGAGGAAGGCGGTTCGCTGACCATCCTCGCCACCGCGCTGGTGGAAACCGGCTCGAAGATGGACGAAGTCATCTACGAGGAGTTCAAGGGCACCGGTAACCTCGAACTGCAACTGGATCGTCGCATCGCCGAGAAGCGTACGTTCCCGGCGATCAACATCAACCGTTCCGGCACCCGCCGCGAAGAGTTGCTGACCGCCGAAGACGAGCTGCAGCGCATGTGGATTCTGCGCAAGCTGCTGCACCCGATGGACGAAATCGCCGCCATCGAGTTCCTGCTCGACAAGCTGAAAGACAGCAAGACCAACGACGAATTCTTCCTCTCCATGAAGCGGAAGTAAGTCGAGCGTCACTGCGAAAAGCTTCGAAGGCCGGGGAAACCCGGCCTTCGCGTTTCCAGCCATCTACATCGGGGTTAAACTCTGCGCCCCACCCGGCACGCCGACGAGGCATAGGCATGCAGTATCGCGATCTGCGCGACTTCATTAAGGGACTGGAACAGCGCGGCGAACTCAAGCGCATCCAGGCACCGGTCTCTCCGCTCCTGGAGATGACCGAGATTTGTGATCGTACCTTGCGCAAGGCAGGCCCGGCGCTGCTGTTCGAGAACCCCACCGGTTTCGATATTCCCGTGCTCGGCAACCTGTTCGGCACGCCGCAGCGCGTGGCCCTGGGCATGGGTGCCGAGGACGTTTCCGAGCTGCGCGAGATCGGCAAGCTGCTGGCGTTCCTCAAGGAGCCCGAGCCACCGAAAGGCCTCAAGGACGCCTGGTCCAAGCTGCCGATCTTCAAGAAGGTCATCAGCATGGCGCCCAAGGTACTCAAGGACGCGCCGTGCCAGGAAGTGGTGGAGGAGGGCGACGATGTCGACCTCGGCAAGCTGCCGATCCAGCATTGCTGGCCGGGCGATGTCGCGCCGCTGATCACCTGGGGCCTGACTGTCACCAAGGGCCCGAACAAGGAGCGGCAGAACCTCGGCATCTACCGCCAGCAGGTGATCGGCCGCAACAAGGTGATCATGCGCTGGCTCAGCCATCGCGGCGGCGCGCTGGATTTTCGCGAGTGGTGCCAGAAGCATCCAGGCCAGCCTTATCCGGTGGCCGTGGCGTTGGGGGCAGACCCGGCGACCATTCTTGGTGCGGTGACGCCAGTACCGGACAGCCTCTCCGAGTACGCCTTCGCCGGCCTGCTGCGCGGCCAGCGCACCGAGTTGGTGAAGTGCAAGGGCAACGACTTGCAAGTGCCGGCCAGCGCGGAGATCGTCCTCGAAGGCGTGATCCATCCGGGCGAGACCGCGCCGGAAGGCCCTTACGGCGACCACACCGGCTACTACAATGAGGTTGACACCTTCCCGGTGTTCACCGTCGAGCGCATCACCCGTCGGCAGAAACCGATCTACCACAGCACCTACACCGGCCGTCCGCCGGATGAGCCGGCGATCCTCGGCGTGGCGCTCAACGAAGTGTTCGTGCCGATCCTGCAGAAGCAGTTCCCCGAGATCACCGACTTCTACCTGCCGCCGGAAGGCTGCTCGTACCGCATGGCGGTGGTGACCATGAAGAAACAGTATCCAGGCCACGCCAAGCGCGTGATGCTCGGTGTGTGGTCGTTCCTGCGCCAGTTCATGTACACCAAGTTCGTTATCGTCACCGACGATGACATCAATGCCCGCGACTGGAACGACGTGATCTGGGCCATCACCACGCGCATGGACCCCAAGCGCGACACGGTGATGATCGACAACACGCCGATCGACTACCTCGACTTCGCCTCGCCGGTCTCCGGCCTCGGTTCGAAGATGGGCCTGGACGCCACCCACAAGTGGCCCGGCGAAACCACTCGCGAATGGGGTCGCGCCATCGTCAAGGACGATGCGGTGACCAAGCGGGTCGATGAAATGTGGGCAAGCCTGGGGATCGATTGATGCCTGCTTTGAGGCAGAAGCAGCCATTCGTGCGGTGACCATTATTACGCGGTGTGTTTAGTCGTCATTCCCGCGAAGGCGGGAACCCAGAAGATCAGGCGCATTTGGATTCCCGCCTTCGCGGGAATGACGGAGAAATAATGAATGTCCGCAACTGCCTCTATGCCTTCATTCACGTTTGAACTGAGAACCTAGGAGCTTTTCGTGCGAGTGACGCTGCAGCCCTCCGGGGCGCAACTGGAGCTGCAACCCGGCGAACGCATCCTCGACGGTGCGCGCCGCCTGGGCTACGAGTGCCCGCAGAGCTGCCGCAACGGCAACTGTCATGTTTGCTCAGCGCTGCTGGTCGAGGGCCGCGTGCGCCAGGATGGCGAAGTTCGCGATCATGGCGAGGTCTACACCTGCCTGGCCGAGCCGCTAGAAGACTGCGTGCTGCATTGGGATGGCGTGCTGGCGCCGGGCGAGCTGCCGGTGCGTACGCTCAATTGCCAGGTCAGCGAGATCATCGCGGCCGGCGGCGACGTGTTCCGTATCCTGTTGCGTGCGCCAGCCGGCAAACCGCCGCGTTACCACGCCGGCCAGTACTTGCTGCTGGAGCGCCAGGACGGCGAGTTCTCGGCGTTCTCCCTGGCTTCCGCGCCGCACAGTGGCCGTGAACTGGAGTTGCATGTCCTGGCGCGCGACGACAAGACCCGCAACCTGCTGACCTTCCTGCGCGAGCGTGGCATGGCACGGGTGCGGATGCCGTTTGGCGACACGCACCTCGCCGAATTGCCAGACGGGCCGCTGGTGCTGCTCGCCGCCGGCACCGGCATGTCGCAGATGCACAGCCTGCTGGAGCACTGCCGTGCCAACGGTTTCAAGCATCCGCTGCACTTGTATTGGGGCGTACGGCAGGCCGGGGATTTCTACGAGCTGCCGCACTGGCAGCAATGGCATTCGCAACCAGGGCTGTGCGTGCATCAGGTGGTCAGTGAGCCCGGCGAGTGGCCGGGGCGCTGTGGCCTGTTGCACCAGGCGGTGTGTGAGGACTTCGCCGATCTCAAGCCTCTGCACGTCTACGCCAGCGGCTCGCCAGCGATGGTCTACGGCACGCTCGATGCGCTGGTCGAGGCGGGCATGGACGCCCACCAGATGCGCGCCGACGTCTTCGCCTACGCCCCGCGTAGCTGATCGAGGCCGGCCATGGAGATCGATGACGAGCTGACGCTGAAGAAGTTGCAGACCTTCCTCGCCTTCATGCGCAGCGGCAACCTGGCTCGCGCGGCAGCGGAGCTGGGTACCAGTAATGTCAGCGTGCATCGCGCCATTCACTCGCTGGAAAGCGCCCTGCGTTGCCCGTTGTTCAAGCACGAAGGGCGCAACCTGATCCCCCTGGAAAGCGCCTATGTGCTGGAGGAGCGCGCTCACAAGCTGATTCAGGACGTGCAGGAAACGGTGCGTTGCACCCGTGAAGCGGCTGGATTCTCCGCGGAGCGCTTCAAGCTCGGCTCGCTCTATTCGCTGACGGTTAAGACCGTGCCACAGTTGATCATGGGCCTGAAACTCAGGCGCAGCGAGCTCAACATCGACCTGATCCTGGGTTCCAACGTCGATCTGTTCTACAAGCTGAAGAACATGGAGCTCGATGCCATTCTGGTGTCGCTGGATGAAGGTGTCAGCGATGCGGATTGTGAGCAATTGCCGCTGTTTTCCGACGATATCTTTCTCGCCGTGCCTACCGATTCGCCGTTCGCTGAAAGGCCGGAAGTCGACTTGGCCGACCTGCGCGAGTCGACCTTCATCACCCTGACCCAGGGCTTCGCCACCCACCGCGACGGCGAGCGTGTGTTCGGCCAGGCCGGGTTCGAGCCCAAGGTGGCGATGCAGGTGAACGACATCTTCACCTTGCTCAGCATGGTCAGCTCCGGCGTCGGCTATGCGTTGTTGCCGGGGCGAATCGCAGCGGTGTACGAGAACCGCGTACGGCTGATCCCGCTGCAGGCACGCTATCAGTTGCAGCAGGATATCGGCGTGGTGTTCCTCAAGGCCAAGGAGCGCGACCCGAACCTGCTCGCGCTACTCGCCGAGTGCCGCATGTACAGCCTGGCGCGCGAGGGCTGATCCCGAATAGTTGTCATTCCCGCGAAGGCGGGAACCCAGATGCAGGGCTCTCGCCTTCGCGGGAATGACGATCTTCCTACAGCATCACCAGGCTCAAGATCACCAGCAGCGGCAGCAGGATGGCGCACGACCAGAGCATGTAGCCGAAGAAGCTTGGCATCTTCACGCCGCGTTGTTCGGCGATGGCCTTGACCATGAAGTTCGGCGCGTTGCCGATGTAGGTCATCGCACCCATGAATACCGAACCCATGGAGATCGCCAGCAAGGTGCCGGGCAACTGGTTCATCATCACCTGGGCATCGCCCGCCGCGAGGTTGAAGAACAGCAGGTAGGTCGGCGCATTGTCGAGGAAGGCTGACAGTGTGCCGCTCATCCAGAAGTACATGGTCTCGTGCGGGGCGCCGTCGGGTGTGGCCACGGTTGCCACCACGGCGGCCAGTTGCCCGTCGCTGCCCGCGCGCAGGATGGCGATCACCGGCGCGATGGTCAGGAAGATGCCGGCGAACAGTTTGCCCACTTCGAGGATCGGTCCCCAGTCGAATTCGTTGCCCTGGCGAATAGCCTTGGGCGTGATCCACAGCGAGACCAGTGCCAGCGCCAGCAGGATGACGTCGCGCAGGGCGTTCTGCAGTTCCACGCCGGTGCCCATGACGTCGAAGCTGATCCCCGGTTTCCAGATGCCGGACATCAGCACCGCCGCGACCACACCGCCCAGCAGCAGGAAGTTGAAGGTGCCACGCAGGCGTAGCGGCGAATCGGGCGTCGGGTCGTTGGCGTTCAGTTCGCCTTCGCGGCTGAACAGGTAACGGTCCAGTGCATAGAAGATCACCAGCAGCGGCAGGGTCAGCAACAGCACCGGTTCGAGCATGTGCTCGACGGTCCAGAGGAAGTCCACGCCCTTGAGGAAGCCAAGGAATAGCGGCGGGTCGCCCAGCGGCGTGAGCCCGCCGCCAATGTTGGCGACCAGGAAGATGAAGAACACCACCACATGCACCTGGTGCTTGCGGTTGTCGTTGGCGCGCAGCAACGGGCGAATCAGCAACATCGCCGCCCCCGTGGTGCCCATCACCGAGGCGAGCAGTGCACCGAGGGCGAGCAGGCCGGTGTTGAGCCTGGCCGAGCCATGCAGGTTGCCATCGACCAGGATGCCGCCGGAGATGGTGAACAGCGACAGCAGCAGGACGATGAAGGGAATGTACTCGGCCAGCAGCGTGTGCACGCTCAGTCCCAGGGCGGCGTGCCAACCGAAGGTGTAGAGAAATGGCACGAGGAACAGCAGGGTCCAGCCTGCGGTGACCTTGCCGAAGTGGTGGTGCCAGAACGAGGCCGCCAGCAGCGGCAGCAGCGCGATGCTGAGCAGGATGCCGGCGAACGGCAGGCCCCACAGCAGGCTCAGGCTGGCGCCGTCGACGTCGGCGGCCGATGCCGCGCCTGGCAGGACCAGCAACAGCGCCATGCTCATGATCCTCAGGCGGCCGTTTGATTGAGAGGGCCTGGCCCTTTGTAGGGTGGACAACGCTTTTTTTGTCCACCGCTCTACAGTGCCAATGGTGGACAAAAACAGCGTTGTCCACCCTACGTGGCTCCCGACAGCGGCTAGTTGCCGGCAAAGATTATGAAAGAACTCCAAGAGGCGAAGACAAGCGGGGGAGCGTGGAGTGTTCAGCAACGGCATCGGCACGGACCAGTGTTCGGACGGGAAAAAGCGCGGCGGCGCGCCGCGCATTGTCCCATGATCCGCCGCCTCGGTCTGTAACCGCAGGCTTCAGCCCACCAGCCCGCGCACGCAGAAGTACAGCAGTGAAGGGCCGAGCAGGCAGCCCAGGCCGGTGTGGAAGGTGGCGGTCAGTGCACCGTAGGGCACCAGGCGCCGATCGGTAGCGGCCAAGCCTGCGGTAACGCCCGAGACCGTCCCGGCCAGGCCACCGAAGACCATCGCCGAGCGCGGGTTGTCGAGGCCGAGGAAGCGTGCCGAAACCGGGGTGAAGACCATCACCATGATCGCCTTGATCAGGCCGGTGGCGATGGACAGTGCCATTACGTCGGAGCTGGCGCCGATGGCCGCGCCGGTCACCGGACCGACGATGTAGGTCACCGCGCCGGCGCCGATGGTGGTCATGCTCACCGCATCGCGGTAGCCGAACATCCAGGCCACGGATGCACCGACGATGAATGGCAGGATGGTGCCCAGCAGCAAGGAAACGGCGCCTATCATGCCGGCCTTGCGGGCTTCGGTCGCCTGCACTTCGAAGGCCGTGGCGACGATGGCGAAGTCGCGCAGCATGGCGCCCCCCATCAGGCCGATGCCGGAAAACAGGCTGAGGTCGGCCAGGCCTTTCTGCCCGCCGGTCAGGGTTCCGCCGACCCAGGCCAGGATCAGGCCGATGACGATGGCGATGGCCGAGCCATGCACGCGACCGAAGGTGAGGTGCTTGGATAGCAGCACCGACAACCACATGATGCCGCCGACCACGGCGAAGGCGGTGACCAGGCCATTTTGCGCGAGGCTGTGTTCGAGAGCACTCCACATATCAGCGTCCTCCTGCTGGCGCGATGCTCACGCCTTGATCGAGTGGCTCGTCGGGCAATGGATCGCCTTTGTGCGAGCGGCTGATCAGGGCGATGGTGCAGCCACACAACAGCACCGAACCGATGGCGGCGATCAGCGCCACGGGGCCGCCGTGCAGGGCGGTCACCACATTCTGTTGCGCGGCCATGGCCACCACGACGGGGATGTACAGGGCGCCCCAGAAGCCGACGCCGAACTCGCATTCCTTGCTCATGCCGCCGTGGCGGTGCATGTACAGGCGCGCGCAGATCAGCAGGATCATGGCGATGCCGACACCGCCCACGTTGGATTTGACGCCGAGCAGCACGCCCAGCAGGTCGCCGATGATGACGCCGGCCAGTGTGCAGACGGCCAGTAGAGCTACACCGTAAATGATCATGGTCTTGTTCCTCGGTTTACGAAGTTGTTGTTCTTGTGCTTCGAAAATCACGCGGTCATCGGCTCTGGTCCACCTCCTGGCGTAGCAGGGCGCCCAGTGTATCGAGGCGGGTGCCCTGGAAGGCGACCACCGTACCCTGGTCCAGGACTCGTCGTGCCAGGCCGCTGAGCACAGTGCCGGGCGGCAGCTCGATGTGCAGGCGTACGCCGCGTTCGTAGGCGGTGCGCAGGGTGGCGTGCCAGTCGACGACACGGCACATGTTGTAGGCCAGGTCATCGCGGATCTGTTCGGGACCGTGGAGCGGCCGTGCGCTGCTGCCGCTCAGGTAGCGCAGGTTGGGGCGGTTCAGGGCGACTTCGGCAAACGCAGTGGCCAGCTCGCGGGCCGGTTCTGCCAGCAGCGGGCAATGCGACGGCACGCTCACCGCCAGGCGTTTGGCCGAACCGGCACCGAGCCGCCGTGCCTGTTCGGCGACAGTCCGCATGGCGGCATCGCTGCCCGCGATCACGGTCTGGTTGTCGGCGTTGAGGTTGGCGATGAACACCGGGGTTGCCGGGCTGTTCGTTGCGCCGATCAGGCGCTCCAGCGTGCCCAGGTCGAGACCGGTGATGGCGGTCATGCCATAGCCCTGTGGATACGCTTGCTGCATCAGCTCGCCACGCAAGGCGACCAGGCGCACTGCGTCATCCAGGGCCAGTGCGCCGGCGACGACGGCCGCCGCGTAGGCGCCGATGGACAGGCCGGCGACGTAGTCCGGTGCGCAGGCACGCTGAATCAGCAGCCTGGCACAGGCCACGCCAGCGATCAGCAGGCAGAGCTGCACGGCGCGAGTGGATTGCAGGGCGTCGGCCGAATCCAGTTCCAGGGCGTTTTCGCCCAGGGCTGTGCTGGCTTGCTCCAGGCAGGCGTGAACCACGGCGTCATCGGGCAACTGGTGGAGCATGCCCACCTGCTGAGCACCCTGGCCGGGGAAGGCGAACAGGCTGCTCACGCGGCCAGCTCGCGGATGTTCCAGGGATCGTCCACCAACCGCGCGCCGCTGGCGCATTTCAGCAAGACGCGTTGACTGCCGCCGGCCCATTCACGCAGGGCCACGGCACCATTTGGGGTCTCCAGTTGCAGGTCGATCCGGCAAGGGGCCTGCTCCAGGGCAGCGAGTAGATCGACGGCCTGGCGACGTTCGAAGGGCTGCTCGGTGCGCAGGATCAGGTCCAGGTCGCTGGCGTCATGCAACACCTCGATGCCGCTGGCCAGCTGAAAGCCTGCGCCCCCGCTCGGTCCCCAGGCCAGGCCAGTGGCGTCGAGGCAAGCGGATATTCGTACCAGTGCGTGGAGTGCGGCGCAGGACGGTTCACCGCGCAGGCGCAGTTGCTCGGGACAGAGCTGGCGGCTGATCGACTGCACAGGCATCCAGGCCGCCAGTCGCTGCTCGCGGCGGGTTCCACGAATACCCACAGCGACCTGGCCCGTCGGGCCGATGGCCCGGCGCACCACCACCGGCTGGCCGGAAGCCAGGGCCCGTCGCGCCCAGGCCGGCGCATCGGCTGGCAGTCGCTCCGGGGCCATGCCCCAGAGCAGGTCGTGTGGGCGGATCAGTCTGTCCATCGTCGTTACCACTGCGTACGCAACAGATCGCGCACCTGGGAGGACGCGGCGCGATTGGCGGCGCCCAAGCGGCCACTCAAGTCGGTACTGCTGCCGATGTCTTCTACTGCCTGGCTCAGGCACTCGCGCACACGGGCGATATCCGCCGCGTCCGGCTGGTTCGCGTCGCTGACCTTGAGGCGCTCCCAGAGCAGGCCCAGCGACGCGTAGTTGTGCAGGTCGTAGGCCATCGGCGGCACACTGGCGGCCAGGGTTTCCAGCTCGTCGACACTGCGCAGGGTGATGCGCGCAGCGGCGGCCTTGCCCATGGCGTGGACCATCACGCCTTCATCCTCCAGGGCGATCAGTCGCTGAGCCTGGTAGCCGTGGGCGAGAAAGGCACCGGACATCGCTTTGCCAACCAATAGGGCAATCAGCGGATGCCCGGCGAGGCGCGCCCTGGCGTAACTGTCGACGGCGCCCGCCAGGGCCTGGTGAATGCCGAGGGCTTCCTCGCGGCGGCCATAGGCCTGGCTGGGGACGTCGACCACGGCGACCAGCACACGTTTACTGGCGGACTGCGCATCGGCCTGGATGACCTCGTCCACGGCCTTGGCCAGGCCCCAGCCTTCGAGCAGGCCGACTTCGCCGTTGCGGGCGCGGGGGAAGGGGTTGTCGGCATCCGGCACCACGGCGATGAAGCGTGCGGCCCGGTTGCCAACCTCGCCATCGGCGACTGCCACCGAGGCCGGGTAGTCAGTTAGGGTATTGCGGCTGGCCAGGGCGCGCAGCCAGTTCGATCCACGGCTCATGGCTGTTCTCCTTGGTAGAGGCTACGCACGTTGGCGGCGTCCAGTTGTTGGGGATCGGCACCGAGGCGATTCAGGCGTTCGAGGAACCAGGCATGGCGGCGGCTGCGTGGCTGCTCGTCGGTGCGGCTCGCGAACAGCGCGACCAGTTGTTCACGGATGGCCTGGCAGTCGTCGGCGACATAGCCATCGGCCAGCCCACTGGCGTGACGCTGTTCACCGCCGGTGAGGCTCCAGATGAATGGCCGGTCGCGGGAGTCGTACTCATCGAGTCCAGCTTCCTGTTCGATCACCTGCGGGCCGTTCAGGCCCAGGCGTGCCTCGCGGGTGACCAGCAGGTGGCTGCACAGGCCGGCGGCGATGGACATACCACCGAAGCAGCCGACCGGCCCGGCGACCAGGCCGATCACCGGTTGGTATTGGCGCAGTTCGACGATAGACGCCTGGATCTCGGCGATGGCGGCCAGGCCGAGGTTGGCTTCCTGCAGGCGTACGCCGCCGGTTTCCAGGAGCAGGATGGCGCGAGTGGGAATGCCCTTGCGGTTGTCTTCCACCGCCAGCTCCAGCAGGCCCGCGATCTTGGCACCGCCGACCTCGCCCATGCTGCCGCCCTGGAACGCGCCCTCGATGGCGGCGATCACGGCCGGTTGGCCATCGATAGAACCTTTGCCGACCACCACGCCGTCGTCGGCTTGCGGCACGATGCCCTGGCGCGGCAGCCAGGGAGAGATGACTCGGTCGAAGGGGCCGATCAGCTCGCGAAAGCTACCCGGGTCGAGCAACTCGCGAGCGCGCTGGCGAGCGCCCAGTTCGGTGAAGCTGCGGCTGTGCAGCAGGCGTGCGGTATCAGTCATGGCTCAGTTCCTCCAGGCCTTGCTCCAGGCGCAGGCGAACCACTCCAGGGGTGGCGCCGAAGTCATGGATGTCGATGCGCAGGGCCGGCGGCGTCTGTTCGCTGAACATGCGTTCGAACAGGTGCTGCCAGCGCGCGCTGGCGCCGTTCACCGAGGTCACCACCTGGATCGCCAGGATGCCGTGCTGGCCGGGTTCGAGCAGCACTTCCAGGTCGCCGGAGCCGACACAGCCGACCAGCGCGCGGCCACTGGCCGGCGCACCGGCGGGAAATTCGAAAGTCAGGGTTTCCATGGTTCACAGGCTCCCGTGCGGCGTCGGGCGTTCGGGCGCCAGACGGTCGAGGAAAAGGGTGGCGGCAAGCAGGTCGGCGGCGCCGCCAGGCGAGGCATGCAGGGCGAGCATGTCGCGGTCGAGCCGGCGCAGTTGCTGGCGTCCGGCGAAGCTGGCGCTGCCACCCGCAGCGAGTACGGCGCGGGCGCCGGACTGCATGCGCTGCAAGCCATCCAATCCGGCGCGGTGCAGGACGCAGGTGTCGCTGAGGATGCCCATGATCGCCAGCAAGGCGTCGAGTCGTGCGTTCTGTTCGCCCGCATGGGCGGCGCGACTACGCCGCAGTTGCGGCAAACCATGCTGGAGCACTGCGGGGAAGCCCAGTTGCGCTTGCTCGCGGGCACCGCGCACGCCGTAACGGCGGCAGACGTTGGCGCCATGGCTGTCTGGATTGGGCGCGGCGGCGCTGTCATCGAGCAAGGCGATGCGCGCGGCCCGCCAGGCGATGGTGCTGGCCGGCAGGCTTTCTTCGTCGAAGGCGGCGGCCGCGCTGAGCAGGCCCAGTGCCCAGATCGCCCCACGGTGGGTGTTCACGCCGCCGGTGACGCGCAGCATTTCGCGCTCGCCATCGCGGCCGATCTGGCCGAGTTCATCACGCAATGGCTGGCTGGCCTGGCCGTAGTGTTCGCCGGCTTCGGCCATGGCCCGGAAGGTCGGCCACAGGCTCAGCGCCGAGGTGTGCATCAGGCCCAGGTGCAGGTCGCTGTGGGCGCCGCTGCCGCGCTTGTCGACCAGGCCGGGCTTGGGGGACAGGTCGGCTTCGTCGATCAGCGCATCGACCACCCGGTCGGCCAGCGTTTCCGCGCGAGAGAGGACGCGAGCCTGTTCGATAGGTGCGTTCATCACCAGCTCCTGAACTTGGCGGGCGGGGTGTAGAGGCCGCCGGACCACTCGACCAGCTCGGCGATGCTCTTGGCCGCGAGCAGTTCACGGCTGGCATCGGTGCGGCGGATACCGAGGTCTTCCGGCAAGGCGATCAAGCCTTCGCGGCGCATGCGCAGGGTGTCTTTCGGATCGTGGCGCAGGCCGATGGCGGTGACCCCGGCGACGGCGGCGATCATCGCCTGGCGTTCTTCCAGGGAACGCGCCTTGTACAGGTAGGCGATGCCTTCTTCGGTGAGCAGGTGGGTGACGTCGTCGCCGTAGATCATGATCGGCGCCAGCGGCATGCCGGCCTTCTTCGCCACCTCGACCGCATCCAGGGTTTCGACGAAGGTTGGTTTACCGCCTTCCTGGAAGGTCTCGACCATCTGTACCACCAGCTTCTTGCCGCGTTCGAGCATCGGCGCATCGCTCGGCGCCGGGCGCATGTCCAGCCAGGCCGGTGTGCTGTGGCGACGGCCGCGAGGGTCGTGGCCCATATTGGGGGCGCCGCCGAAACCGGCCAGGCGACCACGGGTGACGGTCGACGAGTGACCGTCACCGTCCACTTGCAGGGTGGCGCCGATGAACAGGTCCACCGCGTACTGCCCGGCGAGCTGGCACATCATCCGGTTGGAGCGCATCGAGCCGTCGCGGCCAGTGAAGAACACGTCCGGGCGTTGCGCGATGTAGCCTTCCATGCCCAGTTCGGTGCCGAAGCAATGCACGCTCTCGACCCAGCCGGTCTCGATGGCCGGGATCAAGGTGGGATGCGGGTTGAGCGTCCAGTTGCGGCAGATCTTGCCCTTCAGGCCGAGGGATTCGCCGTAGGTCGGCAGGATCAGTTCGATGGCCGCGGTGTTGAAGCCGATGCCGTGGTTGAGCGACTGCACGTTGTGTTTTTCGTAGATGCCACGAATCGCCATCATCGCCATCAGCACGTGCACCGGCTTGATGTGGCGCGGGTCGCGGGTGAACAACGGCTCGATGTAGAACGGCTTGTCGGCGACCACCACGAAATCGACCCAGGATGCGGGTATGTCCACCCGGGGCAGCTCGTCCACCAGTTCGTTGACCTGAACGATGACGATGCCGTCGCTGAATGCCGTGGGCTCGACCAGTGCGGGCGTGTCCTCGGTGCTTGGCCCGGTGTAGATATTGCCGTGGCGGTCGGCCTGGAAACCCGCGACCAGCGCGACGTTGGGAATCAGGTCGACCAGCAGGCGCGAGTACAGCTCGATGTAAGTGTGGATCGCACCGACCTCCATCTGCCCGTCTTCGAGCAGTTGGCCGATGCGCAGGCTCTGCGGGCCGGCGAAGGAGAAGTCGAGTTTGCGGGCGATGCCGCGTTCGAACAGGTCGAGGTGCTCGGCGCGGCTGACGCTGGGCATGATCATGTGCAGGTCGTGCAGGCGGCTCGGGTCGACCTGAGCCAGGGAGCGCGAGAGGAAGTCGGCCTGCTTCTGGTTGTTGCCTTCGAGCACCACGCGGTCGCCAGGGGCGATCAGGGCTTCGAGGGCGGTGACGATCTTGTCGCTGGGCAGGACCACGCCATCGGCGAGGGCGCGCACCTGGTCGAGACGCCGCGCTTTCTCGGCGCGACGGCGCGACCACTGCGGCGGTGGGGCGATTGTTGTTGTCATGATGAGTCCACGATTTCCGCTGTCGTGGGCACACCTTAGAAAGCTGCTCGAATGCCATCAATCAAGCAAACGCGCGTTCGATTACGCTCAGGTTAACAATCAAGTGATCAGCGGACCTGCACCACCACTTTGCCCACCGCCTTGCGTTGCACCAGTTGCTCGATCGCCTCGCCGGCTTTCTCCAGTGGAAAGGTCTGCGATACCAAGGGCTTGAGTCTGTCCTCGGCATGCCAGGCGAACAATTGCTGGAAGTTGCGCAGGTTGTCCTGTGGCTGGCAGTTTAGGCCGCGCTCCTGGCTGGGCAACGAGCATGCCTGTGTCTGATGGCTGTCCATAAGCGTCGGGCTTGGGCGTCGGCCCGGCAATGACTATGCTATGCCCCATTCATACCGAGGAGTCACCCTGTGAAGACCTGGATCGCCCTGTTGCTGGTTCTCAGCCTGCCGTTTGCCGCCATGGCCCAAGAAGAGAAGAAAGAAGGCGAAGGGGCGGAAGTCGACAAGGTTGCCTACTACAGCCTGGTGCCTGCCTTGGTTGGCAATTTCGGTGCGGGCCCCAAGTTGAAGTTCTTCAAGGCCGATATCGCCCTGCAGGTCAAAGGTGCCGATGCAGAAAAAATAGTCGAGCACCACGATCCGCTGATCCGCAACCAGTTGGTGATGCTCTTCTCCCAGCAGACCGAGGAGACCATGAATGGCCAGGACGGCAAGGAGAAGCTGCGCCAGGAAGCCCTCAAGCAGGTGCAGGACGTGCTGAATCAGGAAGAGGGCAAGCCGGTCGTCGATGATCTGCTGTTCAATAACCTGATCATTCAGTAGCGGCGCAAGCTACCGGGCGCGCGTTCAGCGCCACACCTGCGTTCTGTTGCGCCCTAGCGCCTTGGCCTGATAAAGCGCCTGGTCGCTTTGTGCCACCAACTGGTCTGCCTGTTCGTCCTCGACCGGATCGGCGACGGCCACGCCGATACTCAGGCTCAACCGTCCCAGTGGGCTGCCTGGATGTTCGATGTCCAGGCGTGCGATCTGTTGGTGGAGCTGCTCGGCCAGGTGTTGGCTGCCTTGCGCGTCGGTGTCGACCAGGATCAGCACGAACTCCTCACCACCATAGCGGCAGGCCACGTCGCCTTCGCGTTGCAGGCAATCCTGCAGCACGCCGGCGACCTTGCGCAGGGCGTCGTCGCCGGCGAGGTGGCCGAGGGCGTCGTTGTAGGGCTTGAAGTAGTCGATGTCGATCATCAGCAGCGCCATCGGTGAACCGCTGCGGCGCAGGCGCCGCCATTCGCTATGCAGGCGCTGGTCGAAGAAACGCCGGTTATACAGGCCGGTCAGGCCGTCCTGCTGCGACAGGCGTTGCAACCGCGCTTCCAGCTCCAGCCGCTCGCTATTGTCCCGCGATACCGCGATCAGGTATTCGCGGCCACCCAGCAGTACCAGTTGCGTATTGATTTCCGCTGCCTGCCGGCTGCCGTCGCGACGGCGCATCTCGCGCTGGAAGATGCGCGACTGGCCTTCCATCTGCGCCTTGCGCACCTGCTCCAGCCAATTCGCGTAGCCCGGGATCAGTTGATCGGGTTGCTCGCGCAGCAGTTGGGCGAACTGTTCGGCCCTGTATCCCAGGCTGGCGTAGGTCACCTGGTTCATGTGCAGCAATTCGCGGTTCTCGGTCGCGAAGATGAACAGGCCGTCGTGACTGGAGTCGGTCAGGTCGAGCACTAGTTGCAGATGTTCGCGGCTGGTGTTGAGGCGCTTCTCGACCTGCACCCGGCGACGGGCTTCCACCTGCAGGCGCCGATTGGCCCGTTGCAACTGGTTGGCCCGGCGTTTGTTGAGCACGGCTTGGGCCAGGGCGGCGATCAGCAACAGGCTGATGATCAGCGCGGCACCCAGTACCACTTCCGGCAAGAGACTGTTGAGGCGCTGGAGCAAGGTTGGCGTGGGGCTGAGCTGCAAGCTGAACGAACGGTTGTTGAGCAATTGCAGGGGCACGGTCTGGGTCAGGCCCGGTAGGCTGCCGGCTTGTTCATGGCTGTAGATGGGGATGCCGTTTTCCAGCAGCTGGACGCTGAACTCGTTGCCGTCGAGGCTGTGCAACAGCTGGTCCATCAGGGGATCGACGCGGAATACACCCTGCAGGAAGCCGTCGAACTGTCGCGCTCCTTCCCTGTCATGCAGGAACAGTGGCGTATAGAGAACGAAGCCGCGTCCGCCCTGGACCAGGTCGAAGCTGTTGGAAAAACGCTGCTCGCCGCTGCCCTTGGCTTGCATGGCGACCGGGTAGTTGGGGTGCGAGGGGAGCAACTGGAAGTTCAGTGCCGCCTCGTTGCCTTTGATGGGGACGAGCCAGCGCATGTGCAGGTCGGGGCCGAGCCACTGGACCGATTGATAGGCGGGGAAATGCTGCAGCGCCAAGTTGGCCTCGACTGCCCAGTCACCTTCGTCGAGGCGCGACAGCTCGTTCCACAGGCGGCCGATCCGCGCCAGGCTGTCGACCTCCATGCTCAGGGTGTCTTCGAGCTGGCGTGCCATCAACCGGGCCTGATAGCCGACGCGCTCCTGCAGGCGCTGTTGCTGGTTGTCTTCCAGCATGCGCCAGAGCCCCAGGCTGGCGGCGATCAGCGCCAGCGACAGGATCGTGAGGGAAAGACGTACCGGCCAGACAGACACTTTGTGCATGAACTGCTCCTGGGGCCGTATTACTGCCAGCGTGTCTCTTCAATGAGCGCGCGTTCGAGCGCCTGCCTCTTTATATATTCTGCCGCGAACCTTGATGATGCTTCGTGATAGCACAGTGCTCAGCGCATGGCGAGAATGGCCTCCCATTCGGCATCGCTTACCGGCATCACCGAAAGGCGACTGGCACGCTGTACCAGTGGCAGATTGGCCAGTTCGGCGTGGGCTTTCAATCGCGGCAGGGCGATCACCTCGTTGAAGGCTTCGACGAACTCGACGTCCAGCGCGCTCCACGGGTTCTTCTCAAGGCTGGCCTTGGCGTCGAAGTAATGGCTTTGCGGGTCGAGTGCCGTCGGGTCCGGGTAGGTCGCACCGCTGATCCGGGCGATACCGGCGATGCCTGGTTTCGGGCAGCTCGAGTGATAGAAGAAGAACAACTCGCCATCCTGCATGGCACGCATGAAGTTGCGCGCCTGGTAATTGCGCACGCCATCCCAGCGCGCACGGCCGAGCTGGCGCAGGTCGAGGATCGACAATTCGTCGGGTTCCGATTTCATCAGCCAGTGCGGCATGAACTTTGCTCCTTCAGGGCCGTCTGTGGTCACGCGATTGTAAAGCCAAGGCATGGCCGACGAATGCATATCCAGGTGACAAAAAAGAGGTGGTCATCGCTCGGTCATGGAGCGAGAATCCCGCGCCTGGCGAATTACGACTAAAGTTGCAACAGGCTTGGACAAGGGGGGAAGGTAGCCGATGAGAAAACGCAAACCGGATATGTTGTGGATACTGGTCATCCTGTTCAGCCTGGGCATGGTGACCACGGGTTACACCCAGAGCATGTGGGATCGCGTAGCGAGCGCGCCGGTTGCCGAGCAGGCCCGGCAGCCATGAACCTTGTGTGAGACGCCGCGTTGGCGGCGTCACGTGTCAGCCGTACCAGCGTTTGTCGGTCACCACCGCTTCCAGTTTCACATCCCAGCTTGCCAGTGGCAGGCGATCCACCTTCTGGCATTCATGGGCCAATCCCAGTAGCGTCGGCTTGTGCCAATTTTTGCGCATTTGCCGATAGGCCAGGGCCCGGTCATAGAAGCCGCCGCCCATTCCCAGGCGCCCGCCGAACTCATCGAAACCCACCAGCGGCAGCAGGATCAGGTCCAGGGTCCAGGGTTTGCGCTGGCGCGCCGGGTCGATCACCGGCTCGGGTATGCGAAAGCGGTTGAGGATCAGTTTTTCGTCATGACGCAAATGTTGAAAGCGCATGCGAGTCTTCGGCCAGGCGCTGAGCACTGGCAGATAGATACGTTTGCCACGCCGCCGAGCGGATTTCAGCAATGGGCGCGGATCGATCTCGCCATCGTTGGGCAGGTACAGCGCGATGTCTCGGGCGCGCCGGAACACCGGATGCTGCACGAGTTGGCGGAACAGACGTTCAGCTGCGCGCTTCTGCTGCGCAGCGCCGAGGGCGCGTCGGGCCTTTCTGAGCTGACGTCGCAGGGCCGGGCGTGAAAGTGTGCCGGCTTCGATCATGAAAGAGGGCTCCCCAGTCGGGCCGCTGTCGGTTTAGCCCTTGAACCCGAAAGTTCAAGGTGGAGATTGCAGGAGGCTTTAAGGCTTTCCGTCTGGCGGACATGCACACCAGCCCCACTTGCAAGCCCCGTGGTTGTGCGTATCGGCTCAGGGACATCACCGACTGGCAAACACACCAGGGAGTGGGGCGGATTATACAGGAAAGCCCGCGCTGGGGTCAGTTCGGTCGTTCGTCCTGATCGATGGCCAGCGCATCGTCGACCTGGTCGATCAGGTCACGCACACGTTCGCGTGTGCTGTTGACCTCCTTGTCCAGGCGCTGCTGCTTGTGCAGCAGGTCGTGGGTGATGTTCAGCGCGGCCATCACGGCGATGCGGTCGGCGCCGATGACTTTGCCGCCGGAACGTATCTCGCGCATCTTGCCGTCCAGATAGCGCGCCGCGCTCTCCAGATTGCTGCGCTGGTCGGCGGGGCAGCTGATGCAGTATTCCTTGTCGAGGATCTGCAGGGTTACGGTGTTTGGCTGGGTCATGTGTCCTGCTCCAGAGCTTTCAGGCGCGAAATCATCGATTCGACCTTGTGCCGTGCCAATTCGTTCTTTTCAATCAGTTGCGCACGCTCTTCACGCCATGCGCGCTCGCTGGCCAGCAGGTCACGGTTGTGTGACTTGAGCTGCTCCACGCGCTGGATGAGAAGTTCCAGTTTGCGGGTCAGTGCTTGCAGTTCGGCGTCTTCCATGGAGTCCCTGTGTGGGCAATGAAGTGGGCGCAACTATAAAGGATCGCTGCCTGGCGCAGCCAACCCACCCGAGATGATGATCGGATGGATGCAGCCGGCGGGCTTGGCGCGTCGATGGTCTTGCCGTACCCGCCGGTGCTAGGATACGAGGCCTCCATTCTAGACATTGCGCCGTCTGGCGCCTAGCCGACCATGCCGACTTCCAACTCTCCGTATGCTGCCTTTGCGGCTTTGCTCGCAAGCGCCGGTAGCGCTGTTTCTCCCGCTGAACTCCATGGCCTGTTACTCGGCCGCAGTTGTGCCGGCGCCGGTTTCGATGCCGATGCCTGGCTGGTCGATGCCGGCGAACTGCTCGGCGCCGAGCCCCAGGACACGATTCGCCAGGCGCTGATCGGCCTGCAGGAAATGGTCAAGGGCGAACTGGCCGGCGAAGACATCACCGTGGTCCTGCTGCTGCCTGGCGACGAAGCGCCACTGGCCGAGCGGGCCAAGGCTCTGGGTCAATGGTGCCAGGGTTTCCTCGACGGTTTCGGCGGCACCCTGCAGGACGGCGCGCTGAGCGGCGATGCCATGGAAGTGCTGCAGGACCTCAGCTCCATCGCCCAGGTGCAGAGTGCCCTGGAAGAGTCCGAGGACGGCGAGAACGACTACATGGAAGTCATGGAATACCTGCGCGTTGCGCCGCTGTTGCTGTTCACCGAGTGCAACAAGAAGCCCCAGGCGCTTGCCGCGAAACCTTCCCTGCATTGATTAAGGATCATCCTTGATGGCCAGCATCCCGAAGTCGGAATACGCCCGTCGACGCAAGGCACTGATGGAGCAGATGGAACCCAACAGCATCGCCATCCTGGCGGCTGCGCCGGTGTACATCCGCAACCGTGACGTCGAGCATGTGTACCGTCAGGACAGTGACTTCCAGTACCTCACCGGCTTCCCCGAGCCCGAGGCGGTGCTGGCGCTGATCCCCGGCCGTGCCCATGGCGAGTACGTGCTGTTCTGCCGCGAGCGCGATCCGGAGCGGGAGCTGTGGGACGGTTTGCGTGCCGGCCAGGACGGCGCGGTCAGCACCTTCGGCGCCGATGATGCGTTTCCCATCGGCGATATCGACGACATCCTGCCGGGTCTGATCGAGGGCCGCGAGCGCGTCTACTACGCCATCGGCAGCAATCAGGAGTTCGATCACCGGCTGATGGAGTGGGTCAAGGTGATTCGCTCCAAGACCCGCCAGGGCGCGATTCCGCCGAAGGAGTTCGTCGCCCTCACCCACCTGCTGCACGACATGCGCCTGTACAAGTCGGCGGCGGAAGTGAAGGTGATGCGCGCCGCCGCGGAGATTTCCGCGCGTGCGCACATTCGCGCGATGCAGGCCAGCCGCGTGGGCTTGAGCGAATACCACCTCGAAGCCGAGCTGGACTACGAATTCCGCAAGGGCGGCTCGAAGATGCCGGCCTACGGCTCCATCGTCGCGACCGGTCGCAACGCGTGCATCCTGCATTACCGCGAGAACGATGCGCCGCTGAAGAACGGCGACCTGGTATTGATCGACGCCGGCTGCGAGATCGACTGCTACGCCAGCGACATCACCCGCACCTTCCCGGCCAACGGCAAATTCACGGCCGAGCAGAAGGCGATCTACGAACTGGTGCTGGCCGCCAACGAAGAAGCCTTCAAGCACATCGCCCCCGGCAAGCACTGGAACGAAGCCCACGAGGCCACGGTGCGGGTGATCACCGCTGGCCTGGTCGAGCTGGGCCTGCTTCAGGGCGATGTCGACGAACTGATCGCCAAGGACGCCTACAAGCCTTTCTACATGCACCGCGCCGGCCACTGGTTGGGCATGGACGTGCATGACGTCGGCGAATACAAGGTCGGTGGCGAGTGGCGCGTGCTGGAAGTCGGCATGTGCATGACCGTCGAACCGGGCATCTACATCTCGCCGGACAACCAGGACGTGCCGAAGAAGTGGCGCGGCATCGGCGTGCGTATCGAGGACGACGTGGTGGTGACCAAGAAAGGCTGCGAGATTCTCACCACGGGCGTGCCCAAGTCGGTCGCCGAGATCGAAGCGCTGATGGCCGCTGCCCGCGCAGAGGCTGCCTGAAGTCATGCCACGGGTCGAATTGGCCATCATCGGCGGCGGCCTGGTCGGCGCCAGCCTGGCCCTGGCGCTGCAGGCCGGTGCCCGTGCGCGCGGCTGGCGCATCGTGTTGATCGAGCCGTTCGCGCCCGGCGATGCCTACCAGCCGAGTTACGACGCGCGTTCCAGTGCGCTGTCCTTCGGCAGTCGGCAAATCTACCAGCGCCATGGGCTGTGGCCGGCCCTGAACGAACGTGCCGAAGCGATCACGCGGATTCACGTCTCGGATCGTGGCCGTTTCGGTGCCGCACGGCTGAATGCCGAGGATGAAGGCGTGCCGGCCCTCGGCTACGTGGTCGAGAACGCCTGGCTCGGCCACTGCCTGTGGCGTGCGCTGGACCCGGACGTGGTGAGCTGGCGTTGTCCGGCCGAAGTCACCGCCATGCAGGCGCTGGACGATGGCTACCGGCTGACCCTGAATGACGAAAGCGTGCTCGATTGCGACCTGGCGATCCTGGCCGACGGCGGGCGTTCCAACCTGCGCGAGCAACTGGGCATCAACGTTCGCCAGACACCCTATGAGCAGAGCGCGCTGATCGCCAACGTCAGCCTGGCCGAGCCTCATCATGGCCGGGCGTTCGAGCGTTTCACCGATGACGGCCCGATGGCCATGCTGCCGCTGGCGGAGAACCGTTGCGCGTTGGTCTGGACCCGCCCCGGCAACGATGCCGAGCGTTTGCAGGCGCTGGACGAACGCGCCTTCCTCGATGCCTTGCAGCAGGCCTTCGGTTACCGCCTCGGTGCCTTGACCCAGGTTGGCGCGCGGCATGTGTATCCGCTGGCGCTGGTCGAGGCCGACGAGCAGATCCGCCCGCACCTGGTATTGCTCGGCAATGCCGCGCACAGCCTGCATCCTGTAGCCGGCCAGGGCTTCAACCTGTCGCTGCGCGATACCCAGGCCCTGGCCGATGCCTTGCTGGGCAGCGAGGCGGAGCCGGGCGATTTCGCCACCCTGCGCCGCTATCGCGAAGGCCAGCGCCAGGATCAGGAACTGACCGTAGGTTTTTCCGACCGTGTCACCCGCCTGTTCGGCCGAGGCGAATCGCTACTGGTCGCCGGGCGCAATCTCGGCCTGCTCGGCCTCGACCTGTTGCCGCCGGCCAAGCACTGGTTCGCCCGTCAGGCCATGGGCCTCGGCACTCGGGCCAGCGGATGAGCGAGCGCTCGCTGGCCCGCAAGGCGCGTTTCCTGCGTTTTGTCCTCAATCTCTACCCGCCCTACATCGGCGCGGGTATCAGCGTGCAGCACATCAGCCCGGATTGCCGCCACGCGCGGGTGCGCATGGTGCTGCGCTGGTACAACCGCAACATCGTGCGCACCCAGTTCGGCGGCTCGCTGTACAGCATGGTCGACCCGTTCTACATGCTGCTGTTGATGCCGTTGCTGGGCGACGACTACGTGGTCTGGGACAAGGCGGCGAGCATCGATTTCATCAGTCCGGGACGCGGTCCGGTGTTCGCCGACTTTCGTGTCGACGATACCTTGCTGGCGACCATTCGCCAGGCCACGGCGGGCGGCGAGAAATACCTGCCCGAACTCAGTGTCGACATCCGTGACGAGCGCGGCGACCTGGTCGCCACTGTGCACAAAACCCTCTACGTGCGCTTGAAACCCCGCGCACGACCAGGCACTAAGGAACACAGCAAATGAACGCGGACCTGATCATCGTTGGTGCCGGCATGGTCGGCAGCACCCTGGCGCTGGCGCTGGAACAGAGCGGTCTGGAGATTCTGGTGGTCGATGGCGGCTCGCTCAGCCTGACGCCATTCGACGCCGAGGCGCCGTTCGAGGCGCGGGTCAGTGCGTTGTCCATCGCCAGCCAGCGCATTCTCGAGCGTGTTGGCGCCTGGCCGGGCATCGCCGCACGGCGTTCCGGCCCGTATGCGCATATGCAGGTGTGGGACGGCTCTGGCACCGGCCACGTGCATTTCAGTGCTGCCAGCGTGCATGCCGATACCCTCGGCCATATCGTCGAGAACCGGGTGATCCAGGACGCGTTGCTCGAACGCCTGCACGAAAGCAGCCTGGGCCTGATCGGCGGTGCGCGTCTGGAGCAACTGCGTCGCTCCGGCGACGGCTGGCTGCTGACCCTCAACGATGGCCGCGAACTGCGCGCACCGTTGCTGATCGCTGCCGATGGCGCCAACTCGGCGGTACGTCGACTGGCCGGCTGCCCGACCCGCGAGTGGGATTACCTGCACCACGCCATCGTTACCAGTGTGCGCAGCGAGCAGGCACATCGTGATACCGCCTGGCAGCGCTTCACCGACGACGGCCCGCTGGCGTTCCTGCCGCTGCCGGGCGATGGCCACTGGTGCTCCATCGTCTGGTCGACCGTGCCGGAACAGGCCGAGCGGCTGATGGCGCTGGAGGAGAGCGAGTTCTGCGTCGAGCTGACCCGCGCGTTCGAAAGTCGCCTCGGCGCGGTCACCCAGACCGATCCTCGCGTATGTATTCCGCTGCGCCAGCGACATGCCAAACGTTACGTCGAAAGTGGCCTGGCGTTGATCGGCGATGCTGCTCACACGATTCATCCGCTGGCCGGTCAGGGCGTCAACCTGGGCTTCCTCGATGCCGCCGTCCTCGCCGAAGTGCTGCTGCATGCCCACGGGCGCGGCGAGCAGATCGGCAACGTGCGTGTGCTCAGCCGCTACGAGCGCCGACGGATGCCGCACAACCTGGCGATGATGGCGGCGATGGAAGGCTTCGAGCGGCTGTTCCAGACCGACGACCTGGCATTGCGCTGGCTGCGTAACAGCGGCCTCAATTGGGTCGATGGCCTGGCCGAGGCCAAGGTGCTGTTCGTGCGCCAGGCGCTGGGCTTGTCGGGAGATTTGCCGGAGTTGGCGAAAGCCTGACGCCACGAGATTGCGTTCGTATAAAACGGTGCTTTCGTAGGGTGGACAACGCGAAGCTTGTCCACCACTGGCAATGCAGAGCGGTGGATAAGCTTCGCGTTGACTGCTCGTCCTGCTCCATCCTATTCCAAGATTTGTACCGGCCTCTAACTGCTCTTGCGGCTCGCCTGCCAGTGTGTCGATAATGATACGAGTTATCATTTAGGCTGTTGCGCATGTCCGCCCATGATCCTGTCGCAATCCACGCGCTGTACGTCGAGCACAGCGGCTGGCTGAAACACTGGCTGCGTACCCGCCTGGGTAACGCAGCCGATGCCGCCGACCTGGCCCAGGACACCTTTCTACGCGTACTTAGCGCCCGCAGCGCCGAAGCGATCCGTGAGCCGCGCACCTATCTCAGTGCCATCGCCCGCGGCCTGGTGATCGACCGTTTCCGCCGGCAGAGCATCGAACGCGCCTATCTGGACGCGCTGGCGCAACGTCCGGAGCCTTTGGACATTTCCCCGGAAACCCGCCTGCTGATCCTGGAAACCCTCACCGCCGTCGACCGCATGCTCGATGGCCTTGGCGAGCGCACCCGGCGGATCTTCCTGGCCATCCAACTGGAAGGCCTGACCTACGTGGCCGCTGGCGAGCGCCTGGGCGTGTCGGTGACCACGGTGAAAAAACACATGATCCGTGCCATGACCCACTGCCTGCTACTCACCGAGGACTGAATGGCCAGCGCTCCGGACTTCAAGGTGCTGGAAGCGGCAGCCACCTGGTACGTGCAGCTCAATGCCGCGCCGCCCAGCGAGGCCGAGCGCCAGGCCTGGCAGCGCTGGCTCGGTGAAAACCCGTCCCACGCACAAGCCTGGGCGCGGGTGGAAAAACTGCAAAGCCAGCTCGGGCACCTGCCCGCCGACGTGGCCTTGCCTGCCTTGCACGATGCTCGTGCCAAGCGCCGTGCCGTGCTCAAGACCCTGGCCATCCTCATCGCCATGGGTGCCGGTACCTGGCAATTGGCGCCGACCGAACGCTGGATGGCCGAGTACCGCACGGGCAAAGGCCAGCGCCGAGAAATCCGTTTGGCCGATGGCGGTCGCCTCGACCTGAACACCGACTCCGCTGTCGACATCGTTTATGACGGCAACCTGCGCCTGATTCGCCTGCACCGGGGCGAAATCCTCGTACAGACCGCTCCCGACCCGGCAGGCCGCCCCTTCGTCGTGCACACGCCGGAAGGCAGCATCCGTGCCCTCGGTACGCGCTTCGATGTGCACAGCGAACGCGGCACCACCCGTGTCCGCGTGCTGGAGCATGCGGTGGAGGTCCGTCCGCTGAATGCACCAGGACAAAGCCAGCGTTTGAATGCCGGCCAGCAACTCAGCTTCGACCGCAAGCAGGCGAGCAGCGCCACCCCTGCGGCAAGCAGCACCGGCGCCTGGAGCCAGGGCATGCTCACCGTGATCGAATGGCGCCTGGCCGACTTTCTCAGCGAACTCAGCCGCTATCGCCCCGGCTACCTCGGTTGCGCCGATACCATCGCCGACCTGCGCCTGTCCGGTGCCTTTCGCCTAGACGACACCGACATCATCCTCGACAACCTGGCAACGTCGCTGCCGATCAAGGTGCGTTACGTCAGCCGCTATTGGGTGTACGTAGAACCGCAGGTGTGATGCAGGCGCCAACCTGCGGCTGTCTCCAGGTAAAGACCGGAAAAATTCCTGCCTAGGGGGTTGCCGATTTTAGTTCTCATCCGGCCATGCAATGAAGCGGCGAAAACTGCCGCGCCCATTGCCAAGAACAACCAGAGGAACCCCCGGATGCTTCGTCTCTCTCTGCGAGCGACCAAACCGCTTGCCCGTGCCATTCATTTTGCTTTGATCGGGATGTCCGCTGCGCCTATTGCCTTGGTGTCGTTTGACTCTATTGCGCAGAGCGAAATGCACAGTTACCGGATTTCGGCAGGAGCGCTGGGCAGCGTGCTGAGCCAGTTCGCCACCGAGGCTGGAGTGACCTTGTCGTTTGCCGCATCGCAGACTAAAGGGCTGCAATCCCCCGGGTTGCAAGGCGTGTATTCAGTGGACGAAGGGTTGGCACGTTTACTGAGAGGTAGCGGTTTGCAGGGGCAGCGCCAAGGTAATGGCAGCTATGTGTTGGTGGCGACGGGTGAGTCAGTCGAGCTATCGCCGTTGAATATCTCCAGCCAGTTTGCCGAGTCAGCCAATGCATTGGGCGGCGACACGGGTTATCGGGCGAAGGCCGCAAATACGGGTAGCAAGACCGGTGCGTCATTGGCCGAAACCCCGCGCTCGATTTCCGTGGTGACCCGCCAGCGTATGGAGGACCAGCATTCGCAAACCCTGACCGATGTTCTTGGCTACGTTCCCGGTGTTTTCGCCCCGCCGTTCGCGGCGGGTGATGGACTGGCAGGCGACCTGTTCTACATCCGCGGTTTTCTCGCCACCGATTTCGGTTACGGGCTGCTGCGTGATGGCCTGCGTGTGCAGGGCAACCGCTATGACACCACCAGCGAACCTTATGGCCTGGAGCGAACCGAGATATTTCGTGGGCCGACCTCGATTCTCTACGGTGAAAATGCACCGGGTGGCCTGGTGAATCTGGTCAGCAAGCGTCCTACCGCGGAGTCGCGTGGCGAGGTGCAGCTCAGCTACGGCAGCCATAACCGCAGGCAGTTGGCGCTTGATGTATCGGGTCCGCTCAGCGACGACGGTAATGTGCTCGGCCGTCTGGTCATGCTTGGGCGCAACGCTGACAGCCAGGTCGAGAAGATCCCGGATGACCGCATCTATGTTGCACCGTCGCTGACCTTCAACTTCAGCGATGCGACTGCGTTGACGCTGTTGTCGAGCTACCAGCGCGACAGGACCATGATGAGCCTGGGCTACCCCGCAGCCGGAACGCTGTTGAACAATGCCAATGGAAAGTTCGACCGTGATGACTTCATCGGCAACCCCAACTGGGATGATTTCAAGCGCGAAACCTGGAGTCTTGGCTACGAATTCAGCCACCAGCTCAACGAAACCTGGGCGTTTCGCCAGAACTCGCGTTATTTGCAATCGCGGATAGATCGCCAGGAGAGTTGGCCGAGTGCTCTGAACAATAACGGCTTCGGTACGACAGTCACCAATACGGCTTATGACCGCTTCAACAAGTCCATTACCTATTCGCTGGACAACCAGTTCGAGGGGCGCTTCAGCAATGGCGCATTCGAACACACGGTCCTGCTCGGTGCGGGCACTGACAGGACCTCGTTCAACCAGGACTGGGACGCCGGCTTCGGCGGCTCGGTCAATGTCTTCGACCCGGTCTATTCGGCAACGAAGCCGACGATGAGTGTCCGTATCCAGAACGCTCAACTCGACCAGCAGATGTACGGGCTTTACGGTCAATTGCAGACCAAGTTCGACCGCTGGATCTTCTTGCTTGGCGGCCGGCAGGATTACGTGAACAGCCAGTACCGTAATCGCGCCGGCACCCTCAATGGTCTGGCCGACATGGACGAGTGGGATAACGACTTCACCTGGCAGACCGGGCTGATGTATCAGTTCGACAACGGTGTGACGCCTTACATCAGTTACTCGACAGCCTTCGTTCCGGTGCAGCAGACGACATCCACGACCGGGCCGCTCACGCCAATCAAAAGTGAGCAGTACGAGGTTGGTGTCAAGGTTGAGCCTAAGGGCTGGAACAGCAGCTTCACTGCCTCGGTTTATGATCTGCGCAAACAGGACGATGTGATTTTCGACACCGTCCTCAATGACAATCGGCAAGTTGGTGAAAGCCGCTCCAAAGGCTTCGAGTTGGAAGCCTCCAGCGACCTCAATGAAAACCTCAACCTGGTGGCTGCCTATACCTATACCGACGCACGTATCACCCGTGACAACCAGACGTCATTGCTCGAAGGGCATCAGATGACCGGTGTGCCGCGCAACCAGGCTTCGCTCTGGGCCAACTATCGATTCCTCGATGGGGTCTTGCGTGGTCTGCGCCTGGGCGGCGGTGTGCGGCATTTCGATAGCACCTTTGCCTACACCAGTCCTTTGACTCTTTACGGCAAGCTCGATAGCGGTGATGTGACGCTGGTCGATGCGGCAATCGGTTATGCAATCGACGACCACTGGTCCGTCGATGTGAATGTGAAGAACCTCTTCGACCAGGAATACGTGTCGGGATGCAACAATGCCGGCCGTTGCTACTGGGGTGAAGAACGCACCGTGCTGGGGACCCTATCACTGCGCTGGTAAGGGGTAAGGGCATTCTGCAAGGGCGACTCGGCCTTGCGCATATTCACCCAACTGCCGTCCATGGCTTACATGCCAGGCGTCCCTAATCCTGTGTCCCCAACCCCTGCCGAAGGCTACAATGCGCGGCTGCTGAAGCAGCCCAACCTGCCATCGTCTTTGATGGCAGGTCTTCGATGACGCGGCGACGCGTCTAGCGCAAGGAGTTTTTCATGGGACAGCGTACTCCCCTGCACGAGTTGCATCTGGCCCTCGGGGCCAAGATGGTCGATTTCGGTGGTTGGGACATGCCGTTGCATTACGGTTCCCAGGTCGAGGAGCACCACCAGGTGCGCCGTGAATGCGGTGTCTTCGACGTTTCTCACATGGCCGTGATCGATGTGTCCGGTGCCGAGGCCAAGCCTTATCTGCGGCACCTGCTGGCCAATGATGTCGAGCAATTGCAGACCCCCGGCAAAGCGCTCTACAGCGCCATGCTCAACGAGCATGGCGGGGTGGTGGACGATCTTGTCGTCTACCTCACCGCCAACGGTTATCGCCTGGTGGTGAATGCCGCCACGCGGGCCAAGGACCTGGCCTGGATGCACCTGCAGGCACAGGACTTCGATGTGCGCCTGTACGGTCGTTCCGACTTGGCATTGCTGGCCATCCAGGGACCGCAGGCGCGGGCTCGCACGGCTGATCTGGTGACCGCTGCCCGCGCTTCGCTGATCAATGAGCTCAAGCCGTTCCAGGGCCTGGCCGAAGGCGACTGGTTCATCGCCCGCACCGGTTATACCGGCGAGGACGGCCTGGAAATAATGCTGCCGGATTACCAGGCGGTGTCGTTCTTCAATGACCTGGTCGGTGCCGGCATCGCCCCCAGTGGTCTCGGTGCCCGCGACACGTTGCGCCTGGAGGCTGGCCTGAATCTATATGGCCAGGACATGGACGAGGACGTGTCGCCCCTGGCCTCGAACCTGGGCTCGACCATCGCCTGGGAACCGGCCGAGCGGCACTTCGTCGGCCGCCAGGCGCTGGAGGCTCAGCGTGCGGCCGACGACCTGCCGAAGCTGGTCGGCCTGGTGCTGGAGGAGCGTGGCGTGCTGCGTGCCCATCAGGTGGTGCGCGTCGATGGCGTAGGTGAGGGCGAGATCACCAGCGGCAGTTTCTCGCCCACGCTGAACAAGTCCATCGCCCTGGCTCGCGTGCCGGCGGCGACCGGCGATCGCGCCGAGGTGGAGATTCGTGGCAAGTGGTACCCGGTGCGCGTGGTGCGCCCCAGTTTCGTTCGGCACGGCAAGGCCGTAATCTGACTGCTAAATTTTTCGGGCAGCCCTGCCCAAGACCGTAGAGGACAACCCGATGAGCAATACTCCTACCGACCTGCGTTACGCTGCGAGCCATGAGTGGGCCCGTCTGGAAGCCGATGGCACCGTGACGGTGGGCATCAGCGACCACGCCCAGGAAGCCCTGGGCGACGTGGTCTTCGTCGAACTGCCGGAAATCGGCAAGGTGCTGGCTGCCGGCCAGGAAGCCGGTGTGGTCGAGTCGGTCAAGGCTGCCTCGGACATCTACGCCCCGGTCTCCGGCGAGGTGATCGCGGCGAACAGCGAGTTGGTCGACAGCCCCGAACGGGTCAACGAAAAACCTTACGAGGCCTGGTTCTTCAAGCTCAAGCCAAGCAATCCGGCCGAACTGGACACGTTGCTCGACGCCGCTGCATACGAAGCCAGCCAGGGCTGAGGCCTTTGCTCTTGTAGGATGGCGTCATTCCAGCACGGCGCGCACCAGCGACACGTGTGCGCCGACCGCTGCCAGGTTGCCGGCGGCGGCCGCGAGGATGGCGCTGTGCATCGGCGTGGCGATATCTCCGGCGGCGAAAACACCCGGCACGCTGGTCTGTTTCCAGTCGTCGACCTTCAGGTAGAAGCCATTCGCTCCTTCCTCCATCGCACAGCCCAACTGCTCGGCCAGTGGATGGGTCATGTGCACGCGGCTGGCGACGAACAGGCCTCCCAGCGCCAGGCTGCGGCCATCCTTGAGGCGCACGCCATCCAGCTCCGGCGCTTCGCCTAGCAAGGCCTCGATGGGCGTGCGCTCGATGCGTACGCCACGGGCGTCGAGCAGTGCCCGTTGTTCGGCATCCGGTTCGAACAGTCCTTGAGTGAACAGCGTGGCCTCGCCCCAGTCCGGCAGCATCGCCGCCTTGGCGGCGGCCATCGGCTGGTCGGCCAGCACGCCCAGCGGGCGGTCGCGCAACTCATAGCCATGGCAGTACGGGCAGTGCACCACCGTATGGCCCCAACGGGCTTCGAGACCGTCGATGGCTGGCAGTTCGTCGCGTACACCGCTGGCGAGGATCAGCCGCGCCGCCCAGAACGCCTGTCCATCCGCCAGGCTGACCAGGAACCCGCCATCTTCCTGGCGCGCGGCGACTGCTTCGCCCTGCATGCGGCGGAACGTGGCGTAAGGGGCCAGTTGTTCGGCGGCGATGCGCTGGATTTCCAATGGCGCCACGCCCTCCTGGCCGAGGAAATTGTGCGACGAGGCGGCGAAGCGATTGCGCGGGCGAGCGGTGTCGATGAGCAATACGTGGCGGCGTGCGCGGGCCAGCGGCAAGGCGGCGGAAAGGCCGGCGAAGCCGCCGCCGACGATGATCACGTCATGTTTCATGGGAAAACTCCTGCTTGGGTGATTTCATGAAACTTTATAAGTTACGTAATATGCAGGCGTCAATGACGTAACCTCGGTTGTTACATGGAGCGCCATTTGCTATACCGCAACCCTGATCCGCCACAGGAACCCGATCATGCGAGCCGACAGTCGCCTATCGCGCATGCTGCACGTGCTGATCCACATGGATCGCCATGAAGGCAGCACCACCTCCGACACCATCGCCCTGATGCTGCGTACCAACCCGGTGGTGGTGCGCCGGACCATGGCTGGCCTGCGCGAGCATGGCTACGTGCGTTCGGAGAAAGGCCACGGCGGAGGTTGGACGCTGGCGCAGCCGCTGGCGGCAATCACCTTGCTCGACGTCTACCGTGCCGTCGGCGAGCCGCCGCTGTTCGCCATCGGCCCGGCCGAAGAACAGCCGAAGTGCCTGGTCGAGCAGGCGGTGAATTCTGCTGTCGGCGATGTCATGGACGAAGCCCGTACCCTGTTGCTGGGCCGTTTCGGCGAGATCACCCTGGCCAGCCTGGCGCAGGATTTCGACGAGCGTTGCGCTGGCGTCTATCCCTTCGAGGAGATCATTCAATGAGCGACGAACTGCACATCACCGACCTGCAACTGGGCGACGGCAAGGCGGTGGTCAAGGGCGCCCTGATCACCACTCAATACCGGGGCACGCTGGAGGACGGCAGCGAGTTCGACTCGTCCTTCGCCCGTGGCAAGCCCTTCCAGTGCGTGATCGGCACCGGACGGGTGATCAAGGGCTGGGATATCGGCCTGATGGGCATGCGCGTGGGTGGCAAGCGCACGTTGTCGGTCCCGGCGCACCTGGCCTATGGCGAGCGCAAAGTTGGCGATATTCCGCCGAACTCCAATCTTTCCTTCGAAATCGAGTTGCTCGAAGTGCTGACCCGCGACGATTGAACCACTCCTTCCAAAGTGCCGGGCGCCCGACCGTAAAGGCGCAAGGCACGCCGGATGCCAGCCCGCTATGGTCAATGGACTTTTCCACGACGCGGAGCATGACGAAATGATGGACTGGAACGCCTATCGTGATCAGTTGATGGCCGGCATCGGTGATCTGCAAAAGCTTTCGCCCGGCACGGTTCAGGGCTATTTGACGGCCAGTGGCGCCGGTAAGCAGACCAACCATCTGGATGCCAAGACGCGGCAACTGATTTCCCTGGCGGTGGCGGTTACCACGCGCTGCGATGGCTGTATCTCGGTGCATGCCGCCGAAGCGGTGAAGGAAGGCGCGAGCAAGGAAGAAATCGCCGAAGCCCTGGGCGTCGCCGTGGCGATGAATGCCGGCGCGGCGCTGGTGTACTCGGCGCGGGTGTTGAGCGCGGTGGATCAGGTCAAGGGCTGATTCTGAGCGTCAGATCGAGGCAGGAGCGGATGTTGGTTATTCCGTCGTTTCCGCGAAGGCGGGAACCCAGAAGACTTGACGCATTTGGATGATTCCCCTTCGGGCCAGCGCAAGCGCTGTTCAGCGATGGAGCCGCTGTCCCGCCTTCGCGGGAATGACGATTGAGAGTGGCGCGAGCGCTCGTAGAGCGTCCGCCCCTGCCTCGAATCGCTCACCCTAATGAACGCCTTTCTAGCGTTTGGCGATGATGTAGACCGCGTGCACGATGCCCGGGATATAGCCGCAGAGGGTCAGCAGGATGTTGAGCCAGAAGGCCCCACCGAAACCGACCTGGAGAAAGACGCCCAGTGGCGGCAGCAGGATGGCAAACAGAATGCGGATCAGGTCCATGAACGGTGTCCTTGAGGTCGATTGGGGGTATTCAATCGACCATCGGGACGTGGGGCGGTTCAGGGTTTCGTGCGCGTTGCGCGGGTGAAGCGTGTTTACCCCCTGTAATAGCGTTGGGCCACGAACGGCGTTTTCGCCACCTTCACCGGCACCCGCTTGCCGCGCACCACCGCCCAGAGCTCGCTGTCGAGCGCAACGAAGGCGCTCTGCACATAGCCCATTGCCAGCGGCGCGCCGAGGGATGGGCCGAAACCGCCGCTGCTCACCTGGCCGATCAGCGTGCCATCGGCATCGACGATCTCCGCGCCTTCACGAACCGGCACGCGCTCCTGCGGCAGCAGGCCGATGCGCTTGCTGGCAACCCCTGAGCGCTGCTGCTCGAAGATGCGTTCGGCGCCAGGGAAGCCGCCCGCGCGGGCACCATCGGCGCGGCGCACCTTGGATATCGCCCACAACAGGCTGGCCTCGATAGGCGTAGTGGCGGCGCTCATGTCATGGCCGTACAGGCACAGGCCGGCTTCCAGGCGCAGCGAGTCGCGGGCGCCGAGGCCGATGGGCTGCACTTCGGTTTCCGCCAGCAGGCTGCGTGCCAGCGTTTCGGCGTGCTCGACCGGTATGGATATCTCGAAGCCGTCTTCTCCGGTGTAGCCCGAGCGGCTGACGTAGCAGTCGACGCCGAGCAGGCGCACGCTGGCGAACTGCATGAAGGTCATCTGCCTGACCTCGGGCGCCAGGCGCATCAGCACGTCCACCGCCTTCGGCCCTTGCAGGGCGAGCAGGGCGCGGCTGTCGAACAGGCTTTCGATCTCGCAGCGGTTGCCGATGTGCGCGCGCAAGTGCGCCAGGTCCTGTTCCTTGCAGGCGGCGTTGACCACCACGAACAGCACGTCGTCGGCCAGGCGCGCGACCATCAGGTCGTCGAGGATGCCGCCGTTGGCATCGGTGAACATGGCATAGCGTTGCAGGCCGACCGGCAGGTCGAGGATATCCACCGGTACCAGGGTTTCCAGCGCGGCGGCCGCGTCGGCGCCACGCAGGATGATCTGGCCCATGTGCGAGACGTCGAACAGACCAGCCTGGTCGCGGGTGTGCAGGTGTTCCTTCATCACGCCGAGCGGGTATTGCACCGGCATGTCATAACCGGCGAACGGCACCATCTTCGCGCCGAGTTCGAGGTGCAGCGCGTGCAGCGGGGTTTGCAGCAGGGACATGAACATCTCCTTCGCTGAGCGGCGCGCAGGCATAGGCCTGCGCGTCGCCGGGGGCTTATTCCTGATAAGCCTCGATGGATGGGCAGGCGCAGACCAGGTTGCGGTCGCCATAGACGTTGTCGACGCGGCCGACTGGTGGCCAGTACTTGCCGTCGATCAGCGTCGCCACTGGATAAACCGCCTGTTCGCGGCTGTAGCCGTGGGCCCACTCGCCGACCAGTTCGGCAGCGGTGTGCGGGGCGTTTTTCAGCGGATTGTCGTCGCGGCTCGATTCGCCCCGCTCGACTGCGCGGATTTCTTCGCGGATGGTGATCATGGCATTGCAGAAGCGATCCAGTTCCTCGCGCGACTCGCTCTCGGTCGGTTCGATCATCAGCGTGCCGGCCACCGGGAAGGACATGGTCGGCGCGTGGAAGCCGAAGTCGATCAGGCGCTTGGCGATGTCGTCGACGCTGATGCCGCTGCTGTCCTTGAACTGCCGTACGTCGATGATGCATTCGTGGGCGACCAGGCCGTTGGCGCCGGTGTAGAGCACCGGGTAGTGCTCTTCCAGGCGCCGGGCGATGTAGTTGGCGTTGAGGATCGCCAGTTGCGAGGCACGCTTGAGGCCGGCGCCGCCCATCATGCGGATGTACATCCAGGTGATCGGCAGGATGCTGGCGCTGCCGAACGGCGCGGC
This sequence comes from Pseudomonas sp. LRF_L74, assembly GCF_965644255.1. Lineage (NCBI taxonomy): Bacteria > Pseudomonadati > Pseudomonadota > Gammaproteobacteria > Pseudomonadales > Pseudomonadaceae > Pseudomonas > Pseudomonas sp. LRF_L74. The sequence goes on along the minus strand of NZ_CBFFRH010000001.1, from coordinate 102,171 downwards.
GCTGACCGCGCCTTCCTTGCGCTCCAGCTGTGCGTGGCCGGGCAGGAACGGCGCCAGGTGCGACTTCACGCCGATCGGGCCGACGCCCGGGCCGCCGCCGCCGTGGGGGATGCAGAAGGTCTTGTGCAGGTTCAGGTGGGAAACGTCGCCACCGAACTGGCCGGGTGCGCAGAGGCCGACCATGGCGTTCATGTTGGCGCCGTCGATGTACACCTGGCCGCCGTTGTCATGGACGATGGTGCAGATTTCGCGGATGCCTTCCTCGAACACGCCATGGGTCGACGGGTAGGTGATCATGAGCGCGGCGAGGTGGTCGCGGTGCTGTTCGGCCTTGGCGCGCAGGTCGTCGATATCGACGTTGCCGCGCTCGTCGCAGGCGGTCACCACCACACGCATGCCGGCCATGCTGGCGGTGGCCGGGTTGGTGCCGTGGGCCGATTGCGGGATCAGGCAGATGTCGCGCTGCGCTTCGCCACGGCTGCGGTGGTAGGCGCGGATCGCCAGCAGGCCGGCGTACTCGCCCTGGGAACCGGCGTTGGGTTGCAGCGACACCGCGTCGTAGCCGGTGGCGGCACAGAGCATGGCTTGCAGTTGCTCGGTCAGCGCCAGGTAACCCTGGCTCTGCTCGGCCAGGGCGAACGGATGCAGGTTGCCGAACTCGGCCCAGGTCACCGGGATCATTTCGCTGGCGGCGTTGAGTTTCATGGTGCAGGAGCCCAGTGGGATCATGCTGCGGTCCAGTGCCAGGTCCTTGTCGGCGAGCTTGCGCAGGTAGCGCATCAGCTCGGTTTCCGAGTGGTAACGGTTGAACACCGGGTGGGCGAGGATCGGCGACTGGCGCAGCAGCTCGCTGGGCAGGGCGTCGCGGGTATCGGCCAGCGCGGCGAAGCTAGGTTGCGTACCGGCTCCGGCGAACAGCGACCAGAGTTGTTCGACATGCTCCGGTGTGGTGGTTTCGTCCAGGGAAATACCGACGTGGCTGGCATCGATTTCGCGCAGATTGATGCCGGTGGTACGTGCCAGCGAGTGCAGGGCTTGTGCATCGCTGACCGCCAGGGTCAGGGTGTCGAAGAAGTGTTTCTGCTCGACGCTCACGCCCAGCGTGGCCAGGCCACGGGCGAGGATCGCGGTGAGGCCGTGTACGCGCCTGGCGATGGCGCTCAGGCCGGCCGGGCCGTGGTAGACCGCGTACATGCCGGCGATGTTGGCCAGCAGCACCTGGGCGGTGCAGATGTTGCTGGTGGCTTTCTCGCGGCGGATGTGTTGCTCGCGGGTCTGCATGGCCAGGCGCAGGGCCGGCTTGCCGAAACGGTCGACCGAGACGCCGACCAGGCGCCCCGGCATGTCGCGCTTGTAGGCGTCGCGGGTGGCGAAATAGGCCGCGTGCGGGCCACCGAAACCGAGCGGCACACCGAAGCGCTGGGCGCTGCCGATGGCCACGTCGGCGCCGAGTTCGCCCGGCGCCGCGAGCAGGGTCAGGGCCAGCAGGTCGGCGGCGACGGCAACCAGCGCATTGGCCTGGTGGAAGCGCTCGATGTTAGCGCGGTAGTCGAACACGTCGCCGTTGCTCGCCGGGTATTGCAGCAGGGCGCCGAAGTAGGGGCTGGCGTCCTCGACCTGGAATTCGTCGCCGACCACCACTTCGATGCCCAGCGGCTCGGCGCGGGTGCGCAGGATGTCGAGGGTCTGCGGGTGGCAATGCCGGGAGGCGAAGAAGGCCTTGGCGGCCTTGTTCTTCGACAGGCGCTGGCAGAAGGTCATGGCCTCGGCGGCGGCGGTGCCTTCGTCGAGCAGGGAGGCGTTGGCGATGGGCAGGCCGGTGAGGTCGCTGATCAGCGTCTGGAAGTTCAGCAACGCCTCCAGGCGACCCTGGGAAATCTCCGGCTGGTAGGGCGTGTAGGCGGTGTACCAGGCCGGGTTTTCCAGGAGGTTGCGCAGGATCGGCGAGGGTGTGTGGGTGGCGTAGTAACCCTGGCCGATATGCGAGCGCAGGGGCTGGTTGCGCCCGGCTATGGCCTTGAGTTCGGCCAGGGCGGCGGCCTCGCTGATACCGTCGTCCAGCGGCAGCACATTACTGCCGTCGATGCTGGGCGGAATCACATGCTTGATCATCGCCTCCAGCGAGTCATAGCCAAGCAGCTTGAGCATGGCGGCGATATCGGCGTCGCGCGGGCCGATGTGGCGCTGCTGGAATTCGTTGCGTACGGCGTAGTCGGTCATGATCGCTCCTCAGGCCTTGGCGTCGATAAGGCGCGCATAGGCTTGCGCAGTCATCAGGGTTTCCAGGGCGGCGTTGTCGGCCAGGCGGATGCGGAAGAACCAGCCTTCGTCGACCGGCGCCTCGTTGACCAGCTCGGGGCGGTTGTTCAACTCGTCGTTGACCTCGGTCACTTCGCCATCCAGCGGCATGGTGATGTTACTGGCGGCCTTCACCGATTCCAGCACCGCGACTTCCGCGCCTTGGCTATACGGGCCGGGCTCGGGCAACTGAACGAACACCACGTCGCCCAGCGCCTCTTGAGCGTAGTCGGTCACGCCGACGGTGACTTGGCCGTCCTCATCCAGGCGCAGCCATTCGTGTTCGACCGTAAAGCGCAGCTCGCTCATGCAACCCCCTTGAAGTGCCAATGGCGCGTTAGCGCGCCGATGCCGCTCCAGAGCAAGGATGGTGCCAGGCTGGGAGCCTTGAAAATCAAGGGTTTCACAGGGAGTTAGCATGGGTTTGGAATGAAATCGTTACAGGTGCTGCGCCCGTACTGGGTGGGCTGAAACGGAATGCAGCCCGGCACCCCGCAGCGAGGTGCGCGCGTGGGGTGGGCTTCAGCCCATCAATGACCAGGTGTAGCGTTATCGTTCCGGTGTAATGGAAGCGTTACGCATCGGGAATCCCATATTTGCGCAGGCGCTTGGCGATGGCGGTGTGCGAGGTGCCCAGGCGCTCGGCCAGGCGCCGGCTGGAGGGATACTGGCGGTAAAGCCGGGTGAGCAAATCGCGCTCGAAGCGGGCGATGCTGGTGTCCAGGTTTTCCTCGATGGCTGGCGGTTTGTCTTCGAGTTGCTTGAGGCGGTCGAAGATATCGAGGTCGTTGTTCTCGATCAGGGTTTTGTCGCTGATCGCCGCTGCGCGGAAGATCACGTTCTGCAACTGGCGCACGTTGCCCGGCCAGCGATGGCCGAGCAGGGTCTGGTGGGTGGCGGGGGCGAGGCGGCAGACCGGGCGGCGGATTTGCTTGCACGCCTGTTCGAGGAAGAAATCCGCCAGGTCGAGGATGTCCTGGCCGCGCTCGCGCAGCGGCGGTACTTCCAGGTTCAGCACGTTGAGCCGGTAGTAGAGGTCTTCGCGGAAGGTGCCGTTGGCGACCATCTGCTTCAGGTCGCGGTGGGTGGCGCTGACGATGCGCACGTTGGCCTGGATCTCGCGCTCGCCGCCGACCCGGCGAAAGCGCCCGTCGTTGAGGAAACGCAACAGCTTGGCTTGCAGGTAGGGCGACATCTCGCCGATTTCGTCGAGGAACACCGTACCGCGCTCGGCCAGTTCCAGCAGGCCGGGCTTGCCGCCGCGCTGGGCGCCGGTGAAGGCGCCGGAGGCGTAGCCGAACAGCTCGCTCTCGGCCAGGCTTTCCGGCAGCGCCGCGCAGTTGAGGGCGAGGAACGGTTCGTTGCAGCGTGTGCCAGAGGCGTGACAGGCGCGGGCCACCAGTTCCTTGCCGGTGCCGGTCTCGCCCTGGATCAGCAGCGGCGCATCCAGGCGCGCGACGCGCTGGGCGCGGGCGACCAGGGTGCGCATCGCTTCCGAGTTGCCGAGCAGCGAGGCGAAGCCATCGGACTGCTCTTGCAGCGCCGACAGGCGCCCGCCGATGCGGCTCGGCTGATACAGGGTGAGCAGCGCGCCGGCCTGCTGCTCGTCGCCGGTCAGCGGCACCACGTCGAGAAGAAAGGCCTGGCCCTGGACGATCACTTCACGCATCGGCAGGCGAAAGCCCTGTTCCAGCAATTCGCCGGTCAGGGCCTGGTCGTTGAACAGCTCGGCCAGCGTCATGCTCGGTTCGGCCATACGCTGGAACGCCGGGTTGGCGAGGACGATGCGCGCCTTGTCATCGACCAGCAGCACCGGGTCGCTCATGGCTTCGAGCAGGGCATTGAGTTGCAGGCGCTTGCGCTGGCTCGGCAGCATGTCGATCACCGTGACCGTCTGCACGCCATGCACGCGCAGCAGCGAGTCGCGCAGTTCTTCCAGTACCTCGGGCAGCAGGGTCGGTGCGTCGATGTAGACGTTCGGCGGCACCATCTCCACGGCATCCAGGTTCAGGTTGCGCCCGCCGAGCAGGGCCAGCACTTCCTGGGTGATGCCGACGCGGTCGACGAAGGTGACGTGGATGCGCATGAGTGATTCGCCATTAGTCGATGAGCGCCCCGAGCGGGGCGCCCAAACTAGCGCGGCCATGGCAGGTACTGCAAGGCCTGGTCGAGGGCGTTACAGCTGTCCCGGCGTCATCAGCGACGCCTGGCCCGGGCGGCGTCGATCAGGCCATCGAGCCACGCTTGATGGCCATTGAGCATCGGGTTCGGCCGGGTTCGGGCCAGTTCGGCGGCCGGGCGGCCCTTTTGGGTTTCCTGGGTGAGGATACGCAGCCGTCCACCTGGCAAGTCTTCCAGTAACCAGGCGTGATGCACGTCGAGGCGAGAGGTTTCGTCGCCTTCGACCCAGCCGTGCCAGGCCAGGCGGGCCGGCTGCCCCTCGACGGGCGCGACGTGCTCGTTGACCTGGCCTTCCACCGGGAAGCCGAAGGTGGTGAAGCGAAAGCGCGCGCCGCTGGACAGCTCAGGGCCGCTACCATCGTGGAAGTGGATGTTCGATGCGTTGGCATAATAAGTCGGCCAGGCGCGGGTGTCGTTCAGCAGCGGCCAGACTTCAGCCACGCTGAGATCGGCGACGATGACCTCGTTGGAGACGAAGTTTTCAGTAGTGCCTGGTAGATAGTCGGCGGGCCAGTGGATGGTATGCATGGATTCCTCGGAAACGGTTGTGCGTTGACGGAGGAAAGGGTGCGCGCCGAGAATCCATAAGACCAATCACATTCCTTTAGATCAGCGATAAGCATGCGTGATATCAGAACGCTGGACCTCAATCTGCTCAAGGCCCTGGATGCGTTGCTCGATGAATGCAGCGTGACCCGCGCGGCCAGCCGGCTTGCACTCACTCAACCCGCCGTGAGCGGCATGCTGGTGCGCCTGCGCGAGAGCTTCGACGACCCGCTGTTCATCCGTGCCCCGCGTGGCCTGGTGCCGACGCCTCGTGCGCTGGCGCTGGCGTCACCGGTCAAGCGGGTTCTGGAGGATATCGAGGGCCTGTTGCAGCCGGAGCGCTTCGAACCGGCCACGGCGCGCCTGGGCATGGCCATCGCGGCCACCGACTATGCCCAGCAGACGATCCTGGTGCCATTCCTGGCCCGGTTGCGCCTGCTGGCGCCAGGTATTCGTATCGCGGTCAAGCCGGTGCAGGACGATCAGGTACAGCGCCAGTTGGAGGCGGGAGAACTCGATCTGGCCCTGCTCACGCCGGAAACCACTCACGAAGGCCTGCATGCGCGGCGCCTGTTCGATGAGCGTTATGTCTGCACGATGCGCAAGGATCATCCGCTGGCCACGACCATGACCCTGGAGCGTTTCTGCGCCGCGGAGCATGCCATCGTGTCCTATTCGGGCGAGGCTTTTCGCGGTGTCACCGATGCTGCCCTGGCGACGCTTGGGCGTGTACGGCAGGTGTGCCTGTCGGTGACCAGCTTCCTGGTACTGGTGGAAATCCTGCGCACCAGCGACCTGATCGCCGTGGTGCCCCAACGCCTGGTTGCCCAGGTACCGGACATGGCGATGGTGGAGCCGCCTTTGCCGATTACCGGTTTCACCAAGGTGGCCGCCTGGCATGAGAGGACTCATCATCAGGCGGCGCAGCGCTGGGTGCGGGCGCAGCTGTTCGGCGACGGGCCCGATCACGCAGGCTGATCGGGCCAGCGCGTTTCAACGCAGGCTGTAGGACACGCCGGCATACACGCCGAAACCCTCGCCCGGCGTGGAGCGGGCCACGTCGGCGCCATTGTCGTTGTAGCCCGGCGAGACCGTGGCGGCATAACGCTTGTCGGTCAGGTTGCGCAGGTCGAGCCAGGTCTGCCAGTCCTGTTTCGGCGAGGCGTAGCCGAGGGTGGCGCCGAAGATTGCATAGGCGTCGGCGTAGTAGGAGTTGGCGTAGTCGACGGCCATTTTCGAGGCGTACTGGGTGTTCAGGCCGGCGTAGAAACCGCTCGGGTGGTCGTAGCGCAGCTCGGCCTGGTAGTAGTGACGCGGCAGGCCGGGCAGGCGGTTGTCGCCGTAGGTGTCGTCGTCGCGGTAGTGGAAGTCGCTGAAGGTGTAGGCCTGGCGCAACGACAGGGCACCGGCTGCGCCGCCGTCCCAGAGCGGGCTGCTCAGGCCGGCTTCGATGCCCTGGTGGACGGTGGGGCTGGCGTTGGTTTCGCGCGGTACGGATGGCGCGATTTCAGCGCTGAGCAGTTCATGGCGAACCAGTGAGTAGTAGTAGGCCAGATCCCATTGACCGAACGCCGAGTCGCCACGGCCACCCACCTCGAAGGTGGTGGCGGTCTGGTTGTCGAGCGATACCGGTGCGCGATAACGACCGGTCGCCGGGCCGCTGCCTGCCGGGAAGTAGTCATTCGAGCCCCAGATCATCGACCACGGATGCGGCGCTTCCACCGAGCGACTGAGGTTGCCGTAGAGTTGCACCTCGGGATTGAGCTGGTAGCGCAGGCCAAGGCGCGGCGCGTAGTCCCAGGTGTGCTCGCTGAGTTTGTAGTCGTTGACCGGCCAGGTCACTTCGACTTCGCGGCGCGTGTAGATCAGCGCCAGGCCGCTGGTCAGCCAGAGGTCGGGGCTCAGTTCCAGCTCGCTACCGATATGCAGCACGTTGTCCGAGCCCAGGTGCTCGTAGTCCCGCATCAGGGTGCCGGCCGGATAGGTAGTGCCATCCACGGTCAGTGGCAGGGTGGCGTTTTCCTTGGACGTGCTGCTCGGCAGGTTGGTGGTGCTGCGCAAGCCGACGGTGGTGGTGCTGTCGAGGCCGAACAGCGTATGGCGGCGGGTGTAGTCGAGGGTGCCGCTGACGTCGCTGTAATCCACGCGGATACGGTAGGCGCTGTCGCGGTAGGCGTTTTCGACGAAGTCCATCGGGTAGTGATGATAGGCGAGGCCGACCACCAGCTTCGAGTCATCGTCGATCTGCCAGGTGGTCTTGTTCGCCAGCCAGGTACTGCCGGGTTGATCGCGCTGGGCATCGATACGCATGCTGGTGGCTGCCGCGGCACGCGGATCGTACTCGATCTGCGCCTTGGTCAGGCGGCCGGGGATATCATGCTCGGTCTCGCGGTAACGCAGGTAGAAACGCGTTTCCAGGCTGTCGTTGATGCGGTAGCCGACGTTGGCCGCGACGCCTTTGCCCTTGCCGGAGGCGTGGTCCTGATAGCCGTCGTAGTGACTGTCGGTGAGGTTGATGTAGTAGTCGAAATCACCGATGGCCTGGCCCGAGCTGACGCTGCGTTTCTGGTAACCGTGGCTGCCTGCTTCGTAGCGCAGTTGCAGCTTGGGCGCGTCATGGCCGGTGTGGGTGATGTAGTCGACCGCGCCGCCCAGGGCCAGCGCGCCCTTGTCGAAGCCGTTGGCGCCGCGCAGCACTTCCACACGGCTCAGCCACAGCGGTTCGAGCAATTCGTAAGGCGTACCGCCGGAGCCGGTCAGCGGCAGGCCGTCGAGCATGATGTGGTTGCCGGAGGCATGGGAACCCGTACCCCGGTTGATGCCGGAACCACGGATGGCGATCTTGATGCCTTCGTTGCCCGGCGACTGGGCGTACACGCCTGGTTGATAGGCCAGTACGTCGGCGTTGCCGGATACGCGGCCCTGTTCGACCTTGTCCAGGTCCACCAGGTTGGTGCCGCCGGGGACGCGCTTGAGGGTCTCCTTGGCCTGTTCCTTTTCGTCCAGTTGCTCGTCGCTGACCTGCACGGCTTTCAGTTGCACGGCACGGTCTTCGGCCAGCGCGTGCTGGGCGATCACACAGGCCAGCAGGCACAGGGCATGACGGGGGCGGAACGGCGAACGGGACGACATGGAAAACTCCGAAACGGAAGGCGGGCGCATGAGTGCTGTGATGAGGGCTGCGTGGGTTGGGTCACGTGGGGGAAAACGCTAAGAACCTGTTCACGATCTGCTGCGCGTCGGCCCTACTGCGTTAAAAACAAGCTCGGAATGCTCATTTACAGCGCGTAGACTCCGCTTCCTCGCTTGTTTTTGCCTTGTATGGCGCTAGCTCGCGAGATCGTGAACAGGTTCTAAAGGCCCGGGCTTGGAAGGCTGAACGAAAAGGCGGCGAGGAAAATCAGGCTCCCTGTGCCGATCTGAGCGTCTTGAGCAGCAGGTCGTACAGGCTGTGCACCGCCTTCGATCCACGCGACGCGCGGCTGCGATACACCGCCACCTGCATCGGCTCCAGCGGCCCAAGGCCGTGTTCGCCGCCAAGTATCTGCAAGTGCTCGGGCGCGCTGCACTGGGTCAGCACCGCCACCGCCAGGCCGCTCTCGACGGCGGCGATCTGCCCGGCCAGGCTGGAGCTGTGGTAGACGACCTTGTAGCGCCGCCCCTGCAAAGCCAGGGATTTGAGCGCTGCCTGGCAGGCCAGGCTGGCGTCTTCGTAGACCGCGATGGGCAGCGGGTCGCGACGCCACATTTCGATCTCCGGGGCACCGACCCAGACCATCGGCTCGTGGAACAACAAGGTGCCGCGCCGGGCGTGATCGCGCGACACCAAGGCAAGGTCCAGCTCGCCACGCGCGACCTTGGGGATCAGCGCGGTGGATTGCTCGCAGCTCAGCTCGATCTCGACGCCGCCATGCCGTGGCGCGAAGCGCTTGAGCACCGGGGTGAGGTACTTGCGTGCGTAGTCGTCCGGCACGCCGAGGCGGATCTGCCCGGTCAGCGCCTGGCCGTGGAACGCCGATTGCGCCTCTCCGTGCAGGTCGAGCATGCGCCGGGCGTAGCCGAGCAGGGTCTGGCCCTCCTGGGTCAGTTGCAATTGGCGCGAGCTGCGCAGCAGCACCTGGCAGCCCAGGGCCGACTCCAGTTTCTTCAATTGCATGCTCACCGCCGATTGCGAGCGGTGCACTTCGTTGGCCGCGCTGGACAGCGAACCGGCATCCACCACGGCGACGAAACACTTGAGCCAGTCGAGCTGCAGATCTTGTTGAGACATGGCGTCCATCCATTCGATAAGCGAATGCTTGCGTGGTGAATTATGCGCTTAACGTCGAATCGATGCAGCGCCAGACTCGCCGTCATGAATACACAACGCACTCACATCGGCGGCATCGTGCCCTTCGTCACGGGTAATCTGCTACTCGGCAGCATCGGCCTGTTCGTCCACGAGGCGGGTGTCGATCCGCTGACCACTACCTGGTTCCGCTGTGCCTTCGGCCTGCTCGGCCTGAGCCTGTGGTTGCTATGGCGTGGTCGGCTCAGCGATATCCGCCTGACCCGCGCCAACGCGCCACGCGCATTGCTGGCTGGCAGCCTGATGGTGATGAGCTGGGTGCTGTTCTTCAGCGCCATGCAGTACCTGGCGGCGGGCGTGGCGGTGGTGCTGTTCCATGTCCAGCCGTTGTGGCTGTTGCTGCTGGGCGCCTTCTGGTTGAAGGAGGCGGTGGCCGGGCGACGCGTGGTCTGCGTGCTGATCGCCATGTTCGGCCTGGTGCTGGCCACCGGCACGCTGGAGCGGCTGTTCGATGCGCAGCCGGCCCGCGCGGGCTACTGGTGGGGCGTGTTGCTGTGCATGCTCGGCGCGCTGTGTACGGCCTGGGTGACGATCCTGGCCAAAGGCTTGCGCGACATCGGCCCCGGCGTACTGGCCTGGTGGCAGTGCCTGATCGGTGGCCTGGTCCTGCTCGCCTGGCCGCTGATGCACGGTTGGCCGGAGTGGGGGGCGAGTTGGCTGTGGCTGTCCGGCCTCGGGCTGATCCACACCGGCGTGGCCTACACCCTGATGTACGCCGGCATCACTCGCCTGAGCACCGACCGCATCGCCGTGCTGCAATTCATCTACCCGGCTGTGGCCATCGTCGTCGACTGGCTGGCCTATGGCGAACGCCTGGGGCTGTTGCAGATGGCCGGGGTCGGCCTGATGGCCGCGTGCATCTGGGTGGCGGAGCGGCCTGCTCGTCGCTCGGCCGTCACCACCTCGGTATCTTGAGCAAATCCAGATAATGGCTGCCGCCAAGCTGGCTCATCTGCCGGCGAATCCAGCCGGCGCGCCCCGCCACATAGGTGCTCGGCCGGCTGGCGCTCCACTCGCGCGGGTTGGGCAGCACGGCGGCGAGCTGGCTGGCCTGCTGGCGCGACAGGTAGGGCGCGCCGACGCCGAAGTGGTGCTTGGCGGCCGCTTCCGCACCGAACACGCCGTCGCCCCATTCGACGCTGTTCAGGTACACCTCGAGGATACGTTCCTTCGACCACAGCAGTTCGATGAGCAGGGTGAACCAGGCTTCCAGGCCTTTGCGCAGCCAACTGCGGCCCGGCCAGAGAAACAGGTTCTTCGACACTTGCTGGCTGAGGGTGCTGGCGCCGCGCACGCTGCCGCCTTGCTCGTTATGGCTGAAGGCCTGCTGGATGGCCGCGACGTCGAAGCCCCAGTGCTCGGCGAACTTCTGGTCCTCGCCGGCGATCACGGCGATCTTCAGGTTGTCGGAGATTTCGCGGTACGGCCGCCAGGTGCGCTGCAGGTCGATGGGCTTGCCGTCGATCCAGGATTCGACCTTGCGTTCGACCATCAGCGCCGTGCCCGGCGGGTTGATCCAGCGCAGGGCGAGTACCAGCAGCGCCGAGCCGGCGATGAACCAGAGCAGCAGCTTGAACAGGCGGCGGAGGAGTTTGCGCAGCATGAATGGCTTGGCCCGAGTGGAGGAGCGCGCCATTATAGCGGCCGCGTTTCGTCTGTCTGGGGTTAATCATGTCTCGAATCTTTTTGTTGCTGGCTGCGTTCGCCGGTTTCACCGGTGTCGGCCTGGGGGCCTTTGCCGCCCATGGGCTGAAGAATCGCCTGAGCCCGGAGTACCTGGCGATCTTCCATACCGGCGTGCTGTACCAGTTGATCCATGCCCTGGCCCTGTTCGGCGTGGCGCTGCTGGCGGCCCAGGCCCCGGGGCGCCTGGTGAACGTCGCCGGCTGGTCGTTCGCCAGCGGTATCCTGTTGTTCTCCGGCAGCCTCTATGTGCTGACGCTGAGCGGCCTGGGCAAGCTCGGCATCATCACGCCGATTGGCGGCGCCGCGTTTCTCGTCGGTTGGGCCTGCCTGGGGCTGCTGGCCTGGCGTTCGGTTTGAGGCCAGATGATCGCGCCCACGCGTCACGTGGGAGCGATCCGATATCCGTGATGAACGGTGCCTTGGTCGCGAAGGGGCTTCGGGCTAGAATGCGGGCCCTTTTCAAGACCCGACGATTGCCCATGCGCATCCAGTTGAACGGCGAGCCTCGCGAATTGCCCGACGGCCAGACCGTCGCCGATCTCATCGACGTCATGCAATTGACCGGCCGCCGCGTGGCCGTCGAACTGAACCTCGACATCGTGCCGCGCAGCCAGCATGCCGAGACCGTCCTGCGCGAGGGCGACCAGCTGGAAATCGTCCACGCCATCGGCGGCGGCTAGCGCGGTCTGGTTCGTCCGCCCAGTCATCGTTCATTTTCGAGGAGCCGCCCATGAGCGCCATCATCGACAAGCCGTTCACCCTCGCCGGCAAGACCTACGCATCGCGTTTGCTGGTCGGCACCGGCAAGTACAAGGACCTGGAGGAAACCCGCCAGGCCATCGAAGCCTCGGGCGCCGAGATCGTCACCGTCGCCGTGCGTCGCACCAACATCGGCCAGAACCCAGGCGAGCCGAACCTGCTGGACGTGATCAGCCCCGAGAAGTACACCATCCTGCCGAACACCGCCGGCTGCTTCGACGCGGTCGAGGCGGTGCGCACCTGCCGCCTGGCCCGCGAACTGCTCGACGGCCACACGCTGGTCAAGCTGGAAGTGCTGGCCGACCAGAAGACCCTGTTCCCCAACGTCATCGAAACCCTCAAGGCCGCCGAAGTGCTGGTCAAGGACGGCTTCGACGTGATGGTCTACACCAGCGACGACCCGATCATCGCTCGCCAGCTGGCCGAGATGGGCTGCATCGCGGTGATGCCGCTGGCCGGCCTGATCGGCACCGGCCTTGGCATCTGCAACCCCTACAACCTGCGCATCATCCTCGAAGAGGCCAAGGTGCCGGTGCTGGTGGATGCCGGTGTCGGCACCGCGTCGGACGCCACCATCGCCATGGAGCTGGGCTGCGAGGCGGTGCTGATGAACAGCGCCATCGCCCACGCGCAGAACCCGGTGCTGATGGGCGAGGCGATGAAGCACGCGATCATCGCCGGGCGCATGGCCTACCTGGCCGGGCGCATGCCGAAGAAGCTGTATGCCAGCGCCTCGTCGCCGCTGGAAGGGCTGATTCGCTGAGCGCGGCCGTCATTCCCGCCTGCGCGGGAGTGACGGTAAAAATAGCTTTCCGGCCGCCCTTGGCCCTGCCCCAACGGCGCGGTTGGGGCGGCGCCGCGTCAACAGAACTCAACATAATGGAGTGCACCGCGCACTCTCCATGGATATCCGCAATGACCGAGCAAGAACCAGCCGACACCGGCGAACACATCGAGAGCGGTGACAACGCTCGCCCAATGCGCACCATCAAGAGCTTCGTCATGCGCACCGGGCGCACCACCGTCGGCCAGCAGCGTGGCCTCGATGTCGGCTGGCCGAAGTTCGGCCTGGAGCTGGCCGATGGCGCGCCCGACTTCGACCAGGTGTTCGGCCGCAGCGCGCCGCGTACCTTCGAGATCGGCTTCGGCATGGGCCATTCCACCCTGGAAATGGCCGCAGCGGCGCCGGAGCAAGACTTCATCGGCGTCGAGGTGCACACACCCGGTGTCGGGGCGTTGCTCAGCGGCGTGCTGGCCCAGGAACTGAGCAACATCCGCGTCTACAGCTGCGACGCCATCGAGGTGCTGCGCGACTGTATCGCCGACGCCAGCCTCGACCGCCTGCTGCTGTTCTTCCCCGATCCGTGGCACAAGTCGCGCCATCACAAGCGGCGCATCGTCCAGCCGGCGTTCGCCGAGCTGGTGCGCGGCAAGCTGAAGATCGGCGGCGTGCTGCACATGGCCACTGATTGGCAGCCATACGCGGAACATATGTTGGAAGTCATGAACGCCGCCCCCGGTTATCGTAACCAGGCAGCCGAGGGTGGCTGCGTGGAGCGCCCGGCCGAGCGCCCGGTGACCAAGTTCGAACGGCGCGGCGAGCGCCTCGGGCATGGCGTCTGGGACATCAAGTTCGAACGCGTCGATTGATCCGTTTTTCCCCCTGGCGGACCAGGGGGTAATGCCGGCATGGCCAGGATGGCCGCATGCTCACCGAATAGCGACCTGATAACAGCGGCGCCTGCCCAGGCGTCCGCAATAACGCAGTGGCACGCCTGCCCGTGCCGCAAGGAGCGCATTGTGTCGAGATTTGCCGCAACCCTGTTGTTCGCTGCCGCCACTTTTTCCGCCCAGGCCCAGGTCGATGCCGACCAGGCCCGGCGCCTGGGCGAGGACCTGACGCCTCTCGGCGCCATTCGCGCCGGCAATGCCGTTGGCACCATCCCGGCCTGGAACGGTGGCCTGGCCACGCCGCCTCCCGGCTACCAGGCGGGCATGCACCATCCCGATCCCTATGCCGCCGATGCCGAGCTGTACCGCGTCAGCCACGGCAATCTGGCGCAGTACAAGAACCTGCTCAGTCCTGGCCAGCAGAAGCTGCTGACCGAGCAGCCGGGCTATTTCCTGCGGGTCCTGCCGAGCCACCGCAGCGCCGCCGCGCCCCAACGCATCTACGACGCCACCCGCTACAACGCCAGTCATGCGTCGCTGATCGCCGGTGGCAACGGTGTGGAAGGCGCGGCGGCGGGTATTCCGTTTCCCTTTCCGCAGAGCGGCGTGGAGGTGATCTGGAATCACATCATGCGCTATCGCGGCGACCAGGCGCGGATGCTCACCAACCAGGCGGCGGTGCTCAAGGGCGGCGCCTACACCCTGCTCAAGCGTGACCTGGAGATCATGTTCGTCTACGGCCGCGCCGGGGTGATGCCGACCGACCTGGACAACACCCTGTTCTTCTACAAATACCAGGTCATCGCGCCGAGCAAGCTGGCCGGCTCGGCCCTGGTGGTGCAGGAAACCCTCGACCAGGTGCTGGCCCTGCGCAAGGCCTGGCGCTACAGCCGTGGCGAACGCCGGGTGCGCCGCCTGCCGACCCTGGCCTACGATGCGCTGCAGCCGGACACCAGCGGCATGGCCACCGCCGACGTGGTCGATACCTACAACGGCGCACCGGATCGCTACGAGTGGACGTTGATCGGCAAGCAGGAAATGCTCGTGCCGTACAACAGCTATGCCGTGCACCAGAAGGGCATCCCCTACGACGACATCGTCAAGCCGCAGAGCGTCAACCCGCAGCTGTTGCGCTACGAGCTGCACCGGGTCTGGGTGGTCGAGGCCGACCTGCGCAAGGGCTTCAGCCATCGCTACGCCAAGCGTCGCTTCTACATCGACGAGGACAGTTGGCAGATTCTCAGCGTCGACCTGTACGACAAGTCCGGCGAACTGGTCGGCCTGCAGGAAAGCCATCCGATCAGCTACTACGACGTGCCGATGTTCAGCAGCACCTTGGAAGCGATCTACGACTTCCCCGGCCAGCGCTACTTCGTCGATGGCCTGGACAACAACGAGCCGATGTACGACTTCAATGTCAGGCTGAGCAAGGGCGACTTCACGGCGGCGAGCTTGCGCCGGGAAGGGCTTTGAAGCCGGAAGCGAGCGCTTGACGAGCGATGTGGCGCGTCCATGCTCAAATCGCTTCCAGCTCAAAGCTCGCGCAACAGCGCCCGATAATCCGCCACCGCCTCGAATTCCTCGGTGTCCTTCAGCGGTCCCTGGCTGTCTGGCTGGCATACGCCGAGCAGGTGGGCGACACCGAACTGGCGGGCACTGCGCAGGATCGGCAGGTTGTCGTCGATGAACAGGCTGCGCGCCGGTTCGAAGTCCACGTCCTGCCTGAGGGCGAACCAGAACTGCTGGTCCTCCTTGGGAAAGCCGTAGTCGTGGCTGCTGATCAGGCGGTCGAAATAGGGCGCCAGTTCGACCCGTTCCATCTTCAGCGACAGCGAGTCGCGGTGGGCGTTGGTGATCATCACCACCTGCTTGCCGGCGGCCTTGATCGCGGCGAGGAAGGTGTCGGCGTCCGGGCGCAGGGCGATCAGGTGGGCGACTTCGCGCTTGAGGTCATGGATCGACAGCTTCAGCTCGCGGGTCCAGAAGTCCGTGCAATACCAGTTCAACTGGCCGGCCTGCCCGCGGAACAGCGGCAGGATCTCGGCATCGGCCGCCGCGCGGCTGATGCCGTGGGTCTCGGCGTAGCGCTGCGGCAGGTGATGCAGCCAGAAGTGGTTGTCGAAGTGCAGGTCGAGCAGGGTGCCGTCCATGTCCAGCAGGACGGTGTCGATCTCGCTCCAGGGCAGTGTTGGCATGATTGGGCAGGGCTCGCGGCTCAAGGTGACAAAATATGCCCGATGGCGGGGACAATCCAGCGAGCCAGGGTATGATACGCGCTCGTTTCCAGGAGTGAGCCCATGCGTGAGAAACCTGTCGTGCTGGCCCGCGAGATCGTGGCGAGCAGTCGCCTGTTCCGTGTCGAGCAAATGCAGCTGCGTTTCAGCAACGGGGTCGAGCGCACCTACGAACGCCTGGCCAGCCGTGGCCACGGCCATGGTGCGGTGATGGTGGTGGCGATGCTCGACGACGAGCACGCCGTGCTGGTCGAGGAGTACTGTGGCGGCACCGAGGATTATCAACTGTCGCTGCCCAAGGGCCTGATCGAGGCGAATGAGGACGCGCTGCTCGCCGCCAACCGCGAACTCAAGGAGGAGGCCGGCTTCGGCGCCCAGCGCCTGGAGTGGATCGCCGAGCTGAGCCTGTCGCCCGGCTACATGAGCCAGATGATCCAGGTGGTGCTGGCCCGCGACCTCCATGAGGAGCGCCTGGCCGGCGACGAGCCCGAGCCGATGCGCGTCGACAAGGTCAGCCTGCGTGAGCTGAGTGGCCTGGTACGGAACCCGCAGTTTTCCGAAGGCCGCGCTCTGGCCGCCCTGTACCTGGTGCGCGACCTGCTCACCCAGCGTGGCGAGTTCAAGCCGTGAGCCATTCCTATCTGCCGGCGGTCATCGACCTGGTCCAGCAGGCTGGCCAGGTGATCCTGCCGTATTGGCGTTCTGGCGTGGCGGTCAGCGAGAAGGCCGACGCCTCGCCGGTGACCGCCGCCGACCTGGCGGCCCACAAGGTACTGGCTGAAGGGCTGGTCGCGTTGGCCGGCGACATTCCGGTGCTCTCCGAAGAAGCGGCCGACATTCCGCTGGCCGAGCGGAGCACATGGCGGCGCTGGTGGGTGGTCGATCCACTGGATGGCACCAAGGAATTCATCGCCGGCAGCGACGAGTTCACCGTCAATGTCGCGCTGGTCGAGGCGGGCAGGGTGGTGTTCGGCGTGGTCGGCATCCCGGTCAGCGGCCGTTGCTATTACGGCGGTGCGGATTTCGGTGCCTGGCGCCGCGAGGTGGCTGGCGAGCCCGAGGCCATCTCCGTGCGCGCGCATGCCGCCGGGCAGCCCTTTACCGTGGTTGCCAGCAAACGCCATTCGAGTCCTGAGCAGGAGCGCCTGTTGCAAGGCCTGGGCGAACATCTTGGCCAGTTGCGCCTGGCCAATATCGGCAGCTCGCTGAAGTTCTGCCTGCTGGCTGAAGGCGAGGCCGACTGCTATCCACGCCTGGCGCCGACCTCGCAATGGGACACCGCCGCCGCCCAGGGCGTGCTCGAAGGCGCCGGTGGCGAAGTGCTCGACGTGCAGGGCCAGGGGCTGACCTACGAGGCTCGCGAGTCCTTCCTCAATCCATCGTTCCTGTGCCTGCCGCGCAACGCGAGCTGGCGCGAGGTGTTGCTGCGCGAAGCCGCGAAGTAACCGCTCGCGTAGGATGGGTTGAGTTCGTAGGGTGGGCCGAGAGGCGCAGTTCGTAGGGTGGACAACGCGAAGCTTGTCCACCAGAGCGAGCCATCGTGAACCTGAGAGCTCTCCATAGCGTCGGTGTAACGGTGGACAAGCTTCGCGTTGGCAACGCGCCCCGGTCCACCCTACAACTACTACGCGGTTCGCCCAATCCTACGCACGTCCCTTCAGACCATATCGCTGAAACGCGCGTCCTTCTTGAACACCAGCGGCTGGTTGAAGCCTGGCACCTGGATCTGCTCTTCACTGATCTGCAACTGCTGATCGTCGATCAGGTCGTTGCCGAAGTTGTAGAGGATGTCGAACTGGCCATGCAGCGCCTGTTCGTCATAGGCCTGGGCGTTGGCGCGAGTGGTTTCGCGGCGGGCCTGCCAGGCGGCGAAGGCGGCTTCGCCGTGGCGCTTGCGCAGCATGCGTTCGACCACCGAGGGGGCGAGGATCACGCCAGTGGCGTTGTTGCCGCCGAAGCCCTTGGAGTTGATGAAGCACACTTCCAGTCCGGCGATCTCGCGGTCCCGGGTGCTCAGGCTCAGGTGGCGCTGGTGCACGTCATCGGCGACCTTGTCGATGGTCTTGATGCCGGGCACCACGCCGTAGCGGAACGAACCCAGGGCGGCGATCACCTGGTCGGCGCTGGCGCTGGCCAGGGAGTGGCCGACGAAGGCCTTGACCGCGGTGATCGGCCAGTTCTCGATGCCGAACACAGCCGCGACGCGGTCGAGCAACTCGGACTCGGTGATGCGGTTGGCCGGGGTGCTGGAACCGTGGGCATGCACGAAGCTGTGCTGGCGCACGCCGTCGATGCCGACCAGTTGCGCGGCGGCGGCGGCGGCCTTGGCCAGGGTCAGGTAGTTGCCCGGGCCTGGCGCGGAGATGGATTTCTTGTAGCCGTCGGCGTTGATGAACACGTCGGTGGCGGCGCCATGGATATCGGCGCCGAGGGCCAGGGCCAGCTCGTCGTCCATCAGCACCACGAACTGCGCGGACTCGGACAGGGTGAAGCCGCAGTTGTCGCCGAACGGGCGGCTGGCGCGGCGGAAATCGACCTCGTCGCTGCCGCCGACCTTGCGCAGGCCTTCCTCGGTGGCCAGGGCGCCCATGGCCCCGTAGCCGTCGATGCATTCCTGGGTCAGCGGCGCCTCGGCATTGCCGACCAGCACCACGCGGGCCTGGCCGCTGACGATCAGGTCGATGCCTTTCTGCAGGTTGTAGAGGAAGGTAGCGCAGGCGCCGGTGACGCTGCCGGTGGTGCCGACGCTGCCGAGCACGTAGGCGTTGATGAAGTCGGCCGGCATGGTGTTGAGGCCCAGCGGGCACTGCTTGGCGGTGACGCGGCCGCCTTTGAGGCGCGACTGCATCATGCCGCCGAAGCCGTTCTCGTCGAGCTGGCTCATGATGCTGCCGGCGAACACCGCGACTTCGTCGGGCTGCACTTCTTCGAGGATGCGCGTCCACGGGATGCCGGTGGAGCGCAGCGCATCGGTGGCGGCGACCACGGACAATTGCAGGCCACGCGGATGGAAGCGCGAGTTGTACAGCTCGCCCGGCTCGAAGCCGCTGGGCAACTGGCCGGCGGACTTCACCGGCAGGGCGCGGTAGCTGTCGACCTTGATGTCGCAGCTGTCCTGCAGGGTGACCAGCACCTGGCCGTCTTCCAGTTCCTCAATGATCCAGTTGGCCGGCAATGGCTCGGGCAATTGTTTGCGCAGGGTGGTGAACTGGGCGTTGCTGATGCTGAGGTTCTTCTGCCAGTGGGCGGCGTCGACATCCAAGTGGCGCAGTTCGATACGGCGCACCAGGGTACCGTCGAGGATGGCGGTGGCGTGGCGGTTCTCGATCTCGGCCAGGCTCAGCGGGTTGCCGTCGGCATCGCAATGGCGACCATCGCGTACTTCGACCAGTTTCATCATCACCGCCAGGCCGGCGAGGGTCTCCTGGCGGGCCTGGCTGTTCAGCGATTCGAGGATGGTGCGGCGAAAGCCGTGGTGGAACGAACTCCTGCCCGCGGCGTTGTAGCCGCCGAAACCGACGATGACGGGTAGTCGTGACATCACGCGGAACTCCTTCAGTCGGCCATGTCGCGGCCAGGCGGCGGGGCTTCGTTGGCGACGAAAAGCCCCGGCGGCCAGACGGCATGTGCCGGGTGGCGACTCATCAGAATCGGGATAAGGCTGTTGACGCGGTGCATGACCGCCAAGTCACTTGCATTGTGTGGTTTTAGATAAGAGAGGAGAACCCCCTTGGACGCTGTTCACGATCTAAGATCGGCTCCTCAGGCAGCGTTGAGGCAGGAGCGGACATTCATGTGATGACCGTTCTTACGCGGTGTATTTCACCGTCATTCCCGCGAAGGCGGGAATCCAGAAGCGCTTTTTTGGGTTCCCGCCTTCGCGGGAATGACGAGGATATAAACCGATCATCGGACGAACGTCCGCTCCTGCCCCGAAGCAGCCATTCGAACGAGCTCGCGAGATCGTGAGCAGCTTTAGTCATTGTCATCGTTCTGGCTGCCGGCGAAATCCAGGCCGTGCTTGCGCAGTTTGTCGTGCAGGGTCTTGCGCGCGATGCCGAGGGCTTCGGCGAGGCTGCGCAGGGAGTTGTGCGACTTGGCCATCTCGGCGCTGATCAAGGCGCGTTCATAGGCTTCGACCTGTTCGCTCAGGCCCATGCCGGGGCTGGTCTCCACACTGTCCCCCACGGGGGCGTTGTCCAGGCCGGTGTCCAGGCCGAGGGCGAAGCGCTCGGCGGTGTTCTGCAGCTCGCGCACGTTGCCTGGCCAGGCGTAGCTGAGCAGTTGCGGGCGCAGCGCGGCGGGCAGCTCGCGTGGCGCCAGGCCGTGGCGCTGGGCGGCGGCATCGACATGGTGCTGGAACAGCAGGAGGATGTCGCCGTCACGCTCGCGCAAGGGCGGAATGCGCAAGGGGGCGACGTTGAGGCGATAGTACAGGTCGGCGCGGAAGCGGCCCTGGTCGGCGGCGACGCGCAGGTTTTCCTTGGTCGCCGCGATCACCCGGATGTCCAGCGGGATCAACTGGTTGCCGCCGAGGCGCTCGACCATGCGTTCCTGCAACAGGCGCAGCAGCTTGACCTGCACGTCCAGGCTCATGCTTTCGATTTCATCGAGGAACAGGGTGCCGCCGTTGGCGAATTCGAACTTGCCGATGCGGCGTTTCTGCGCGCCGGTGAAGGCGCCTGACTCGTGGCCGAACAGCTCGCTCTCGACCACCGACTCGGCCAGCGCGCCGGCGTTGATCGCCACGAATGGGCCGTTGCGCCGCGACGACAGGTCGTGCAGGGCACGGGCCACCACTTCCTTGCCGGCGCCGGTCTCGCCGAGGATCAGCACGTCGGTGTTGATCGCCGCGAGGGCGCCGACCTGCTCGCGCAGGCGCTGCATCGGTGCCGACTGGCCGATCAGCCGCGAGCCGAGTTGCTGGCGATCGGTCAGGGCCAGGCGCAGGCTGCGGTTGTCCAGCACCAGGCGGCGCAGGTCGAGGGCGCGGCGCACGCTGTCGAGCAGGTCGTCGCTGGGGAAGGGCTTTTCCAGGAAGTCATAGGCGCCGGCGCGCATGGCCTGCACCGCCAGGGGCACGTCGCCGTGGCCGGTGATCAGCAGCACCGGCAGTTCACTGTCGCGCTCGTGCAGCAGGCGCAGCAGTTGCAGGCCGTCGAGCCCCTGCATGCGGATGTCGCTGACCACCACGCCAGGCCAGTCGGCCTCGATGCGTTCGGCCAGGCCTTCGGCGCTGGCCTGGGTTTCGACGCGAAAGCCGGCCAGGTCGAGGGTCTGGCTCAGCGCTTCGCGCAGGTGTGGATCGTCGTCGATCAACAGGACCTGGGTACGGCTGTCGATGGGCTTACTCATGCAGATAATCCTCGGCGGATTGCGGGCTTGAGCCTGGCGTGGCATTGCGCAGGTAGAGGGTGATCAAGGCGCCGCCTTGCGGGTGGTTGCCCAGCAGCAGTTCGCCGCCGAGGGCACGCATCAGTGTCTCGCAGATGGCCAGGCCGAGGCCGAGGCCCTGGGTGCGGGTCTTGGTGGTGAAGAACGGTTCGCGGGCGTGCTGCAAGGCTTCGGCGGAAAACCCCGGGCCATTGTCGCGCAGGTGCAGGCGCACGCCGTCGGTACTTTGCTCGGCGCTTATCCACAGCCGGCGTGGCGGGCCTTTTTCGGCGAGGGCGTCGAGGGCGTTGGCCAGCAGGTTGCCGAGTACCTGGCGCAGGCGGGTCTCGCCGGCCTGGACCCAGAACGGCGCCTCGGGCAGGTCGCGGATCAGTTCCACGTCCATTTCCCGGCGACGCTTGGCGACCAGGGCCAGGGCATCCTCCAGGGCCGGTTGCAGGGCCACGCTCTCCGGCGCATGGCGATCGCGCCGGGCGAAGGCGCGCAGGTGGGCGATGATCGAGGCCATGCGCCCGGTCAGGTCGCTGATCTGGCGCAGGTTGTTGCGTGCGTCGTCGGTGCGCTGGTGATCGAGCAGCACGCCGGCGTTGTCGGCGTAGCTGCGAATCGCCGCCAGCGGCTGGTTGAGTTCGTGGCTGATGCTCGCCGACATGGTGCCGAGGGCCGAGAGCTTGCCGGCCTGGACCAGTTCGTCCTGGGTGCGCACCAGTTTCTGCTGGGCCTGCTCGCGTTCGAGGACTTCGTCCTTGAGGCGGTTGTTGAGCGTTTCCAGGTCACGGGTGCGCTCGGCCACGCGCAGTTCCAGCTGATGCTTGGCGCGGGCATCGAGGATGATCCGCTCGATGTAGTGACGGCGACGTTGCAGCAGCAGGCCGAGCAGCAGGAGCAGGGCGAGCAGGCTGGCGCCACCGATGATCAGCACGGTCTGTACCTGGCGCTGCACCTGGCTGCGCGGCGCGAGGATGCTGACCGTCCAGCCGATCTCGTCGAGTTCGCGGCTTTGCACCAGCCAGCGCCGGGTGTCGAGTTGCAACAGGCGGGGCTCGGCGGTCGGGTAGGGCTGGTCGGCGGCGATTTCCTTGAGCTCGTCCTCGCTCAGCGGGCGCGTCGCGCGAAAACGCCAGGCCGGGTTCGAGGTAAGGATGACCACGCCGTTGCGGTCGGTGACCAGCAGTTGCTCCGGGGTCTGGCCCCACAGGGTTTCGGTGAAGTCGAGGTCGACCTTGAGCACCAGCACGCCGAGCTTGAGCGCGCCGTCGCGAATGCCGGCGGCGAAGTAATAGCCCCGTTTGCCCGAGGTCGTGCCGAGGCCGAAGAAGCGCCCGAGGTGGCCCTCGATGGCGTTCTGGTAGTAGGGACGGTAGGTGAAGTCGCGGCCGATGAAGCTGTCGGCCTGTCGATAATTGGACGAGGCGCGGGTGGTGCCGGTGGCGTCCATCATGTAGATCACGTCGGCGCCGGTCTGCTCGCGGATATGCAGGAGCTGGCTGTTGGCCGTGTCGGTGGCGACCGGGTCGAGCGGTGCCTGCAGCACGCCGCGCAGCTCCGGCAGGGCGCCGAGGATCGCCGGCAGCACTTCGAAGCGGCGCAGGGTGCCGAGCAGGTTGGCGACGTAGAGGTCGAGGGTCTGGCGGTTCTGCTTGACCAACTCATCGCGGTAATACCGCTCGGCCAGGTGCTGCAAGGGCCACAGCAGCGGCGCCAGGACCAGGGCCAGGAGCACCAGATGGCGCCAGCGCGGGCGACGGGGAGTGAGGGTCTGGGGCATGCGGCGCTCGATTCGGGACGAGGGGTAATTATGCACGAGCCTTTGCCACGCGATGGAGCGGCTGGTCGAAAGCGCCGGGGAACCTGAAACAACCATCATGCCGCTGCGCTGGGGCCGCGCTGAGTCGCTGGCGTGCCCCAGCCTATCGTTGGCTCACCAGGCACTCATCCAGCGCCGCCTGCCAGTCAGGCAGCGTTACCTGCCACGCCTGTTGCAAATGGCTGCAATCGAGGCGCGAGTTGGCGGGGCGCTGCGCCGGCGTCGGGTAGGCGCTGGCCGGGATCGGCAGCAACCGGGCACAGGGCTTGCCGGCGGCGCGCAGGCGTTCGCCGATGGCACTGGCGAAACCGAACCACGAGGTTTCGCCCAGGCCGCTCAAGTGATAGACGCCCCATGGCCCGGCATTGCCGTTCTGCCAATGCTCGACCAGGCGCAGGGTGGTCGCGGCGATGGTGCCGGCCCAGGTCGGCGCGCCGATCTGGTCGTCGACCACCTTCAACTCCTCGCGCTCCTGCAGCAGGCGCTGCATGGTCAGCAGGAAATTGCGCCCGTGGCTGGCATAGACCCAACTGGTGCGCAGGATCAGGTGCTCGCCGCCGACCGCGCGGATCGCCTGCTCGCCCGCCAGCTTGCTGCGGCCATAGACGTTGAGCGGCGCGGTTTCGTCCGTCTCGACGTAGGGGGCGGTCTTGCTGCCGTCGAACACATAGTCGGTGGAGTAATGGATCAGCGGCGCGCCGAGTCCAGCGGCTTCCTCAGCGAGTACGCCAGGCGCGCTGGCATTGATCGCGAAGGCGTTGTCGGCGTCCTGCTCGGCCTGGTCGACGGCGGTGTAGGCGGCGGCGTTGATGATCAGTTGCGGGCGCAGCTCGCGCACCTGGCGGCGGATGGCGGCGGCGTCGCCGAGGTCCAGTTGCTGCTGGCCGAGTACCACCAGCGGCTGGTCGCGAAGGCACAGTTGCAGTTCGCGGGCCACCTGGCCGTTGCGGCCGATCAGCAGGATGCTCATGGGAACAGCTCCGCGTCGGCCAGGCTCAGGCCGGCCTGGTCCTTGGTCGATAGCGTCGGCGCCTGTTCCAACTCCCAGTCGATGGCCAGGCTCGGGTCGTCCCAGCGAATGCAGCGCTCGTGCTCGGGCGCATAGTAGTCGGTGGTCTTGTAGAGGAACTCGGCGGATTCGCTGAGCACCACGAAACCGTGGGCGAAACCTTCCGGCACCCAGAACTGACGCTTGTTCTCGGCCGACAGGCGCACGCCGACCCAGTTGCCGAAGGTCGGCGAGGCACGGCGGATGTCCACGGCGATATCCAGCACTTCGCCGGCGACCACCCGCACCAGCTTGCCCTGGGCCTGTCGCACCTGGTAGTGCAGCCCGCGCAGCACGCCGCGCTGGGAGCGCGAGTGGTTGTCCTGGACGAAGGTCGCGGCGATGCCGGTGGCGTCGGCGAAGGCCCGCGCGTTGAAACTCTCGTAGAAGAAACCGCGCTCGTCGCCGAACACCTTGGGTTCGAGGATCAGCACGCCGGGGATGGCGGTCTCGGTCAGCTTCATGCCGATTCTCCCGCCAGTTGCGCCAGGTACTGGCCGTAGCCGGTCTTGCCGAAGGCCTTGGCCTGGGCCAGCAGGCGTTCGCGGTCGATCCAGCCCTGCTGGAAGGCGATCTCTTCCAGGCAGGCGACCTTCAGGCCCTGGCGATGTTCGATGGTCTGCACGTATTGCGAGGCTTCGAGCAGGCTGTCATGGGTGCCGGTGTCGAGCCAGGCGAAACCACGACCGAGCTTCTCCACCCGCAGCGCGCCGCGTTGCAGGTAGACGTTGTTGACGTCGGTGATCTCCAGTTCGCCGCGTGGCGAAGGCTTGATCGAGCGGGCGACCTCGATCACCGCGTTGTCGTAGAAGTACAGGCCGGTGACCGCGTAGGGCGATTTCGGCTGGGCTGGCTTCTCTTCGATGGAAACGGCTCGGCCATGCTCGTCGAACTCGACCACGCCGAAGCGCTGCGGGTCCTTGACCCAGTAGCCGAACACGGTGGCGCCGTGCGGGTGCGAGGCGGCGCGCTGCAACTGTTCGGTGAAGTGCTGGCCGTGGAAGATGTTGTCGCCGAGGATCAGGCACACCGGGTCGTTGCCAATGAACGCTTCGCCGATCAGGAAGGCCTGGGCCAGGCCGTCTGGCGAGGGCTGCTCGGCGTACTCGAAATGCACGCCGAACTGGCTGCCGTCACCGAGCATTTTCTGGAAGTGCGGCAGATCGTGGGGCGTGGAGATGATCAGGATCTCGCGGATGCCGGCGAGCATCAGCACCGAGATCGGGTAATACACCATCGGCTTGTCGTAGATCGGCAGCAACTGCTTGGAGATGCCCAGGGTGATGGGGTGCAGGCGTGTGCCGGAACCGCCGGCGAGAACGATGCCTTTCATGCGTGTTGCTCCTTGATCGCGCCGAGGCGTTCGCGCTGGTAGCTGCCGTCCTGCACGTGGCGGCACCAGTCGAGGTTGTCGAGGTACCAGCGTACGGTCTTGCGCAGGCCGCTGGCGAAGGTTTCCGCGGGCTTCCAACCGAGGTCGCGCTCGATCTTGCCGGCGTCGATGGCATAGCGGCGATCATGCCCGGGGCGGTCGCTGACGAAGGTGATCAGTTCGTCATAGCGGCCGAGGCCGCTGGGCGTGTTCGGTGCCAGTTCGTCGAGCAGGGCGCAGATGGCGCGCACCACGTCGATGTTCTTCTGCTCGTTGTGACCGCCGATATTGTAGGTCTCGCCGACCACGCCACGGGTCACCACTTCGAGCAGGGCGCGGGCGTGGTCCTCGACGAACAGCCAGTCGCGCACCTGGGAGCCGTCGCCATAGACCGGCAGCGGCTTGCCTTCGAGGGCGTTGAGGATCACCAGCGGGATCAGCTTCTCGGGGAAGTGATAGGGGCCGTAGTTGTTCGAGCAATTGCTGACCAGCACCGGCAGCCCATAGGTGCGGTGCCAGGCGCGGACCAGGTGGTCGGAGGCCGCCTTGCTCGCCGAATAGGGCGAGCTGGGGGCGTAGGGGGTGTCCTCGCGGAACAGGTCGTCCGCGCCATGCAGGTCGCCGTACACCTCGTCGGTGGAAATATGGTGGAAGCG
Source organism: Pseudomonas sp. LRF_L74 (assembly GCF_965644255.1). Taxonomy (NCBI): domain Bacteria; kingdom Pseudomonadati; phylum Pseudomonadota; class Gammaproteobacteria; order Pseudomonadales; family Pseudomonadaceae; genus Pseudomonas; species Pseudomonas sp. LRF_L74. The sequence continues at coordinate 76,171 of NZ_CBFFRH010000001.1, read as the reverse complement.
GAACGCTTGGCGCTGCGGCTCGGGTCGCTTCGACCAGTAGGCGCGTACGCTTTCCAGCAGGGCGTAGGTGCCGACGATGTTGGTCTGGATGAAGTCGGCCGGGCCGTCGATGGAACGGTCGACGTGGGACTCGGCGGCCAGGTGCATCACCGCGTCGGGCTGGAATTCGGCGAGGGCCTTGCCGATCACGTCCTGGTCGGCGATATCGGCCTGGAGGAAACGGTAGCGCGGATCGTCGGCGACGCTGGCCAGTGATTCCAGGTTGCCGGCGTAGGTGAGCTTGTCGACGTTGAGCACGCTGTGTTCGGTATGGCCGATCAGGTGTCGAATCAGGGCCGAGCCGATGAAGCCGGCACCGCCGGTGATCAGGATGCGCATTGTCTGGTTTGCCTATGGGTCGTTGGCGCAGCCGCGCCGGGAACAAGAAGATCGCAAGGCCCGCGATTATGCCTCTGGCTTGGTGGCCAGGGCAAAGCGCGGCACTTCAGCGCTGACCGAGCGGCACGTCGAGGCGTTGCCAGGTGCAGGGATCAGGCATCTCGTACTCGACCAACGGGCTCAAGTTTCCCGCCTGGGTGCCGAAAACTTCTGCACAGTCACCTTCGGGAGGGTGCGCAGTGACTAGCATCAGCGCAAACCTGGCCATCACCGGCAACTATTCAACGCAGACTCAGACGCAAGACAGCGATGCGACGACGCAAAGCGATGCGACCACGACCGAGACGCAGGCCAGTGCCGGCAGCCAGCGCCAGGTCCTGGGCATGGGAGCGGGAGCGGGAGCCAGCAGTAGCGAATCGTCCGATTCGAGCGACGCGGTGGAGACGGCCAAGGAAATGATCAAGGAGCTCGAGGAGCAGCTCAAGCGCGCCCAGCAAGAGCTCGAGAAGGCCACCCGCGACGCCGCGAAGTCGGCGGACGACCAGGCGGCGCAGTCTCGGGTCCAGTCTGCCCAGGCCCAGGTTGCCAGCATCAACGCCGCGTTGACGCAAGCCTATAGCGCGTTGCTGGATGCCTTGACGGAAAGCGGCTCCTCCGCCTCCGGCCAGACCCTCAACGCCACGGCCTAGGGTCTGTTGCCGTTTCGTCGCGACCGCGCCGGAGCCAGTTTTTATACGAGGCGAGGCGCGAGATGCGAAGTTTAGTGGGCTAAATGAGCCATCGAGTAACGCTGCATCGTATAAAAACTGGCCCGGCCCTGCGGGTTGTGCGAGAAATAACCCCCGCTGTCGTTGCAGGACTTGGTAAGGGAATGACCATTACCTGCGTCCTGCGCCTAATCGGGGGTTATTTCTCGCGACAACGCGGCTTGCGCCGAAACGGCAACAGACCCTAGGGCTGTTTTCTTCCCTCGCTCCGGGGGCTTTCGCTGCGCACCTGGGCATGGCTGAGCAGGCCGAAGATCAGGCTGCCGCCGATGATGTTGCCCAGCAGCGTCGGGCCGGCGAAATGGACGAGGAACTGCGTCCAGCCGGCTTCGCCGGCGAACACCAGGTAGGACACTTCCACCGAGCCGACCACGATGTGGGTGAAGTCGCCGAGGGCCATCAGGTAGGTGATGAGCACGATGATGGCGATCCTGGCGTTCTCCATCGACGGGATCATCCACACCATGGTGGCGATCATCCAGCCGGAGATGATGCCCTTGGCCAGCATTTGCCCTCGGTCGTTCTCCATTACCTTGCGGCCGATCTCGAGAAAGGCCAGGTCGGTCTGGGTGTCGAAGATCGGCAGGTTCAGCATCACGTAGGCGACGAACAGGGTGCCGAGCAGGTTGCCCGCCAGCACCACGGCCCACAGCCGCAGCAGCCGCCCGAAATTGTCCAGGGTCGGTTTGCTCATCACCGGCAGCACGGCGGTCAGGGTGTTTTCGGTGAACAGTTGCTGGCGCGCGATGATCACCGCGAGAAAGCCCGCCGAGTAGCCCAGGCTGCTGATCACCTTGCTCGCTTCGATACCGGCCAGGCGCGAGCTGAGCAGCCCCATGGCCATCATCGACAGGCCCATGGTCAGGCCGGCGGCCAATGCCGACCACCAGAGTGCGGCAACGCTGCGCTCCAGCTCCTGGTCGCCTTGCTGGCGGATGATCTCGTGCAACACGGCCGCGCGTGGCGGCTGGCTATCGTCGACGTCGCGCTGTTCGTCGGCGGAGAGGTTGGGGGTCTTGCCGTTTTCTTCGCTGGCCATGGCGTTCTCTCGCAGTTGCAAGCGGGGCGGTGACCGGTAGAGAGCGCGACAGCCGGGGAGTTTCGTCTATTTGTGGGGCGTGCAGGCTGTGCTGATGGAGACATTGTATCGGATGCGACAAAATCTCATCGCTGCCGGCGATGGCGATGTGATAGCCTCGTTGTCGCTCTCGCGCCGGCACCCATTGGCGCTCTTGGGGAAAGGATTCCAATGTCTTCGAACGATCAGTTGCTCGCCGAATTGCTCACGCGTTCCGCCATGACGCAGACCCATCTCACCGCCGCGATCACGTCGTTCGCCTTCGAATTGATCCGCAGTTCCGACCCGACCGTCAGGACCTCGGGATCGCGCATGATCGTGCGCCTGGAAACGATCAACAAGGAGCTGGACCAGCAATGGGCGCTGATCACGGCCCTTGGCGGCGCAGTGCGTCCGGAACTGCTGGTCGGCGTCGAAGAGGTTCAGTTGCAGAGCGCTTGACCTGCGCCGTCGATCTTGGCCGACTAGCGCCTTTCTCTCTGCGGCGCCTTGCCATGAATCGAACGGATCGCCTGTTGGCGCTGATCCTGCACTTGCATACCCGCCGCCATGTCACGGCCGAGCAACTGGCCGAACATTTCGGCCTCAGTGTGCGCACCATCTACCGCGATCTGGCGGCCCTCGGCGAGGCCGGCGTGCCGATCGCCGTGGAGGCCGGCCTCGGCTACAGCCTGATGAAGGGCTACAGCCTGCCGCCGGTGAGTTTCACCGAGCAGGAGGCCAGCGCCCTGGCCACCGGCGGCATGCTGGTGGGCCAGCTCACCGATGAGTCGCTACGCGGGCGCATGCGCTCGGCGCTGGCCAAGGTGCGCGCGGTGCTGCCGGCGACCCAGCAGGCGCGACTCGATGTGCTGGAGAGCAGCCTCTCGAGCGCTGCCAAACCCGTACCCGCCCAGGTATCTCTCGACCTGCTGCAGCAAGCGCTCAGCCATCGGCGCGTGCTGTGCTTCGGCTACCAGGGGGTTAACCGTGACGAAGCCACCGAGCGCGAGGTCGAGCCTCAAGGGCTGATCTATTACATGGAGCGCTGGCACCTGATCGGCTGGTGCCGCCTGCGCGGCGACTACCGTGACTTCCGCACCGACCGTATGCGCGACGTGCGCATGCTCGACGAAACCACCGCGCCACGCGGCGATTTCAAGTCCGGCGATTTCATGCGTTGTATGCCGGCGGCGACCCTGCATGCCCGTCTGCATTTCACCCGCCAGGCAGCGGACCGGGCGTTGCGTGAGTGGTGGTTAGGATTGGTCGAAGAGCAGGTTCAGGCCGATGGTCATGTGCTCGTGCTGTCGACCACCGAGTGGGCACCGCTGGCGACCTGGCTGTTGTCGTTCGGCAACATGGTGCGGGTGCTGGAGCCGCAGCCATTGCGTGACGAGCTGGTGCGCCAGGCTGGCGAGTTGGCGCGGCATCATGGTCACTGACATAGGGTTGTCAGTGCGTCCGTTTAAGGTGAGCGCATCCATCGCGACAGGAGGTTCGCATGTCACTGCCCTTGCCCCAGCCCATCGCCGCTTATCTGGCGGCTGCCAATGCCAGTGAAGGCCTGTCGGCGGCCGCGCTGTTCGCCAGTGATGGCGTGATCCACGAAGACGGATTCAGCCATGTCGGCACCGACGCTGTCGCGGCCTGGGTCGCCGGATCGCAGCGCCGGGTCGAAGTGGTTGGTCTGACTGCCATGGCCGGGCGCGTATTGGCCTCGGTCAGCGTTTCTGGCGCCTTTATCGGCAGCCCACAAGCGCGCCGCTATGCCTTTACCTTGCAAGGCGAGCGAATCGCCAGTCTGGAAGTACGCGACTGGCATGACCGTTCGGGATTCGAGCATGAGTGAGGCGATGAAGGAGATTTTCGACCGCGAACGCATGGCCCATATCGCACGGGAAATGGTTGCGGTGGAGCCCGGTTTCGACAGCGAGCGTTTCTTCTCCCTGGCCACAAAAGGCCTGGATGAGCTGTCAATCATGCAGCGCCTGGCGCGGGTCAGTGACAGTCTGCACGCTACGCTGGGGCTGGATTTCGAGCCGGCGCTGGAGTGCCTGTATGCGCTGGCGCCGCGATTGAACAGCGGCTTCGTGAGCATGGCCTTGCCGCATTACGTGGCGTGCCATGGTTTGCAGCGCTTCGAGTCTTCAATGTCGGCACTGCGCTATTTCACCACCTTCGGCTCGTCGGAGTTCGCTATCCGGCATTTTCTGCTGCGCGACTTCGAGCGCACGCTGACGGTGATGAAGACTTGGGCGGAAGACGACAACCATCACGTGCGGCGCCTGGCCAGCGAAGGTTGCCGGCCACGCCTGCCCTGGTCGTTTCGCTTGCCGACGCTGATGGCTGATCCGCGACCGGTGCTGCCGATCCTCGAACGACTCAAGGCTGACGACAGCCTGTACGTGCGCAAGTCGGTGGCCAATCACCTCAACGATATCGCCAAGGACAATCCGCACTGTGTGTTGGAGCGGATCGAAGGCTGGTCGCTGGATGACGCGCGTACCAAGTGGATCGCGCGCCATGGTTTGCGCACGTTGATCAAGCAGGGCGACCTGCGTGCCCTGGCCTTGATGGGAGCGAGCGCCAAGGCGCAGGTCGAGTTGAGCGGGCTGGTGGTCATGCCTGCCGAGATCCGCCTGGGTGAGAGCATGACCTTCAGCTTCACCCTCACCTCCACGGCAACCGAGTGTCAGCGGCTAATCGTCGATTACGCCATCGACTACCGCAAGCAGGCCGGGCATGCGGCGAGCAAGGTGTTCAAGTTCAAGACCTTGGAGTTGGACGCGGGAGCGAGTGTGACACTGAGCAAGCGTCAGCATATTCGTGACATGAGTACGCGCCGGCACCATCCGGGGCACCATGGCTTGCATGTGATGGTGAATGGCGAGCGGATGGGGACGGCGGGGTTTGAGTTGGTGGTGTGAGGCGTTTGGTTAGCTTCAGTGTGGCCTGCTTCCCCCTCACCCCAGCCCTCTCCCCAAGAGGAGAGGGAGCTGTTCGCATTGCTTGTCGGTTTGATGGCAGATGGATGCCTCGCTGGGAGCTAATGAGCTTCTATCCGCGCGGACAGTCCCCTCTCCCTTCTGGGGAGAGGGATAGGCGGCCCGCGTAGGGTGAGGGGGCTCTTGCGCCCATTCCGAAATCCAAAGGTAAGGAGCGGCTTCAGCCGCGAAGCTTTTCGCCGACGCCTCGACGTGGGAACGTTCTCGCGGTGCTTTCCTTATGCGCCTCGCATGTCTTCCAACCGCCCAACCTGCTGCCCTTGCTTATCGAAGTTCTCCGCTGCCAGCCAGCGTTGGAATGCCGCCCGACAACGCGGCCATTCGCTGTCGAGGATGGAGAACCAGGCGGTGTCGCGGTTCTCGCCCTTGATCACCATGTGCTGGCGGAAGGTCCCTTCGAAGCGAAAGCCCAAGCGTTCGGCGGCACGCATTGAGCGGGCATTGCGCGCGTTGCATTTCCATTCCAGGCGACGGTAGCCCAGCGTGCTCATGGCGTAGTCGGCGAGCAGGAACACCGCTTCGGTGGAGGCCGGTGAGCGCTGCATGGTGCGGCTGAAAGCGATGTGACCGATCTCGATCACGCCGTCCTTCGGCGTGATGCGCAGAAAGCTGAGCAGGCCGACGGTGCGGCGCTTCTGGCGGTCGATCACTGCGTAGAATTGTGGATCGCTGCTGGCCTGGTTGGCTGCCAGCCAGGCATCGAACGGTGGGCGCTCGGCAAAAGGACCGTAGGGCAGATAGTCCCAGAGCAGCGGATCGGAATCCGGGCCTTGCAAGACCAGCCACAGATCGTCGCCATGGCGCTTGGCATCCAGCGGCTCCAGGTTCACGTAGCGACCTTCGAGGATCGTGTGGGCGGGTGCAGTAACGGGCTGCCAGTCGAGCGTGTGCGAGTCGGTCATCTCAGAACACCTTCCTGTATTGGACGAAGCCGGAGCGGTCGGCGATGCGGTTGTAGAGCTGCATGGCGTCGATGTTGGTTTCGTGGGTCAGCCAGTGCACGCGGCTGGCACCTTCGGCGCGGGCCTGGGCGTAGACGTATTCGATCAACTGCCGGCCGATACCGCCGCCGCGCAGGGTCTCATCGACGTACAGGTCTTGCAGGTAGCAGTAGTTGCCAACGGTCCAGGTCGAGCGATGGAAGATGAAATGCACCAGGCCGACTGCACGGCCATCCTGCCAGGCCAGCGCAGCGTTGATCGGCTCGCTCGGGTCGAGGAAGCGCTGCCAGGTTTCGGCGCTGGTCGCCTCCGGGATGTCGGTCTTGTAGAAGCGCTGGTAGCCCTTCCACAGTGGTAGCCAGGCGGCGTGATCATCTGCGCTGACAGGGCGAATTTCGAGGCTCATCGGATGGTCTCCGTTTCGGTGGGCAAGTAGGTGGCGGTCTCGCGGTCGCGGGCATCGTCGCTATCGGCCAGGCCTCGGCGCACACCTTCACGGTCGGCGTCGCTGCGGTTCTGGCTGAGCTTCCATTGGCCTTCGAGGCGTTCGATGGGCAGGGCGAAACCGACGATGGCGCGCAGCATGGCGTCGAGGTAATCCTTCGGCGCATCGTCGATCGACCAAGGCCTCGCTCGACCGCTCTCGTGCTGAGCGCTGAGCGTGCCGACCAGCCAGCGCAGGCGCTCGGCGTCATCGAATATCACGGCCTGGCCGTGGGCATGCACGGCGATGTAGTTCCAGGTCGGCACCGCCTTGCCGTGTTCGGCCTTGGACGGATACCAGGTCGGGCTGACGTAGGCGTCCACACCGTTGAAGACCACCAGGGTTTGCGGCTGACCAAGCAGTTCACGCCAGTGTGGATTGGCGCGTGCGAAGTGGCCGTAAAGCGTGCCCTTCTCGCCCTCGCTTTCGACCAGCAGCAATGGCAAGTGGCTGGCCAATAGATCGTCACGGCCCTGACTGATCACACTGGCCAGACGGCTGGTGCGGATCTGCTGGTGCAAGGTGGACAGGTCATCCTGGCGAAAGGCGGCGGGGCGGTACATGGCGCAGGTTCTCCGTTGAATGGTTCCATGCTAGGCGGCTAATTGGTCTGGTGTAAGATCCATTCGCTGCGACTTTCATGGAGCCAATGTATGGCCGTTTCTCCTCCGTTGCCGGTCGACCTTTCAGGCATCCGCCTCGATCCCGGCAAGGGCCTTGCCGGGCAGCTTTACCAAGCGCTGCGCGAGCGCATTCTCGATGGCCGCTTACCGGCTGGCGTGCGCTTGCCAGCCAGTCGCGACTTGGCAACGTTGCTGGGAGTTGGGCGCAACACCGTCGTGCGAGCTTTCGACCAGCTCTACGCCGAGGGTTACGTGGAAGGGCGGGTTGGCGCCGGCACCTATGTCGCGGCGGTCACAGCCAGCGCTCCAGTACCTGCCACAACGCCGCTCGACGTGCCGTTGACCCAGCCGCTGCAACGCTTGCAGGCACACCACTTGCCGCTCCCCCGCGAAGGTGCGCCACGGGCGTTCCGGGTTGGCGTTCCAGCGTTCGACCTGTTCCCGTTCGAGACCTGGGCGCGTTTGTCGGCACGCTTCTGGCGCAAGCCGTCGCCTGCGCGGTTGGGCTACGGTGACCCGGCCGGCGACTGGCAATTGCGTGAATTGATCGCTGCCTATTTGCGCAATGGCCGAGGTCTGCACTGCGATCCTGCGCAGATCATCGTCACCTGCGGCGCCCAGCAGGCCATCAGTCTGTGCGCGCAACTGCTGGTCGAGGTCGGCGACAAGGTGGCGGTGGAAAACCCTGGCTATCGCGCGGCCGGCCATGCCTTTGCCGTGGCGGGCGCGCAGCTGGTTGGCATCGCTGTGGACGGGCAGGGGCTCGACACCGATGAGCTGGAATCCGCCGATTGCCGGATGGCTTATGTCACCCCGTCGCACCAGTACCCGACCGGCGTGACCTTGTCATTGGCGCGGCGCCTGGCGTTGCTCGATTGGGCCGAGCGCCGCGAAGGCTGGATCATCGAGGACGATTACGATGGCGAATACCGCTACAACGGCACGCCCCTGGCGCCCCTCGCTGCGCTGGATCGCAATGGCCGGGTGCTGTACGTCGGCACCTTCTGCAAGATCGCTTTTCCTGCCTTGCGCCTCGGCTACCTGGTATTGCCGAAAGCCCTGGCCGAGGCCTTCTCTCGTCGCCGTGCGCTGGATACTCGCCACCTGGAGATCGGCACCCAGGCGGTGATGGCGTCGTTCATCGCCGATGGTCACTTCCAGCGTCATATCCGGCGCATGCGCGCAGCGGCTCGCAGTCGTCGAGACGCGCTTTTGGCCAATTGGCCGCAGGATATTCGTGGCTGCGCGCCGCTGCCTGATGTGGAGGCCGGTCTGCACCTGTGCGTGCGGGTCGACAGCCTGACGCGTGAGGCCGAGTTGATCGCGCGTGCGGCGCAAGTCGGCGTCGAACTCAATGGGTTGAGCGACTACTGGTTGCCCGGCTCGCCGCTAGCGGATGACCAGCGCGCCGGCTTGGTTCTCGGCTTTGCCGCCGTGCCGGAAGCGCGAATCGTCGAGGCGACCGAAGCGCTACGCGCGGCGTGGAGTGATTGAGGGTTCGTAGGATGGCGTTGAGCGAAGCGATACCCATCAAACTCTGCGTCGGGCCATCGATGGGTATCGCTTCGCGGGGCGCCATCCTACGAACTGGAAGGGCTTTCAATCCGCCGCCAACGGTTCGTTATCCAGCGCCTCGACGTACAACTGATTCTCCCTCTGTGCCACCACCTGCACCGGTGTGCCAACTGGCAGGTCTTGACCGCGCACCGACCAGGTCTGCCCTCCGCTGCGAATGCTGCCGTGCCCGCCGACAATGGCGCTGGAGAGCACGAATGCCTGGCCGACCAGCTTGGGTGGCTCAGTGGAGGCGTTGCCTCGTTTACGTTGGATGAGGTGCCAGCATAGCGTGGCGCACAACGTCAGCGCGGAGAACAGAATGATCTGCCAGGCACCTGCCAGATCCGGCATCAGAACGCCGAGTACGCCGGTCAGGGAGGCTGCCAGGCCGGACCACAGGGCATAGCCGGCAGCACCGAACACTTCCAGAACCAGCAGAGCGACACCCAGGATGAGCCAGTGCCAGAGCGACAGATGCGGCAGCAGTTCGCTCATCAGCTCTGTTCACTCTGTGGCGTGACACGCAGGACTTCTTCCAGCGTCGTCTGCCCGGCGGCGATCTTCTGCGCGCCAGACAGGCGCAGGCTGCGCATGCCTTCCTTGAACGAGGCGCGGCGCAGGCTGACGATATCGGTGTCGGCGGTGATCAGGTTCTTCACGTTGTCATTCAACAGCATGATTTCGTAGACCCCGGCGCGGCCGCGGAAACCCGTTTCGCGGCATTCCAGGCAACCCACCGCACGGTGTGCGCCAGCCGGCAGCGGGGCGCTCCAGGGCTTGGTCAGCGCTTGCCAGTCGGGTTCGTTCAGCTCCACCGGCGCCTTGCAGTGTGGACAGAGTGTGCGCACCAGACGCTGGGCCATGACGCCGAGCAAGGTGGCGCGCAGCAGGTAGTAAGGCACGCCGAGTTCGAGCAGACGAGTGATCGCCGAAGGCGCGTCGTTGGTGTGCAGCGTCGAGAGCACCAAGTGACCGGTCAGCGCCGCCTGGATCGCCATCTCGGCGGTTTCCAGGTCGCGAATCTCGCCGACCATGATGATGTCCGGGTCCTGACGCATCAGGGCGCGCACGCCGCTGGCGAAGGTCAGGTCGATGTTGTGCTGCACCTGCATCTGGTTGAAGGCGCCTTCGATCATTTCGATAGGGTCTTCGATGGTGCAGACGTTGACCTCTTCGGTCGCCAGTTGCTTGAGCGTGGTGTACAGCGTGGTGGTCTTGCCCGAACCGGTTGGCCCGGTCACCAGGATGATGCCGTTGGGCTGACAGGTCATGCTCTCCCAGCGGCGCAGATCGTCGGGGGAGAAACCGAGCTGGTCGGGGCTCTTGAGCAGCACCTCAGGGTCGAAGATCCGCATCACCATCTTTTCGCCGAAGGCGGTGGGCAGGGTCGATAGGCGCAGTTCCACTTCACCGCCGTCCGGCGTGCGAGTCTTGACCCGGCCGTCCTGGGGTTTGCGCTTCTCGGCGACGTTCATCCGCCCCAGACTTTTCAGGCGGCTTACCACCGCCATCGTCACTTGGGCCGGGAATTGGTAGACGTTGTGCAGCACGCCGTCGATGCGAAAGCGTACGGTACCGACTTCGCGACGCGGCTCGATGTGGATGTCACTGGCGCGCTGTTGATAGGCGTACTGGAACAGCCAGTCGACGATGTTGACGATGTGCGCGTCGTTGGCATCCGGCTCCTGGTCCTGGGCGCCGAGGTTGAGCAGTTGCTCGAAGTTGCCGACGCCGCTGATCTTCTGATCCACGGCCGTGGCGCCGCTGACCGAACGGGCCAGGCGGTAGAACTCGGTGGTGTAGCGCTGCAGCTCGGCAGGGTTGACCACCACGCGCTTGATCGGCCGTTTGAGCACGTGGATCAGGTCGTTCTCCCAGCGGTGCACGAAGGGCTGGGCGCTGGCGATGGTCACCGCTTCGCTGTCCACCGCGACGGCGAGAATCTTGTGGCGCTGGGCGAAGGCATAGGACATCAGCGGGGTGACCGAGGCCACGTCGATCTTCAAGGGGTCGATGCGCAGATAAGGCTGGTTGGCGAAGTTGGCCAGCCACACGGTGAGGCCTTCGAGGTCGTGCTTCTTGCCGGGGCGCATCAGGTCTTCGACTTGCTGTTCGGCAAGGAACTCCAGTGGATGCTGCTGCGCATTACCCGCGCCGCGCCGCAGCATCAGGCACTGCTCGGCAGAGTCCTGGGAGACGCGCCCCTGGGCCACCAGTTCACGCAGGATGTCACTGAGATCCAGCCAACGATCCGGGGCTGAAGATGAAGCGAAGGCGGACATGCACACTCCTTTGGACGCATTCGGTGATCGGCAAGAGTAGTCGCTGATGCTCTTGCGTGCAGAGCCACAAGGATGCCCGATCAGGGCGGCCAGGCGAAGCTTCGATGTGTCGCAGCGTGCGCAAGGCATGGATTGTGGCCAGGCGCCATGGCTGTTCTGTGAACCGTTCGGTGGCGGTGGGTATCGGTGGGGTTACAAAGCCTGGCGATTGAACTCATGCATGTTCCATGGTCGCGTTCACGGGCACCGCTTCGCGCGCGTGGCGCGCTCCTACGCAGAGGTATAAGCCACCCCGTCCGTAGGAGCTGGCCATGCCTGCGATCCGCGCTCGACCGAATCCTCGCGGCATCGGTAAACACTTCTTCTTCGCGCGCGTGGCGCACTCCTACGCAGAGGTATAAGCCACCCCGTCCGTAGGAGCTGGCCATGCCTGCGATTCGCGCTCGACCGAATCCTTGCGGCATCGGTAAACACCGCTTCGCGCGCATGGCGCGCTCCTACGCGGCGCTATCCGCTCGTAGGGTGGATCGGGGCGGCAGTGAGCAGAGGCTGACGAGCTCTAGCATCAGAACATTTGCCCAGCGCACCGGCTACGCATAAGATGCGACTCCTTCTCATATGCGACTGGCTGCCATGTCAACCTCGGACGACGCCTATCCGCTGCAAGTGCAGGGTTACTACAGTGCTCATCACGGCTGGATTCAGGCCTGGCTGAACAAGCGCCTGGGCAACGCCGCCGACGCGGCGGACCTGGCCCACGACGTGTTCCTGCGCCTGCTGGCCAAGCCTCGGCAGTTCGACAGCGAAGGGCATGTGCGTGCCTACTTGCACACCGTGTCGCGTAACGTCTGCGTCGACTTTTGGCGCCGTCGCGAGATCGAGCAGGCCTGGCTCGATGTGCTGGCCAGCCGACCGGAGGCCTACGCACCGTCCGAGGAATATCGGGCGATGATCTTCGAAGCCTTGCAGCAGGTGCATGGCATGCTCGCGCGCCTGCCGCAGCGGGTGGCCGAGGCGTTCTTGCTGGCGCAGTTGCACGGCCTCACCTACCGCGAGATCGCCACGCGCCTCGGCGTCTCCGAACGCAGCGTGACCAAGTACCTGGCCCAGGCTATGTACCACTGCCTGCTGTTGGAAATGGAACTGGATGAAGCCCTCGTCTGACGCCATCGACCATCAGGTGCTGAAGCAGGCCGCGCACTGGTACGCGCAATTGCAGAGTGACACCGATCCACAGGTGCAGGCGCGCTGGCAGCAGTGGCACGAACAGCACGACAGCCACCGCCGTGCCTGGCAGTACGTCGAACGTATCGGTGCGCGTTTCTCGCCGTTGCAGGGTGACGTCGATACCGCCCAGGCGGCGCTGACCGGTGCGCGACGTGTGCGTCACTCGCGGCGCAATGTGCTGCTCGGCCTGGCAGTGCTCGGCAGTGGCCTGCTGCTCGCCCGCCTGGGCTGGCAACCGCTGCGGCAGAACGTGCTGGCCTGGCGTGCCGATCAGCGCACCGGCGTCGGTGAAGTGCGCGCCCTGACGCTCGACGACGGCACTCGCCTGTGGCTCAACAGCGACAGTGCCTTGAATGTCGATTACCAGACGCAACGTCGCACCTTGCGCCTGTTGCAGGGCGAAGTGCTGATCGAAACCGCCGCCGATGCCCGGCCATTCTTCGTCGAAACCAACGAGGGTAGCCTGCAAGCGTTGGGCACACGCTTCAGCGTGCAGGAAGAAGAAGGGCGTACGCGGCTCAACGTCTTCGACGGCAAAGTCGCGGTGCGTCTGGGTGATCAGCAGGCGGTCGCCGCCATCGTGCCCGCTGGTCGCCAGCGCAGCTTCGACCGCAGCAACCTGCAAGCGGAACTGCCGGCAACGGCGGGTCGCCAGAGCTGGAGTCGCGGCATTCTCCAGGCTGATGACACACCCTTGGCCGAGGTCATCGCCGAACTGGCCCGCCATCATCGCGGCCATATCGGCGTTGCCCCGGAAATCGCCAGCCTGCACGTGATGGGCACCTTCCCACTGAACGACCTCGACCAGACCTTGAACATGCTGGAAAGCGTGTTGCCGGTGCGCGTGGAACGGACCTTGCCGTGGTGGATAAGCCTGGAACCACGCTCCTGAGTGCTATCTGAAAATTATTTTCGTTGGGGTGTTCCTGATCCGCCGGCTCATCCGAATTAGCTGATGACAACGATAAACATCAGCCAACAGGAACATCCATGTCGTATCGCCCTGCATTGTCGCTACAACCTCTACGCCCCTTGAGCTTGGCCATCGCTCTGGCCTTTACCGCACCGCTAGCTGGCGCCGCTGAACGCTTTCAATTGGAAGCCGGGCCTCTGGCCCAGCAGCTCAATCAGTTTGCCGCTCAAACCGGAATCTTCCTCTCGGCCGACGCGACCTTGACCAATGGTCAGCAGAGTCGAGCACTGAACGGTGATTACAGCGTGGAGCAGGCGTTGGCGATTCTGCTGGAAGGCAGTGGGCTGGAGGCAGTGAAGACTGGGGATAATCGCTATGAGCTACGGTTGCTTCCTCCGAGCACTGGGCTTGAACTGTCGGCACTTAGCATTTCAGGTAAGGCACCGGGATCTATTACAGAAGGCACAGGTTCCTATACGAGTGGATCAACCAGTAGTTCGATGCGCCTTAACCTGGCACCCAAAGAAACTCCCCAATCTATTACTGTCATTACTCAACAACGTATAGAAGACCAGAAGCTCGATAATTTGATCGATGCTCTGGATGCCACTACAGGGGTAATTGTAAAGCCTTTCTCCATGGGCGCTGACGCCCCTCAAATTTGGGCTCGTGGCTCAACTATCAATAATTTTCAAATTGATGGTGTTCCTGTTTCAACATCTATGGCTAACTATCTACAAAGCAATATTGCCTATGATCGTATTGAGGTCGTGAGAGGCGCGACAGGGATGATGAGCGGAATGGGCAGTCCATCTGCAACCATTAACATGATTCGTAAACGGCCTACTTACGAGCCACAAGCATCGATCAGTGTGGAGGCAGGTACATGGGATCGCTATGGTAGTGGTATTGATGTGTCAGGTCCTTTGACCGAATTGGGTAATGTGCGCGCTCGGTTAGCGGCAGACTATAAAACTCAGCACGCATGGACAGATAATTATGAGCAGGAAAGCACTGCTATCTATGGGGTGACGGAGATTGATCTGACTGAAAGTACATTACTTACCCTAGGTTTAAACCATATAAAGCGATTGACTGACTCTCAAACGCGTGTATATCCAATCACTGATATTAATCTGAGGAAAATCTCGGGTAGCCCTTCTGATAACGACTCTCCTGACTGGGCTTACTACGATCACTCCTTTAGCAGTGTGTTTGCCTCTGTTGAGCATACGTTCGACTCAGGCTGGAGCCTAAAAAGCGAGATGACATATGCTAAATATCAACATGAAGCCCTGAATGCTGCGTTTCTTGGAACGGTCAACCTAGATACAGGAGCTGGCGGAAGGCTTCTGGTAAATCGATATATTGGTACATCGGAGCAGCGCAGTCTCGATACTTACGCGACTGGCCCTTTCTCACTGTTTGGACGGGAGCATGAGTTAATCGGAGGTCTTACCCTGTCGACGCTTGATACGCGTAATCCGGTAGAGGCTCAGAGCTCTGGCACTCCGATTTACTATTTTTCAGACTTTCGGGATTGGGTAGCAACCAGCCCCAAGCCAAGTGTTGTTAGAACAGGATATACTGAAGTTCACGAATACCAGCATAGTGCTTATTTAAGTTCACGATTCAATTTGTCCGATGACACGCGTTTGATTTTTGGTAGCCGTGTGACCGAGTGGAAACGCAATCGTGATGCTCATACGACGGCGACAGGTGCAGTATCGAAAAATAGCAGTAGGGAAAGTGGTGTTGTTGTGCCCTATTTGGGGGTGACTCATGACTTGGATGATACGTGGACCCTGTATGCAAGTTTCACAAAAATATTTAATCCTCAAGATTACTCTATAAGAGATGCAAATGATCAAGCTCTACCTCCAGAGGAGGGTACGAGCTACGAAGCCGGTGTAAAGGCCAGCTTCAATGAAGGCCGTTTTAACTCTAGTTTGGCACTATTCAAAACAAAGCAAGACAGTCTGGCTGTATGGGATACCGTCACACGGACCTATTCTCTAGAGGATGGTACCGATACCGAAGGTTTCGAGGTTGATTTCAATGGCGAGCTGGCAGAGGGCTGGAACCTTAGCAGTGGATATGTATATAGCGTGACCAAGAACTCAGATGATGAGAGAATTGTAACTCGTACTCCGCGGCATAGTTTTAAAACGTTTACTACCTATCGACTACCTGGTGCGCTAAATAAATTTACAGTTGGCGGTGGTGTCAATTGGGAAAGCAAGTCCGGCGACAACCTAAAAGTCTACGCACAAGAAAGCTATGCCTTGTTCAATCTCATGGGGCGGTATGATATCAGCCAAAACATATCAGTATCCGCAAATATCAATAACTTATTTAATAAAGACTATTATGTCGCAACCAATGGTTACCTTGGTATCCATGGCGCTCCTCGCAACGTAATGACTACATTGAAATATAAGTTTTAAATCCTGATCGTTCCCACGCTCTGCGTGGGAATGCAGCCAGTGGCGCTCTGCGCCGCGTGTTAACCAGCTGTCGGACGCAGAGTGTCCTTACATACGTCCCTTGCGGACGGTTCGACGCATTGACGTGGGAACGGTCAACCTCAACGTTTCGCTCAAAAGAAAGCCGGCTCTCGCCGGCTTCTTTCATTGCGCTGCGGATCAGGCATTCAACCCGCTGTTTTCCGCTGCGCCGATGTGCACGTTCATGCACTGCACGGCGGCACCGGCGGCGCCTTTGCCGAGGTTGTCGAGGCGGGCGACGAGGTTGAGGCGTTCGCCGTTGCCGAACACGAACAGGTCGACGCGGTTGGTGTCGTTGTTGGCCTGCACGTCGAAGAAGCCACCGTCGAGGTTGCTGTCGTCACCGGCTGGCATTACGCGCACGAATTGCTCGCCCGCGTAGTGCTTGCGGTAGATTTCGACGATCTGCGCGGCATCGACCTTGCGCGCCAAACGGTCGACGTGCAGCGGTACGGTGACCGCCAGACCTTTCAGGAACGGGCCGACCACCGGGTTGAACACCGGGGCCTGGGCGATACCGGTCTGCACACGCATTTCCGGCAGGTGTTTGTGTTCCAGGCCGAGGGCGTATGGGCGCGGGCTGAGCAGCTTGTCGTTACCACCGGCTTCGTACTCGGCGATCATGCTTTTGCCGCCGCCGCTGTAACCGGTCAGGGAGAACGCGGAAATCGGGTAGTCGGCGGGCAGCACGCCGGCATCGACCAGCGGGCGCACGGCGAGGACGAAGGCGCTGGCGTGGCAGCCGGGGACGGCGATGCGCTTGCTGGCGCGGATCTTATCGCGTTGGCCTGCGGCCAGCTCGGGCAGGCCGTAAGCCCAGTCGTTGCTGGTACGGAACGCGGTACTGGCGTCGATGATGCAGGTGTTCGGGTTGGTCACCAGCGACACCGCTTCACGCGAGGCTACGTCCGGCAGGCAGAGGAAGGCGACGTCGGCGGCGTTGAGGAAACGCGCGCGCTCGGCGGAGTCCTTGCGCTTGTCGTCGGCGATGCGCAGCAGTTCGATGTCGCTGCGGGCGCCGAGGTAATCCAGCAGGCGCAGGCCGGTGGTGCCTTCCTGACCATCTACGAAAACTTTGAATGCCATGGGGAACTCACTCGAAGGTGTGGGGCCGTTGTCGGGCAGAGAAAACTATCCGGGCAGGAGGTGGTGCGTGTGCACTATCGCGGGCAAGGACTCGACGTCCCCTCCGCTCCTACAGGAGATTGGGTTTGTGTTTTTAAACACAGCGGCGGCGCATTGCAAGCGCACCGCCGCCCGATGGATCACTTGAGCAGTTGCTTCCAGCTTTTCAGCGTCAGAACCACATGCGCCTGGGCGACACGCTGCTCCAGCGCTTCTTCGTTGATTGGCTGTTGGGCCAGTTCGCTGAGCTTGATCAGTTCGCCGTAGCAGCGGTCGGTTTCTTCGATCTCGACCAGCACCTGACGCGCTAGGCGCAGCCAGACCAGCAGGCGTTCGATGCGTGGCAATTGCTCGGCGAGGTCTTCCGGCTGGCGTTTGTAGCGATCCAGTTGCAGCGACTTGGCTTCTTCGCCGAGAAGGTGCGGCAGCCAGTTGCCGATCACTGCGGCTCCCTGGCGATTGCCACGGGCATTGCGCTCGACGGTCCAGGCGCGAGCCAGCAGCCAGCGCGACAGGTTCAGCGAGAACAGGCCCCAGCGGTTGCCTTGCAGCTCGGCGGCGAACAGCGCCGGCGCGTTGCGGCGTAGTTCGTCGTTGTCCTGGCCGGCCTGCAGCCGTGGGCGCCAGTCGGCGAGCAGGGCGTCGAGGGCTTCGCGCAGGTCATGGGTGGTGGCGCGCGGCGCGGCCTGGCCGAGGCTGGCGAGCAGGGCGCGCAGGTCGATCAGTTGCTGCAACCAGTCCACCAGCAGGCGCCAGTGGCCGTTCCAGCGGTATTGTTCGGCAAGGCGCTGGCTACCGCCAAGCAGGTGCCAGGCGACGGCGGCGAAAGCCTCATCCAGCGGTTGTTCGGGATCGAGCTGCGGCGCCGGCAGGTTGAGGCTGTAGCTGCCAGCGTCGTACAGGCGATAGCCGCGCTCGGCCTTGCTGATGTCGCAAGGCATCAGCGGCAGGTCGGCGGCCAGTTCGGCGGCCAGTTCGAGCAGGGCGGCGGGTTCGCCTTCGCGCAGTTCCAGTTCCAGCTCGCAGATTTCTTCCTCGCCTTCGCCGGCGACTACCTTGCCCAGGTCCAGGGCCGCCTCGATGACCACCTTGGCCTTGCCACGGCCCCAGGCGATATCGGCCTTCTCGCGGACGAAATCGGTGGTGAAGATCGGCGCCAGCAGCTTCTTGTCCAGGTCGGCGAGGCTGGCCGGCCAGCAATCGTCGCTGAGTTTCTTCAGGTCCAGCTTGGCCTTGCTCAGGTACCAGTCCCACTCGTTGCGCTCGGACAACCCGGCCACGCTCTGGCCCCGGCTCTTGAGGGTCTGGATGACCTGTTCGCCATCACGACGCAGGCGCAGGGCCACGCGGGCGGCGGCAAGGTCGCGGTTCGGCGTGTCGAAATACTGGTTGAACAGTTCGTGGCGCTGCCAGCCGGACTTGTTGCGCTTCTTCAGCAGCGGGTGGTCGCGCAGGGCGGCGAGGGTTTCACGGCTGGCGCGCAGCTTGATTTCGGTTTCTTTCGGCATGGGGGGCGGACGCATATCGGGCGCAGCACGGAACGGCTGTCGGGACCGGCAAGTCTACAGGCTTGACGCGCCGCCGTTCCATCGCGGTCGTCGATGGCCCTATGATGGCCTGCCACTACGGAGAACGCCGATGCCTTTGCCATCCATCAAGGACCAGTTCGCTGCGCTGATCGCCACGCCGTCGGTCAGTTGTACGCAGCCGCACTGGGACCAGTCCAACCGCGCGGTGATCGAGCTGCTCGCCGCCTGGCTCGGCGACCTTGGTTTCACCTGCGAGATCCAGGAGGTATCGCCGGGCAAGGCCAACCTGCTGGCGACCTACGGCAGTGGCCCCGGTGGCCTGGTGCTGGCCGGCCACAGCGACACCGTGCCGTTCGACGCCGCCTTGTGGCAGAGCGACCCGCTGCGCCTGAGCGAACAGGACGACCGCTGGGTCGGCCTCGGCGTGTGCGACATGAAGGGTTTCTTCCCGCTGGTGATCGAAGCGGTGCGCGGGCTGATCGACCAGCCGTTCAAGCAGCCGCTGCTGATCCTCGCCACCTGCGACGAGGAAAGCTCGATGGCCGGCGCCCGCGCCCTGGCCGACGCTGGCCGGCCCATCGGCCGTGCGGCGGTGATCGGCGAGCCTACGGGCCTGAAGCCGGTGCGCCTGCACAAGGGCGTGATGATGGATCGCATCGACATCCTCGGCCAGAGTGGCCATTCGTCGGACCCGACCCTGGGGCGTAGCGCGCTGGAGGCGATGCACGATGCCATGGGCGTGCTGCGTAGCCTGCGCGGCCAGTGGCAGGCCGAGTACAACAATCCGCAGTTCAGCGTGCCGCAGCCGACCCTCAACCTCGGTTGCATCCATGGCGGCGACAACCCCAACCGCATTTGTGGCCAGTGCTCGCTGGAGTTCGATCTGCGCCCGCTGCCGGGCATGGACCCGGAGGTCCTGCGCGCGGCGATTCGCAGCAAGCTGCAGCCGTTGGCCGAACAGCACCGGGTGCAGATCGACTACGCGCCGCTGTTCGCCGAAGTGCCGCCGTTCGAGCAGGGCGCCGACAGCGAACTGGTGCGCCTGGCGGAAAAATTGACCGGCCATGTGGCGCAATCGGTGGCATTCGGCACCGAAGCGCCGTATTTTCAGCGCCTTGGTTGCGAAACCATCGTGCTGGGGCCGGGCGACATCGATTGCGCGCACCAGCCCGGCGAATTTCTCGAACTGGCGCGGATCGAACCGATGCTCGGAATCCTGCGCCAGCTCATCCAGCACTATTGCCTGAAATCCCAGGGGGCTTGAATGTTGTTGCGACGACGACAGATGAATCGTTCATACCCATAACGAATTTCACGTCCTCTGCCCGACAAGGCCCCTTCATGCACGACTACGTCAACTGGCTTCGCCACGCCTCGCCCTACATCAACGCCCACCGGGACTGCACCTTCGTGGTCATGCTGCCCGGCGAGGGCGTCATGCACGCCAACTTCGGCAATATCGTCCACGACCTGGTGCTGCTGCACAGCCTGGGCGTGCGCCTGATCCTGGTCCACGGTTCGCGCCCGCAGATCGAGACGCGCCTGGCCGCGCGCGGCATCACCCCGCGTTATCACCGCGACCTGCGCATCACCGATGGGCCGACCCTGGAGTGTGTGATCGACGCCGTGGGGCAATTGCGCATCGCCATCGAGGCGCGCCTGTCGATGGACATGGCGGCCTCGCCGATGCAGGGCTCGCGCCTGCGCGTGACCGGCGGCAACTTCGTCACCGCACGGCCCATCGGCGTACTCGATGGCGTCGACTACCACCACACCGGCGAAGTGCGCCGGGTCGACCGCAAGGGCATTGGCCGCCAGCTCGACGAGCGCAGCATCGTGCTGCTGTCGTCGCTGGGCTATTCGCCCACCGGGGAGATTTTCAACCTGGCCTGCGAGGACGTGGCGATGCGCGCGGCCATCGACCTGCAGGCCGACAAGCTGCTGCTGTTCAGCCCTGAACGCGGCCTGCTGGACGACGCCGGCAAGCTGGTGCGCGAGCTGCGCCCGCAGCAGGTGCCGCCCTACCTGGAGCGCCTCGGTGGCAGCTACCAGGCCGAACTGCTCGACGCGGCGGCCCAGGCTTGTCGGGGCGG
Organism: Pseudomonas sp. LRF_L74; assembly: GCF_965644255.1. Taxonomy (NCBI): domain Bacteria; kingdom Pseudomonadati; phylum Pseudomonadota; class Gammaproteobacteria; order Pseudomonadales; family Pseudomonadaceae; genus Pseudomonas; species Pseudomonas sp. LRF_L74. The sequence goes on along the minus strand of NZ_CBFFRH010000001.1, from coordinate 55,680 downwards.
GGTCAAGCGCAGCCACATCGTCAGCTATGCCGAGGATGGCGCGCTGCTCAATGAGCTGTTCACCCGCGACGGTGGCGGCACCATGGTCGACCAGGAACAGTTCGAGTCGCTGCGCGAGGCGACCATCGAAGACGTTGGCGGCCTGATCGACCTGATCACCCCGCTGGAGGACCAGGGCATCCTGGTGCGCCGCTCCCGCGAGGTGCTGGAGCGTGAAATCCAGCAATTCAGCGTCGTCGAGCGCGATGGCCTGATCATCGCCTGCGCGGCGTTGTATCGTATCGCCGATTCGGATGCCGGCGAGCTGGCCTGCCTGGCGGTCAATCCCGCATACCGCCATGGCGGGCGCGGCGACGAGTTGCTGGAGCGCATCGAGGAGCGGGCGCGGGCGCAGGGGCTGAAGACCCTGTTCGTGCTTACCACGCGCACCGCCCACTGGTTCCGCGAGCGTGGCTTCGAACCCAGTGGCGTCGAGCGCCTGCCGGCGGCGCGGGCCTCGCTGTACAACTTCCAGCGCAATTCGAAGATTTTCGAGAAGGCGATATGAGCAGCCGTATTGCCTGCGACCCATCTCCGATGCGAGGAGAGAGGCACAGGGCCGCTCGGGTCACTACCGGATTGGAGGACAGGTATGTCGGCTAAGCGCTCAGGGCACTATGTAATGGCCAATCCCCGCGTGCGCGCGCTGTTCGATGACATCCAGGCGAGCCGCGAGGCGGGCGCGATCAAGCCGGCGGCATCTGCTGGCCAGGCGACTGCGCTGAGTCGCCTGAGCAGCGAGCTGTTGCGCGAGGCGTTGAGTACGGACTGCCATTACTGCATCTGTGCGCAGGTCGCTGCGGCCCGCAAGAGACGCTAAGCCCCTGCGGCATGCAAGGCCGGGATGGTGATCGCCATGGCCAGCGAGGCCGCTGTCTGGCAATCGCTTGCCGGGTGCCGTTGGATAAGGCAGAGAGGATCAGGCCGTATGACGCTTGTGCTGGTCGAATTGCCCGTTGCCGTCGTCCCAGCCGGCTTCCCATGCAGCAGAGAGCACGTCGGCGCTGTAGGGCTGCTGGCGCAGGGGCTGGCCAGTGAGGCCGGCCATGTAGCCTTGCTGATAAGCCTTGGCCAGGCTATCCAGGCTCCAGTCGTGATCCTGAGTGTCGTCGTGCATCGCCATGGGCTTCGCCATGCGGGGTTTCCCAAAGGCTAGCCCTCCATGATGGGCTTGGCACGCCATTTGTCAGCGCTGAACGGTCATCAAGTCGGTTTTGTGATGGATTGCCCGAATTGGGCAATCCATGGGCCATCTCATTGATATCAAACGCTGATGCCGATGATCGAGGCCTGGTAGGCGGCGACGAAGGTGTCGAAGTCGCCCGGCTCTGCGCTCTCCAGCTCGACTTGCTCGGCCAGCGAGGTGCGCGCCAGTTGTTCGAAGCTTTCCTGCTGCTCGGCGGCGAGCGGTCGGCTGCGGAAGTCCTCGGCATGGGCGACGCTCTGGCGCAGGGCGAAATCGCGGAAGCTTTCGCCTTGCTGCAAGGCTTTCAGGACCTGGGCCGACGGGGTCAGGCTGGGGTCGTCGATCTTCGCCTGCTGCACCCGCAGGGCGCGGCGGTAGGCGTCACCGCCATGGGCCTGGTCCAGCAGTTCGGCGATAGGCGTGAACTGCGCGATCAGCTCGCTGGCCCACTCGGTCAGCGCAATCGGCTGGCCATTGCGTTGCAGTTGCAGGCCTGGACGGCGACCTTTCTTGACCGTGGTCAGGAAGTTGTCGGTGCTGGCGCTGCAGATCGAGTCCTTCAGCAGCGGGCTGTCCTGCAGGGCGCAGTAGAGGACGAACGCGTCGAGGAAACGCGCCTCGTCGATGTCGATGCCCAGTGGCAGGAACGGGTTGATATCCAGGCAGCGCACCTCGACGTACTGCACGCCACGGGCGATCAGGGCCTGGATCGGCCGCTCGCCGGAGTAGGTCACGCGCTTGGGGCGGATATTGGAGTAGTACTCGTTCTCGATCTGCAGCACGTTGGTGTTGAGCTGCACCCACTCGCCGTCACGCTTGGTGCCGACCGCCTCGTAGGGGGCGTAGGGCGTGGACACGGCCTTGCGCAGGCTCTCGGTGTAGCTGTCGAGGTCGTTGTAGCAGGGCGTCAGGCCGGCCTGGGCATTGTTCTGGTAGCCCAGGTCGCTCATGCGCAGGCTGGTGGCGTAGGGCAGGTACAGCGTGTGTTCGTCGAGTTGTTCGAGCTGGTGCGGGCGGCCACGCAGGAAGTTGATATCCAGCGCCGGCGAGGCGCCGAACAGGTACATCAGCAGCCAGCTGTAGCGGCGGAAATTGCGCAGCAGGCCGATGTAGTGCTCGGACTGATAGGCGCGCACGCTGCCACGATCGCCTTCATGCTCTTGCAGCAATGGCCAGACGGCCTCGGGCAGGGAGAAGTTGTAGTGGATGCCGGCGATGCATTGCATGGTCTTGCCGTAGCGCAGGGCCAGGCCCTGGCGGTAGACGTGCTTGAGGCGGCCGATGTTGGAGGTGCCGTAGTGGGCGATCGGGATGTCCGCCTCGTCTGGCAGCGGCCCCGGCATCGACGGGCTCCACAGGTATTCGCCGCGCAGTTTGCTGTAGGCGAAGCGGTGGATGCGGTCGAGTTCGTCGAGGGTCTTGGCCGGGTCTTCGGCGGTCGGTGTGATGAACTCCAGCAGCGCTTCGGAATAGTCCGTGGTGATCTGCGGGTTGGTCAGTGCCGAACCCAGTTCGCGTGGGTGATCGGTACCGGCCAGGGCGCCGTCTTCGGTCACGCGCAGGCATTCGCGTTCGATGCCATGCAGGCATTGGGTCAGTAACGGCAGGACGGCGCTTTCGCCGAGCAGGGCCAGGCGGCGGGAGAGAAGCTCGCTCAAGATTCTTGTTCCTATACTCGACAGTCGCCCCTACATGGGGGTGGATCGGTCATTCTGCAAGTCGGAATGCATGGGCTGGCGCTGTCGCCTTGCCGGACTTGGACCGCCGGCCATTTCACGCTGGGCGAAATGGCCGCGGGCCGAAGGAGGATGCGCCGATAGCCACTATCGACGCAATGCCCTCCCGGGGTGAGGCGACGTTCAGAGAACGGCGAAGGTCGCCTGGGCCATGGCGACGAGTTTGTCGCCCTGGTGGACCTGGGCTTCGAGCACGTGGACCTTGCGTCCGGCGTTGACCACCTTGGCCCGGCAGACGATATCGCCGTCGCTGACACCACGGATGTAGTTGATCTTGCATTCCAGGGTGACGCTGCCCGGCTCGCCGCCGAACAGGCTGTGGCTGGCCTGGCCGAGGGCCGTGTCTATCAGCGAGAACACCGCGCCGCCGTGCATCTTGCCGTGCAGGTTGAGCAGGTGCTCCTGCATGCTCATGTGGATCTCGGATTCGCCGCCCTCGGCCTTGTGGATGGACATGCCCAGCAGTTTGCTGAAGTTGCTGTCCTTGCCGGCTCTGGATGCACTGCTCATGGTCATTTCCTCAGTTGTTTGGCGTTGGCGAACAGCGAGGCCATGGCCGCGTTGGCGGGCGCCGGCTTGTCCTGGCTGGAGTGGCGTTCGGTGCGCGGCTGGTTGCCACGGTTCTGCCCGCCGCTGCGCTGGCCGCCACGTGGGCCTTCGGTTTTTTCGCCGGGGGTGTCGCTCATGCGCATGGACAGGCCGACGCGGTTGCGCGGGATGTCCACTTCCATGACCTTGACCTTGACGATGTCGCCAGCCTTGACCACTTCGTAGGGATCTTTCACGAACTTCTCGGAAAGTGCGGAGATGTGTACGAGGCCGTCCTGGTGCACGCCGATGTCGACGAAGGCGCCGAAGTTGGTCACGTTGGTCACCACGCCTTCCAGCACCATGCCCGGTTGCAGGTCTTTCAGGGTCTCGACGCCTTCCTGGAACTCGGCGGTCTTGAACTCGGGGCGCGGGTCGCGGCCGGGTTTGTCCAGTTCCTTGAGGATGTCGGTGACGGTCGGCAGGCCGAAATGCTCGTCGGTGAACTGCTTGGGATCGAGGCGCTTGAGGAAGCTCGAATCGCCGAGCAGTGAGCGGATGTCGCGGCCGGTGCCTTCGGCGATGCGCTGCACCAGCGGGTAGGCTTCCGGGTGCACGGCGGAGGCGTCGAGCGGGTTGTCGCCGTTCATCACGCGCAGGAAGCCGGCGGCCAGGACGTAGGTCTTCTCGCCCAGGCGCGGCACTTTCTTCAGGTCGGCGCGGGAGGCGAAGGCGCCGTTGGCGTCACGGTAGGCGACGATATTCTGCGCCAGGGTGCCGTTGAGGCCGGAAATCCGCGCCAACAGGGCGGACGAGGCGGTGTTGAGGTCAACGCCGACGGCGTTCACGCAGTCCTCGACCACGGCGTCCAGGCTGCGCGCCAGCTTGAGCTGGGACACGTCATGCTGGTATTGGCCGACGCCAATGGCCTTCGGTTCGATCTTCACCAGCTCGGCCAACGGGTCTTGCAGGCGGCGGGCGATGGACACCGCACCACGCAGCGACACGTCCATCTCGGGGAATTCCTTGGCCGCCAGTTCCGACGCCGAGTACACCGAGGCGCCGGCTTCGCTGACCATCACCTTGGTCAGTTTCAGGCCCGGTACGGCCTTGATCAGGTCGGCGGCCAGCTTGTCGGTCTCGCGGCTGGCGGTGCCGTTGCCGATGGAAATCAGGTCGACGCCATGCTTGGCGCACAACTTGGCCAGGATCGCCAAGGTGCCGTTCCAGTCGTTACGCGGCGCGTGCGGGTAGACGGTGGTGGTGTCGAGCACCTTGCCGGTGGCATCGACCACGGCGACCTTGCAGCCGGTGCGCAGACCCGGGTCGAGGGCCAGGGTGGCGCGTGGGCCGGCCGGGGCGGCGAGCAGCAGGTCGTGCAGGTTGCGGGCGAAGACGCTGATCGCCTCGTCCTCGGCCTTCTCGCGCAGTTCGCCGAGCAGGTCGGTTTCCAGGTGGGTGTAGAGCTTGACCTTCCAGGTCCAGCGCACCACTTCGCCCAGCCACTTGTCGGCGGCGCGGCCGCGTTGTTCGATGCCGAAGCGCTCGCCGATCATCACCTCGCACGGGTGCAGGGTGCCGGGCGCTTCGTCGCCGACCTTGAGGGTGCTGCCAAGGATACCTTCGTTACGCCCGCGGAAGATCGCCAGGGCGCGGTGCGACGGTACGCCCTTGAGTGCTTCGTCGTGTTCGAAGTAGTCGCTGAACTTGGCGCCTTCGGCCTCTTTGCCGGCGACCACGCGAGCACTCAAGGTGGCGTGGTCCTTGAGGAAGGTGCGCAGGCGTTCGAGCAGGGTGGCGTCTTCGGCGAAGCGCTCCATGAGGATGTACTTGGCGCCTTCGAGCACGGCCTTGACGTCGGCGAAGCCTTTCTCGGCGTCGATGAAACGCGCGGCTTCGGCTTCCGGTTCCAGGCCCGGGTCGTTGAACAGGCCGTCGGCCAGTTCGCCGAGGCCGGCTTCCAGGGCGATCTGGCCCTTGGTGCGGCGCTTCTGCTTATACGGCAGGTAAAGGTCTTCGAGGCGGGTCTTGGTGTCGGCCAGGTTGATCTCGCGGGTCAGTTCCGGGGTCAGCTTGCCCTGCTCCTCGATGCTGGCGAGGATCGCCGCGCGGCGCTCGTCCAGTTCGCGCAGGTAGCGCAGGCGCTCTTCCAGGTGACGCAACTGGGTATCGTCGAGGCTGCCGGTGACTTCCTTGCGGTAGCGGGCGATGAAGGGCACGGTGGAGCCTTCGTCGAGCAGGGCCACGGCGGCGGCGACCTGTTGCGGGAGAACACCGAGCTCTTCGGCGATACGCTTGTTAATGCTGTCCATACACCTACCTGAATCTTCTGCCTGGGGTACAAGGCCGACGGGTCCGGCCGCAAAGCGGCGCATTATAGCCACGTGTGCGCTGCGCTTCGCGCATCGATTGACGAGGCGTTCCAGATACGCGGCGAAAAATCTGTTAACAATGGCCGCAGCGGCCGGTCACAGCGTTGCGCCATAATGCCGCCCGTTCTTTCTCTAGGAGTCGCCATGACTACTGCCGCCGCGCCGGAAGGCGAAAAGATCCTGATCGTCGACGATGACCCTGGCCTGCGCCGCCTGCTGGAGCGCTTCCTCAGCGAGCAGGGCTACCGTGCGCGTGCGGTGGAAAACGTCGAGCAGATGGATCGCCTGCTGGCCCGCGAGCTGTTCCAGTTGCTGGTGCTCGACCTGATGCTGCCGGGCGAGGACGGCCTGTCCGCCTGCGGTCGCCTGCGTGCCGCCGGCAACCAGATGCCGATCATCATGCTCACCGCCAAGGGCGACGAAGCCAGCCGTATCTCCGGCTTGGAGGGCGGCGCCGACGATTACCTGGCCAAGCCGTTCAACCCGCGCGAGCTGCTGGCGCGGATCAAGGCGGTGTTGCGCCGCCAGGCGCCGCTGGTGCCCGGGGCGCCGGCCAGCGAGGAGGAGACAGTCACCTTCGGCGATTACGCACTGTCCCTGGCCACCCGTGAGCTCAAGCGTGGCGACGAAGTGCACATGCTCACCACCGGCGAGTTCGCGGTGCTCAAGGCGCTGGTCAAGCACGCCCGCGAGCCGCTGACCCGCGACAAGCTGATGAACCTGGCCCGTGGCCGCGAATGGGACGCCCTGGAGCGCTCCATCGACGTGCAGATTTCCCGCCTGCGCCGCCTGATCGAGCCGGACCCATCCAAGCCGCGCTATATCCAGACCGTCTGGGGCGTGGGCTATGTGTTCGTGCCGGACGGGAACAAATAACAGCCGATCCAGGAACGCTGAAGGCTGTTTCCGCTTATGGCGAAACAATTGGTTTTACGATTTTTGAGCGGCAGCTGTGAGGCAGGAGCGGACGTTTCGGTTCACCGTCATTCCCGCGAAGGCGGGAATCCAAATACCCCGGTTTTTCTGGATTCCCGCCTTCGCGGGAATGACGATTGACGGTAGACCGGGCGCTTGCAGGATGTCTGCCCCTGCCTCAATGCAGCCGGCCAATCTGAAACGCCAACAGCTTCTAGAGGCTAAAGGCCGAACGATGGTGCTTTTTCGTTCAGCCTCCAGCCTTCAGCGCTCTTACCCGGCTCCTTTCTTATGAAAACACCTGTCTGGTTCCCGCAAAGCTTCTTCGCCCGCACGCTCTGGCTGGTGCTGGTGGTGGTGCTGTTCTCCAAGGCGCTGACACTCGTCTATCTGATGATGAACGAGGACGTCATGGTCGACCGCCAATACAGCCATGGCGCGGCGCTGACCCTGCGAGCCTACTGGGCGGCCGACCCCGAGGACCGTGCGACCATCGCGGCCGCCGCGACCCTGGAACGGGTGCCAGGCAACCAGGTGCCGGCCAGCGAGCAGCACTGGCCTTATTCCGACATCTTCCAGCGCCAGATGCAGTCCGAGCTGGGCGAGGACACCGAGGTGCGCCTGCGCGTCGCCACGCCGCCCGCGTTGTGGGTGCGCGCGCCGAGCCTGGGTAACGATTGGCTGAAAGTGCCGCTCTATCCCTATCCGTTGCGTGGCCAGCGCATCTGGAGCGTACTCGGCTGGTTCCTCGGCATTGGCCTGCTGTCCACGGCGGCGGCCTGGATCTTCGTGCGCCAGCTCAACGCGCCGCTCAAGCGCCTGGTGTTCGCTGCCCGCCAACTCGGCAAGGGACGCAGTGTGCGCCTGCCGGTCAGCGACACGCCGAGCGAGATGACCGAGGTGTACAAGGCCTTCAACCAGATGGCCGAGGACGTCGAGCAGGGCGCGCGCGAGCGGGAGCTGATGCTTGCCGGCGTGTCGCACGATCTGCGCACGCCGCTGACGCGCTTGCGCCTGTCCCTGGAACTGCTCGACAGCGATTCGGAACTGACCGAGGACATGGTCCGCGACATCGAGGACATGGACGCCATCCTCGATCAGTTCATGGCGTTCATTCGCGATGGGCGTGACGAGAAGGTCGAAACCCTCGACCTGGGCAATCTGATTCGCGACGTGGTCGCGCCCTACAACCAGCACGGGGAAAAGGTTCGCCTGTGCCTCGAACCGGTGCCACCGTTCCCGCTACGCCGGGTGTCGATCAAGCGCCTGCTGACCAACCTGCTGGAAAACGCCCTGCGTTACGCCGGCCAGGGGGTCGAAGTCGCCGCCTATGTGGCTGGCGACAACACGGCGCCCTACGTGGTGCTCAGTGTGCTCGACCGTGGCCCGGGCATCGACCCTGCCGAGCAGGGCGAGCTGTTCAATCCGTTCATCCGTGGCGACAAGGCCCGTGGCGGCAAGGGCACCGGCCTGGGCCTGGCCATCGTCAAGCGCATCGCTTTCATGCACGGTGGCAGCGTCGACCTGCACAACCGTTCCGGCGGTGGCCTGGAGGCACGCATCTGCCTGCCGCTGGGGCTGATGTTGCCGAGGGATGCGGTTTAGCAGGCCGTTGAAAAACTACCTTCGTTGCCATCGCCGCGTTAAAAACAGGCTCAAAATGCTCATTTACAGCTCGTAAACTCCGCTTTTTCGCCTGTTTTTGCCTTGCGCTGGCTGCCTCGCCTACGTTTTTCAACGGCCTGTTAGCCCACGCGGCGCGCAATGGCCTGGCGGCCTCGTTCACGCCCAGCTCAACTGCCCATCCGTCAACTGCCCGCGTTTGCCATACGGCCAGGCATGGTTGTCGGCGCCGTGGCCGCAGGGCAGATCGACGTACAGAGGTACGCCCAACGGCTCCAGGTACTCGCTGACGATTTCTTCCAGGCTGTGGGCGACGTTGCGCCGGGGGCAGTTGCTGAAGGTGCCCAGGCAGACCGCGCCAAGGCTGGCGGCATCGATGCTGTGCAGCAGTTGCCACAGGCTGCGCTCGATTCGGTAATAGGGCTCGCCGACGTCTTCGAGGATCAGGATCGAGCCAGGGGGCGCGTAGAGTTGGCCGAGGGTGCCGCTGGCACTGGCGAGGGCGGTGAGGTTGCCGCCGATCAGCTCGCCTTCGACCGGTTTGGCGTGGCCGCTCAGATGACGAGCCGGCAGGCTGCCGTGGCGGCCATTGAGCAAGTCGCGCAAGGACGCCATCGAGGCCAGGCGCTGCTTCTGCTCGCGAGGTTCGGCGAGCACGTTCAGGCCCAGCTCGCTGGCCAGCGAACCATGGATGGCGGGCAGGCCGCGCTGGTGGAAGGCGCTGAGCAGCACCGAGATATCCGAGAAACCGATCAGGGGGCGTGGGCTGGCCGAGGCCAGCAGGTTCCAGTCGATATACGGCAGCAGTTGCGCGCTGCCGTAGCCGCCACGCAGGCACCAGACCGCGCTGATGTCCGGCAGGCCGAAGGCTTCATGCAGATCCTCCAGGCGCTGCCCGACGGTGCCGGCCAGGTAGCGGTGGCGCGACGCCGTGTGGCGCCCGAGGTGATAATCCACGCCCTGTATGTCGAGCTGGGCGAGGGTGGCTTCGAACACATCGTCGGCGATCGACGAGGCGGGGGCGATCAGGGCCAGGCGGCCGGGAAACGTGGTGTTCATCCTTTGCCTTTGGTGCGGGTCAGGCCGTGTTCGGCGTTTTTTTCCAGGTATTCGATGATCAGTCCGGCGACGTTCTTGCCGGTGGTGATTTCGATGCCTTCCAGGCCGGGCGAGGAGTTGACCTCCATCACCAGCGGCCCATGGTTGGAGCGCAGGATATCCACACCGGCCACCGACAGGCCCATGACCTTGGCGGCTCGGATCGCGGTCATGCGCTCTTCCGGGGTGATCTTGATCAGGCTGGCGGTGCCGCCGCGATGCAGGTTGGAGCGGAATTCGCCGGGCTTGGCCTGGCGCTTCATCGCCGCGATGACCTTGTCGCCGACCACGAAGCAGCGGATGTCGGCGCCGCCGGCTTCGGCGATGTACTCCTGGACCATGATGTCCTGCTTCAGGCCCATGAAGGCTTCGACCACCGACTCGGCGGCTTTCTCCGTTTCACACAGCACCACGCCGATGCCCTGGGTGCCTTCCAGCACCTTGATCACCAGCGGCGCGCCGCCGACCATGCGGATCAGGTCCGGTACGTCGTCAGGCGAGTGGGCGAAGCCGGTGACCGGCAAGCCGATGCCCTTGCGCGACAGCAGTTGCAGGGAGCGCAGCTTGTCGCGTGAGCGGCTGATGGCCACCGATTCGTTGAGCGGGAACACGCCCATCATTTCGAACTGGCGCAGCACGGCGCAGCCATAGAAGGTCACCGAGGCGCCGATCCGCGGGATCACCGCGTCGAAGCCCTCCAGCGGCTGGCCCCGGTAGTGAATCTGCGGTTTGTGGCTGGCGATGTTCATGTACGCGCGCAGGGTATCGATTACCTGCATCTGATGGCCGCGTTGCTCTCCGGCTTCGACCAGGCGGCGGGTCGAATACAGGCGAGGGTTACGCGACAGGATGGCGATCTTCATTGGGCACCGGAATGGAAGGAAGCAAGGGGCGGTCTTGCACATAGGTCTGCGCCGGATTGACCACCAGTTGGGCGTCGATCAGCGCGCGCGAGCCGAGCAGAACCCGGTAGCGCATGGTCTTGCGGCTGGCCAGGGTGAACTCCACTGGCCAGGTTCGATCACCCAGGGCGACCGGGGTCTGGATCACGTAGCGGCTCTGGGCATGGCCGTTGGAACTCTTGATCAGCTTGACCGCCACCACCGGCGCTTCGCAGCGATGGCGGCGCTGCACCTGGGTGCCGATGAATGCGTCGAAGCGCACCCAGCGCTCGCCGTCGCGTTCGAACTCGCTGATGTTGCTGGCATGCAGGGCCGAGGTACTGGCGCCGGTGTCGATCTTGGCGCGCAGGCCGACCATGCCCAGCTCCGGCAGGTTGATCCACTCGCGCAGGCCGATCACGGAAAGGTGGTCGAAAGTCTTCAAAGGCAAGCTTCCCGTTGGGCGCTGGTCTATTGGTTGGGCATTCTAGTTGTGCTCTATGACAACTGCATCAGGCAAGATTCACCCATCTGCAACGGAGGTGAAATGAGCGACAAAGACGACAGCAAGCCGCGCCTGGACAAATGGCTGTGGGCGGCGCGGTTCTACAAGACACGCAATCTGGCCAAGGAGGCCATAGAAGGTGGCAAGGTGCATTGCCGGGGTGAGCGTTGCAAGCCGAGCAAGGAACCGAAGGTTGGCGACGAACTGGTGATCCGCGCGGGTTTTGATGAGCGCACGGTGATCGTCGAGGCGATTTCCGTGGTCCGTCGCGGAGCGCCTGAGGCGCAGTTGCTCTATCGCGAGACGGAGGAAAGTATCGAACGTCGTGAGCAGGCTGCCAGCGAGCGCAAGGCTGGAACGCTCGGCGTGCAGACCGATGGACGGCCGAGCAAGAAGCAGCGTCGCGAACTCGTACGCTTTCGGGGGGATCGGGGTGGATAGACGAGCCTCAGGCAAAAGCGCATGAGGCGGGTCTGCCCTTGGGGCTTATCGCTGCTTGATCACCTGCATCCGACCGATCAATGGCAGGCGCTGGAGTGGGCCTAAGAGTGGCCGGGCGATGAGTTCGAAGCCGGCGGCGATCCTTCCCGCCAGTGGTGTGTTGTAGCCCCAGGCGTAGCTGAGCAGGGCGATCGGCAGGCCGCCGACCATCACGTCGACCAGCCAGTGAGCGCCGGTGAACAGGCGCGGCAGGATGAAGAAACCCACCAAGGCGACGCTCGCGTAGCGCTTCCAGCCACGGCAGAACGGGGCGACGAACAGGCCCCAGATCATCAGCACCGACGCGTGGTCGCCGGGGAAGCTGCGACTGGAACGGTCCTTCAGTTCGAACACCCGTTCCAGCCCTGGGAAGTAATCGCTCAGATGGACCGCGCCCGGCACCTGGACCGACGGGCTGGCATGTTGCCAGCCGAAGTGGTGGGCGAGCTTGGTGAAGATCACCCGCAGCACCAGCAGGATCGCCAGCAGGGCGACGAAGTGGAACAAGGCCGGCCGCACCTCGCGTTCGTCGAATACCCAATCCGAATGAATCAACAGGGTCAGCATCAGGATGCCGACCAGCGCGTCGCATACGCGGATGCTGGTCAGCGCCCACAGCCAGTCCCAGGCTGCGTTATGGTTCAGCGAGCCGTTGAAGGTGTGGAACAGCCACAGGTTGGCCTGGTTCCATAGCGCGTGGGTAGCCGGCAACTGCCAACTGACGAGCAGGGCGATGGCGAGCAGGTTCATGCCGATCAGGGCCGGCCATCGCCAGGTGGCTTGGATGCGCATAGAATCTCTCCTCATTCCTTCTTAGAACCTGCCCACGATCTCTAGCTCGCGAGATCGTGAATCAATGTATGGCGACGGCCTTATAAAGATATGTCGTCATTTTGTCACCTTCCTGATACCTGGCTGCCTCATGTACGAAATCGATAACACCCAGCGCTTCCTGTTCGACGACACCGATGTTCGCGGCGAACTGGTCAGCCTTCACGAAAGCTACCAGCACGTGCTGGCCAAGCATCCCTACCCGCAACCCGTGGCCCAGTTGCTCGGCGAGGTGCTCGCCGCCGCCGCGCTGCTGGTCGGCACGCTGAAGTTCGATGGACTGCTGGTGCTGCAGGTTCGTTCCTCCGGCCCGGTGTCGTTGCTGATGATCGAATGCTCCAGCGAGCGCGAAGTGCGTGGCATCGCCCGCTACGATGGCGAGCGCATCGCGGCGGACGCGAGCATGCGCGACCTGATCCCCGATGGTGTGCTGGCGCTGACCGTCGATCCGAAGCGCGGTCAGCGCTACCAGGGCATCGTCGACCTGGAGGGCGAGACCTTCGCCGAGTGCCTGTCCGCCTACTTCGCCACTTCCGAACAATTGGCTACCCGTTTCTGGCTGCACGCCGACGGCCAGCGCGCCCGTGGTTTCCTGCTCCAGCAACTGCCGGTCGACCGCCAGCGCGAGGCCGAGGACCGGCAGATCGCCTGGGAGCATGTGCTGACCCTGGCCAACACCCTGACCGCCGAGGAATTGCTGGCGCTGGACAACGCCACTGTGCTGCACAGGCTCTACCACGAAGATCCCGTGCGCCTGTTCGAGCCGCTGCCGCTGCGCTTCCATTGCAGTTGCTCGCGTGAACGATCGGCGCGGGCGCTGGTCAGTCTAGGGCACGCGGATGCGCGCCAACTGCTCGAAGAGCAGGGCGGCAGCCTGGAGATCGACTGCCAGTTCTGCAACGAGCGCTACTTGTTCGATGCGGCCGACGTGGACCAGCTTTTCGCAGGAGGCGGTAGCCAGAACCCGTCAGAAACCCGGCATTGATCATAGTTTTTTTCTATTGATCGCTGCGGTAATCGGGAGACTGCCCAAAACCTGTACTTTTCTGGCATACTCCCGCGACTTTTTTATCGCTGTAGTTGTAAGTCGCTTTCACTACGCAGTTTGAAGACTCGGCCAAGGAGCCGATGGGGAACCTCATGACGCAAGCCAATACCGCCGTTTATACCGATGTCAGCGCTGCCCAGTTGGTCGAAGAAGCCCTCCGCCGCGGCGAAGGCGAGCTGGCCGCCAACGGCTCTCTGGTCGTTCGCACTGGTCATCGGACTGGTCGTTCCCCGGTTGACCGCTTCATCGTCCAGGAACCGAGCACCGACTCGAAGATTTCCTGGGGCGCGATCAACCGCCCGTTCCCGGCCGACAAGTTCGATGCCCTGTGGGACCGCGTAGAAGCGTTCAACAACGCCCAGAGCCACTTCGTTTCCCACGTGCATGTAGGCTCGGCCGAGGCCCACTACCTGCCGGTCAAGATGACCACCGGCACTGCCTGGCAGAACCTGTTCGGTCGCCAGCTGTTCATCAACCCGCCAACCTACAACCCGGCCGGCAAGGGTGAGTGGCAGGTGCTCAACGTCGCCAACTTCGAGTGCGTGCCCGAGCGTGACGGCACCCATTCCGATGGCTGCGTGATCATCAACTTCGCGGCCCGCAAAGTCCTGATCGCCGGCATGCGCTACGCCGGCGAAATGAAGAAAGCCATGTTCTCCGTGCAGAACTTCCTGCTGCCGGACGCCGACGTGCTGCCGATGCACTGTGCCGCCAACATCGGCGAAGAGGGCGACGTGACCCTGTTCTTCGGCCTGTCCGGTACCGGCAAGACCACCCTGTCCGCCGACCCGAGCCGTTACCTGATCGGTGACGACGAGCACGGCTGGGGCGTGGGCGTGGTGTTCAACATCGAAGGCGGTTGCTATGCCAAGTGCATCGACCTGTCCGAGAAGAACGAGCCGGTGATCTGGAACGCCATCCAGTTCGGTGCCGTGCTGGAAAACGTCGTGCTCGACGAGAACCGCGTGCCGAACTACGCCGACGACAGCCTGACCCAGAACAGCCGCGCGGCCTACCCTCTGGAACTGGTCGAGAAGCGCAGCGAGAATAACCTCGGCGGCGAGCCGAATGCCGTGATCTTCCTGACCTGCGACCTGACCGGCGTACTGCCGCCGGTGTCGATCCTCAATGAAGAACAGGCCGCCTACCACTTCCTCTCCGGTTACACCGCGCTGGTCGGTTCCACCGAGATGGGCTCCGGCAGCGGTATCAAGTCGACCTTCTCCACCTGCTTCGGTGCACCGTTCTTCCCGCGCCCGGCTGGCGAATACGCCGAGCTGCTGATCAAGCGCATTCGTGGCTTCGGTTCCAAGGTCTACCTGGTCAACACCGGCTGGACCGGTGGTGGCTACGGTGTTGGCAAGCGTTTCAACATCCCGACCACCCGTGGCGTGATCGCTGCCATCCAGAGCGGCGCCCTGGCCGGTGCCGAAACCGAGCAACTGCCGATCATCAACCTGAGCGTGCCGAAGTCGGTACCGGGCGTCGAAACCAACCTGCTCAACCCGCGTAATACCTGGGCTGACCAGGCTGCCTACGACGAGGCTGCCAAAGGCCTGGCCAAGCTGTTCGTGGAGAACTTCAAGAAGTTCGACGTTTCCGACGCCATCCGCAACGCCGGCCCACAGCTGTAAGCGCTGTTCGGTCCAACAAAAAACCGCCTTCGGGCGGTTTTTTTGTGGGTGGAATACGGCAGTGATAAGTGCTGGATCAGCGGTCCAGTTGCTTCAGTTATCGTCATTCCCGCGCAGGCGGGAATCCAGAAGCCCCTAGTTTTCTAGATTCCCGCCTTCGCGGGAATGACGAGAAATCAGCTATTGCGCTCCGCCAGCACCCCGATCAGGAAGAAACCCACCAGCAGCATCGGCGCCAGGGTGTAGTTGTTGAAGTAGCCGAGGCCCTTGGCCAGCCAGGGGGTGAGAAAGGTCACGGCGAGGCCGTAACCGATCACGCAGGCCGCGACGAAGATCAGGGTGCGCAGGATGAAGTTGAGGTGGCCGATCTTGCTCTGTACCCAGGCGTTGATGCCTGGTCCAAGCAGCACCAGCAGGGTGACCATCACGGCCAGGGAAATATCGTAGAGATGGCCGCGGCACCAGCGCGAGGCGGTGGCGATCAGGTCGAGTATGAGGTCCATGCAGGCTCCTTGCTGTTGGGCTCCGATTGGAGACCCGGCTCGGGCGTGAGTTCAGTGGCCCGAGAAACGAAGCGGCATAGCCTACCGGAATCGACCGATGCAGTGTCAGTCCAGAAACAGTTGCAGCAGATCGTTGAGAAACAGTTGGCCTTCACGGGTTGCCGCCAGGCGCTGCGGATCGGTGTGCAGCAGCTTGCGTGATTCGGCCAGCTTGCGGCCCTCGCCCAGGGCTTGCAGGGGCAGGCCGGTGCGCCGGCTGAACTGCTCGGCGGCAACGCCATCGGTCAGGCGTAGGACGTTGATCAGGTACTCGAACGGCAGCTCTCCGGCTTCGAGCAGGCGTTCGCCGGCCTCGAAGGGCTTGCCTGGGTCGAGGTAGTCCTTGGGCAGGCGGGTCTTCCAGGTGCGCACGATGCGGCCCGATGGATCGCTGAGCTTGGCGTGGGCGCCGGCACCAATGCCGAGGAAGTCGCCGAAGGTCCAGTAGTTGAGGTTGTGCCGGGCACGGCGGTTCGCCTGGGCGTAAGCCGAGACTTCATACTGGGCGTAGCCTTCGGCGGCAAGCAGGGCCTGGCCGGCTTCCTGGATGTCCCACAGCAGGTCGTCTTCGGGTAGCACCGGCGGTTGGCTCCAGAACACCGTGTTCGGCTCCATCGTCAGTTGGTACCAGGACAGGTGCGTGGGTTGCTGGGCGATGGCCGTGCGCAGGTCGAACAGCGCATCTTCGATGGTCTGATCCGGCAAGCCGTGCATCAGGTCCAGGTTGAAATTGTCGAAGCCCGCCGCCCGCGCCATGTCGGCGGCGCGGATCGCCTCGGCGCCGTCGTGGATACGGCCGAGTGCCTTGAGCTTTTCAGGCTGGAAGCTCTGTACGCCGATGGACAGGCGATTGATACCCAGCGAGCGATAGTCACGGAACTTGGCCTGCTCGAAGGTGCCGGGGTTGGCTTCCAGGGTTATTTCGATATCGTTGGCGAACGGTACGCGCTGCTCCACGCCTTCGAGCAATCGCCCCAGTGCCTTGGCCGAGAACAGGCTGGGCGTGCCGCCGCCGAAGAAAATCGAGCTCAGCGGGCGGCCGTGGACATGACGCAGGTCGGCGTCAAGGTCAGCCAGCAGCGCATCGACATAAGCTTCTTCCGGCAGAATCGGCCCGGCGGCGTGGGAATTGAAATCGCAGTACGGGCATTTGCGCACGCACCATGGAATGTGGATGTAGGCCGCGAGAGGTGGGAGCTCGAAGCGGGAAGCTTGAAGCTCGAAACCATCCGCTTCCTGCTTGGGGCTCTTGGTTTTCATAGGTCTATGTTGTCAGTGCTGCGCTTTTAGTGAGTCAGATAGCCAACGTGGCGAGCGGACTGCTTTGAGGCCAAGTAGGTCGATCTTCGCCGAGTGTACGAAATCCGTAGGAACGTGCGGGGACGCCTGGTCCGTGCGCGCGATCGCGGGCATGGCCCGCTCCTGCAGTTGGTAGGGCGGACAACGCGAAGCTTGTCCACCGCGCTACGGATGGTGGACAAAAAGAGCGTTGTCCACCCTACGAATACGCATAGCTATTTCGTCCAGCCTCCAGCGCGTTTGTCGATCATTCCCACGCGGACGGTTCGGCGCCTCGACGTGGGAATGATCATGCAATCCCCAATCTTTGCTTGAGCAGGGCCATGGCGCGGGCGCGGTGGCTGAGCTGGTTCTTCTCGGCGGCTGGCAGCTCGGCGCTGGAGCAACCGCGCTCCGACACCCAGAACAGTGGGTCGTAGCCGAACCCTTCCACGCCACGGGCTTCGTGCAGGATGCTGCCCGGCCAGAGGCCCTCACAGATGATCGGCAGCGGATCGTCGGCATGCCGTACCAACACCAGGGCACAGACGAACTGGGCGCCGCGCTGCTCATCGGTGACGTCCTTGAGGGCGTCGAGCAGCTTGGCATTGTTCGCCGCATCGCCCTGGCCATCCGCATAGCGGGCCGAATAGATGCCCGGCGCGCCGCCGAGGAAATCGACCGCCAGGCCCGAGTCGTCGGCCAGTGCCGGCAGTCCGGAAATGCGTGCGGCATTACGCGCCTTGAGAAGGGCGTTCTCGACGAACGACAGGCCGGTTTCCTCCGGCTCCACGGCCGAGAACTCGCCGATCGAGCGCACACGTACGGCGTCGCCGAGCATGGCCTGGAGTTCCTTGAGTTTGCCGGCGTTGTGGCTGGCGAGTACGAGTTCTTGGAAGGGCATCATTCGTCCGGAAACACTTCCTGGGTGAAGCTGACGCGGTTGGGCACTGCGCCGCCGCTCTGCACGTCCAGGTCGAAGGTCAGCGTGTCACGCTGGGTGATGGGGAATTCGGCGATGTACGACACGGTGCCATTGTCCAGCACCTGGCGGAACTGCAAGGGCGTGCGCTTGCCGAGCAGGTCGCGGGTTTCGCCGCTGACCTGCACGGGCGTCGACTTGCCGGCCTTGAGCGGGGTGAGGTTGACCACGCCGACATTCTTGCCGCGGGTCAGCCCCGCGTCAGCGGCCACATCGGCTTGCAGGAAGCTGGCGTTGAACACGTTGTAATGCACGTCGAGGTCGCCGAAGGTCTGTTTGCGCTCGGCCAGCGCCGGCAAGGCGAATAGCAGCGACAGGCAGAGCAGGGCGGTGCGCAACATGACGTTCTCCTCAGACGGCGACGCGGTGATCGGCCAGGCCCGGACCACTGATCCGGTAGATACCGATTTCACCCATCAGGTTAGGCCATAGCCGGCTGCCGAGATTGTGTCGGTGCTCATGGTCGACGGCCAGCCGCTCTTCGATCCTGGCGCCCTGCTCATGGCACAGGCGCTCGAAGTCTTCGAAGGTGCAGAAGTGGATGTTCGGCGTGTTGAACCAGGTGTAGGGCAGGAAGTCCGACACCGGCATGCGGCCGTTGCGTGCCAGGTACCAGCGGCAGCGCCAGTGGCCGAAGTTGGGGAAGGTGATGATGCAGGTGCGCCCGACCCGGAGCATTTCCGCCAGGACCTTGTCCGGGAAGTGCAGGGCCTGCAGCGACTGGGTCATGACCACCACGTCGAAGCTGTTGCTGGCGAAGTTGCCGAGTCCGAGGTCGAGGTCCTGCTCGATGACGTTGACCCCACGCTCGATGCAGCGGGCGATCTTGTCCGGGTCGATTTCCAGGCCGTAGCCGCTGACCCGCTTGTGCTCGCCCAGCCAGGCCAGCAGTTCGCCGTCGCCGCAGCCGAGGTCGAGGACGCGGGCGCCGGTGGGAATCCACTCTTGGATGATGTCCAGATCGGCTCGCATGGTTACACCGCAATCCTGTTCATGTAGGCGCTGAAGGCGTGCAGGTAGCGCGGCACCGGGATGAGGAAGGCGTCGTGGCCCTGGGGCGCGTCGATCTCCAGGTAGGAGACGTTTTTCTTCGCCGCGATCAGGGCGGTGACGATTTCCTTCGAGCGTGCCGGCGAGAAGCGCCAGTCGGTGGTGAAGGACATCAGGCAGAAGTCCGCCTTGGCCACCGCCAGGGTCTTGGCCAGGTCGCCGCCGTGGGCCTTGGCCGGGTCGAAGTAGTCGAGGGCCTTGGTCATCAGCAGGTAGGTGTTGGCGTCGAAGCGGCCGGAAAACTCCTCGCCCTGGTAGCGCAGGTAGCTCTCGACCTGGAATTCGACGCTGTTGAAGTCGTAGGCCAGCTTGTCGGCCTTGAGGTCACGGCCGAATTTCTCGCCCATGGCCTCGTCGGACAGGTAGGTGATATGACCGACCATGCGCGCCAGCATCAGGCCGCGCTTGGGCACCACGCCATGTTCCTGGAAGTGGCCGCCGTGGAAGTCCGGATCGGTGAGGATCGCCTGCCGGGCGACTTCGTTGAAGGCGATGTTCTCCGCCGACAGCACCGGGGCACTGGCGATGGCCACGCAATGACGGATGCGCTCGGGGTAACTGATCGACCACTGCAGCGCTTGCATGCCGCCGAGGCTGCCGCCGACTACCGCGGCCCATTGCTGGATGCCGAGCAGGTCGGCCAGGCGCGCCTGGCTGTGCACCCAGTCTTCCACGGTCATCATCGGGAAGTCGGCGCCGAACACTTTGCCCGTGGCCGGGTTGCTGCTCGCCGGGCCGGTACTGCCGTTGCAGCCGCCCAGGTTGTTCAGGGCGACGACGAAGAACCTGCGGGTGTCGATCGGTTTGCCGGGGCCGATGCAACTGTCCCACCAGCCGGGCTTGCGCTCATCGGCGCTGTGATAACCGGCGGCATGATGATGGCCGGACAGGGCATGGCAGATCAGCACGGCATTGCTGCGCGTGGCGTTCAGTTCGCCGTAGGTCTCGTAGACCAGGTCGTACTGGTCCAGCGTGCGGCCGCAGGCCAGCAACAGAGGTTCGGAGAAATGGGCGGTCTGTGGCGCGACCAGACCGACGGAGTCTTCGGGGAAGGCAGTCGACATCGAGCCTGCTCAGGAAACGAGAAAGTGCGCCAGTCTAAAGAGCGTGGCAGGTAGCGGCAAGCAGTAGCAGGGCGGGGCTGCACGCTGACCGGAAGAAAAAGCCTGCCGTCGTGGCGATAAACGCCTCAGGCCTCAAGTTTTCGACTTGCGCTGGCCCCCGGCAGGGCGACCACCTTGCCCTGGCGTTGAATCGGTGCGGGGAGGCGCAGTGACCGGAGCAGGTCGCTGGCGACGGCCAGCTGTTTCTCGAGTTCCTCTATATAGCGCGTCAGTTGTTGGCCGCGCTGGCGCGTCTGCTGGGTGTCCTGGGCCAGGGACTTCAGGCGCAGCATGTGGGTTTCCAGCAGTTGCTTGTGTTCCAGGGTGTTCTGCATCAGCGGCAGCAGCGCATCGCTGGCCCATTGCTCGGCGTCACGGCGCAGGCGCTGGTGCAGGCCGATGACTTCCTGGACCAGGGTCGAGAAGAAACGCCGGCTGAGGATCTTCTGTTCGGTGAGCAGGGTCTTCAGGTGCAGGCGGAACTGGTCGGCCTTGTCCCGCAGGTTCTTCACTTCGCGCTGGTAGCGCTGGCTGTTGAACTGTGGCGCATCGACGCCCTGCAGCGGGTTTTCCTGATTGTGCCGCTGGTAGATGGCGGCAACCATGCGATTGGCCGTCTCCGCTTCCTGCACCAGGCTGTGCAGGTCGTTTTCCACCGACTCGAAGAACTGCTGGATGGTCTGGTTGATGCCCAGGGTGGTCCAACTGCCGGTGAGTCCTTTGCGCAGGTGGGCCAGGTGCCGTTCGAGGCTTTCCGGGCGCACGGCGGCGCGCAGCAGGTCGCCCTGGCGCTTGAGCAGGCGCTGGTTGGTCTTCAGGTTGAGCAGGCGCTTGTGGTGCAGCGTGTGGTCTTCCTTGGTCTTGGCGGTCAGCTCGAACAGTAGCTGGCCATTGTCCATCTGCTGGCTGGTGAGCAGGATCTGCTGCTCCAGCACTTTTTCCAGACGCAGCTTGAGTACCTGCTGGCTGTTGTTGAGCAGGGCCAGGACCTGGTTGACCACGCGGTCTTCGATCAGGCGTTCCTTTTGCGCGACGATACGCTCGCAGAGCAGGGCCTCCAGGTCGGCCAACTGACTGCGGCGCAGCAGCCCGTCGTCCTGGCGCACCTTGGCCAGCATCGCCTGCTTGGCCGACAGCGGCAGCACGTCCTCGACGTCCAGGCCGAGCTGGCGCGCGGTGTCCTGGCGCACCTGCTGGATCGCCTGGCTCACGAACGCCTCGCCCGCGAGGTCGTCCCACAGCACGTCGATCTTGTTCAGGACGGCGAACAGGCTGGATTGGGTGTCTTCGTCGAGCTGGCGGATGTGCTGTTGCCAGATGGCCATGTCGCTGGCGGTCACGCCGGTGTCCGCGGCCAGCAGCAGGATGACCGCCTGGGCGCTGGGCAGCATCGACAGGGTCAGTTCCGGTTCGCTGCCCAGAGCGTTGAGCCCGGGCGTATCGAGAATGCGCAGGCCCTGGCGCAGCAGCGGGTGGTCGATGTTGACCATGGCGTGACGCCAGGCCGGCACCAGCACCAGGCCGGGTTTGCCGGCGCTTTCCAGTTGATCCGGGTGGAAGCCGAGCTGGATCGCGTGCTCGACTGGCATCGCCTTGGTCTTGGCGACCTGGGCGAAGGCCTGGACCATGTTGTCCGGGTCGCTGACGTCCAGCGGGATGTTCACCCAGTGCTTGGGGATGCGCTTGAACTGCGCGACGCTGGCCGAAGCCGTGCGGGTCTCGATGGGCAGCAGGCGGATGTAGGAGCGCTCCGAGCGCGGGTCGAAGAACAGCTCGGTGGGGCACATGGTGGTGCGTCCGGCCTGGGACGGCAGCATGCGCTGGCCGTATTCGGAGAAGAACAGGCTGTTGATCAGTTCGGTCTTGCCGCGGGAGAACTCGCCGACGAAGGCCAGGGTGATGTGGTCGGTGCGCAACAGGTGCAGGGCACGGTCCAGGCGTTTCTCCATGGCATCGGAGCCCAGCCGGTTGGTCGCCAGCCAGGTGCGGTAGCGGGTGATGTCACGCACCAGCTCGCGCTTCCACGCGACGTAGGCATCGACCTGCTGACTGAGACGTTCCATGCTCATTCGTGGGTTCCTCCGGGGGCTTGTGCATCCTGCCTGACGTGGCCGACTGCCTGCGCGAACGGCGCCACGCTGAACGTGGGGTCAAAGCATTATGCGTAGCGCCGGGAAGGCGTCAATCGGCCGCAGGCAAATGCTGGCGTGTGGTCGATCGACGTGCCCGAACGGTCGAGTGAGCCTGGCCGCGTGCAGCCAGGCCGGTGGTTCAGACGAACGGAGCGAGGAGTTGCGGCATCTGGCTCATCTGCGCCAGGTTGCCAATTATGAAACGGTCGATCAGGTGCAGGGCCATGAAGGCGAAGATCGGCGAGATATCCAGGCCGCCCAGGTTGGGGATCAGGCGACGGAACGGTGCCAGCACCGGCTCGCAGATCTGATTGACCAGTTGCGCGCCAGGGTTGTAGCTGCCCGGCGCGACCCAGGACAGGATCACGCTGATGATCATGGCGAAGAAGAAAATCTTCAGGAATAGCGAAGTCAGCGCGATGACCGCCCAGACCAGCAGGATGCCGCCAACGCTGAGCGGGTTGACGCCGGCGATCAGCAGCACCACCGCCATCAACAGCAGTTGCACGATCAGCGCCAACACCAGCGAGGCCAGGTCGAGGCCGGCGAAGCCGGGAATGATCTTGCGCAAGGGCTTGAGCAGTGGCTGGGTGGCCTTGACCGTGAACTGGCTGAGTGGATTGTAGAAGTCGGCACGTACCAGTTGCAGGATGAAGCGCAGCAGTACCACCAGCAGATACAGGCTGCCCAGGGTCTGGATGATGTAGACGAGGGCTTCGATGAGTCCGGACATGGAGTCTCCTTATTGACCCAGTTGTGCGGCGAGTTCGGCCGAGCGATTGGCTGCGGCATCGAGGGCTTGCTGGACCAGGGCTGCGAAGCCGCCGGCCTGGAAGGCGTTGATCGCCGCTTCGGTGGTGCCGTTCGGCGAGGTCACGCGGCGGCGCAGTTCGGCGGCATCGACCTCGCTTTCGCTGGCCATGCGTGCGGCGCCAAGGGCGGTCTGGGCCGTCAGTTGCGCTGCGATTTCACGAGGCAGCCCGAGTTTCTCTCCGGCGGCGGTCATCGCTTCGATGAGCAGGAAGAAGTATGCCGGGCCGCTGCCGGATACGGCGGTGACCGCGTCGATCAGGTGTTCTTCGTCCAGCCACAGGGCCAGCCCGACGGCACCGAGCAATTGCTCGGCGATGGCGCGCTGTTCGGCGCTGACCTCGGCGTTGGCGTACAGGCCGCTGGCACCCTGGCGCAGCAGCGCCGGCGTATTGGGCATGCAGCGCACGATGGCGCGCCCGGCGCCGAGCCAGTCGGCCAGGCTGGCACAGGTGATGCCGGCGGCGATGGAGACGACCAGCTGACCGGGGACGAGGCTGGGCGCGAGGGCCAGGCAGACCTGCTTGAGCACCTGGGGCTTGGTCGCCAGGACAATGACGTCGGCACCTTCGACCGCCTGGGCGTTGCTCTCGAACAGCTCGATGCCATGCTCGGCGGCGACCTTCGCCCGCTGCTCGGCGCCGGGATCGCTGGCGCGGATGTGGCTGGCCGCAAACCCTTGGGCGAGCAGGCCGCCGATCAGGCTCGCAGCCATGTTGCCGGCACCGATGAAGGCGATACGTGGGTGGCTCATTTCTGCTTCCTTGGTTTCGGTCGAGGCGGATACGCCGCACTCGCTCAGGTTCATGAATAGTCGCGGGCACCGAACAGCGCGGTGCCGATGCGGACCCAGGTCGCGCCTTCGCCGATGGCCGCTTCCAGGTCATGGCTCATGCCCATCGACAGCGTGTCGAGCTCCAGGCCCAGGCTGTCGCGCAGCTCACGCAGGCGAGCGAAGGCGGCGCGTTGCCTGGCCGGGTCGTCGGTCGGCTCGGGGATTGTCATCAATCCACGCAGCTTCAGGCGTGGCAGTTGTGTTACCGCCTGTGCCAGAGCCGCGAGTTCCTCGGGGGCGCAACCGGACTTGCTGGCCTCGCCACTGACGTTGACCTGCAGGCAGATGTTCAGCGGCGGCAACTCGGCGGGGCGCTGGGCGGCCAGGCGTTCGGCGATCTTCAGCCGGTCGACCGAGTGCACCCAGTCGAAATGCTCGGCGATCGGCTTGGCCTTGTTCGACTGGATGGGGCCGATGAAGTGCCAGGTCAGCGCCAGGTCCGTCAATTCGAGCTGCTTGCCCAGCGCCTCCTGCAAATAGTTCTCGCCGAAGTCCACAAGTCCCGTGGCATGGGCCTCGCGAATGGCCGCGGCGGGCTTGGTCTTGCTCACGGCGAGCAGGCCAATCGTTGAACTGTCACGCCCCGAGGCTTGCGCCGCCTCACGGATACGTGCTCCGACCTTTGCAATATTCTCTGCTATCGTGGACATTACCTGCGCTCTATAGCCCGCCCGTCAGGGGTTCGCGGCATTCTACCCGCTTGCATTCGATTGGGGAGTCCCATGGATATTACCGAGCTGCTGGCCTTCAGTGCCAAGCAAGGCGCGTCGGACCTGCACCTCTCGGCTGGCTTGCCGCCGATGATCCGGGTCGATGGCGATGTTCGTCGCATCAACCTGCCAGCCATGGATCATAAACAGATCCACGCGCTGATCTACGACATCATGAACGACAAGCAACGCAAGGATTACGAAGAGTTCCTCGAGACCGACTTCTCCTTCGAGGTACCCGGCGTCGCGCGTTTCCGGGTCAACGCCTTCAACCAGAATCGCGGCGCTGGCGCGGTGTTCCGGACCATTCCCTCCAAGGTCCTGAGCATGGAAGACCTGGGCATGGGCGATGTGTTCAAGAAGATCACCGACGTGCCGCGTGGCCTGGTGCTGGTGACCGGGCCGACCGGCTCGGGCAAGTCGACCACCCTGGCGGCGATGATCGACCACCTGAACAGCAACAAATACCACCACATCCTCACCATCGAGGACCCGATCGAATTCGTGCACGAGTCGAAGAAGTGCCTGGTCAACCAGCGCGAGGTGCATCGTGATACCCACGGCTTCTCCGAGGCCCTGCGCTCGGCCCTGCGCGAAGACCCGGACATCATCCTGGTCGGCGAGATGCGTGACCTGGAAACCATCCGCCTGGCCCTGACCGCGGCGGAAACCGGGCACCTGGTGTTCGGCACCCTGCACACCACCTCGGCGGCCAAGACCATCGACCGCGTGGTCGATGTGTTCCCGGCGGAAGAGAAATCCATGGTCCGCTCGATGTTGTCCGAGTCGTTGCAGGCGGTCATCTCGCAGACCCTGCTGAAGAAGATCGGCGGTGGCCGGGTTGCGGCGCACGAGATCATGATCGGCACGCCGGCGATCCGGAACCTGATCCGCGAAGACAAGGTCGCGCAGATGTATTCGGCGATCCAGACCGGCGGCTCGATTGGCATGCAGACCCTGGACATGTGCCTGAAAGGGCTGGTGGCCAAGGGCCTGGTCAGCCGCGAACTGGCGCGGGAAAAAGCCAAGACGCCGGAGAACTTCTGACAACAGGTTCTGAGACACGGGTCACGCTCTTCGACAACGCCGCTCGGGCGTGATCAAAAACGGCTGCGGAAGATCGACGAGCACTCGTAGACTCGCCTTCCAAGCCGTTTTTCTTGTATCGGCATACATATAAAGATCATCGGCCACTGCCGTTGAATGGGGCGGGAAAGATGGAATTCGAAAAGCTGTTGCGTCTGATGGTGGAAAAGGGCGGTTCCGACCTGTTCATCACCGCCGGTGTGCCGCCCTCGATGAAGGTCAATGGCAAGATCATGCCGGTGACCAAGGCGGCCATGTCGCCGGAGCAGACCCGCGAGACCGTGCTCGGCGTGATGAACGAGCAGCAGCGTCGCGACTTCGCCGAGAACCACGAGTGCAACTTCGCCATCAGTGCGCGAGGCATTGGCCGTTTCCGCGTCAGCGCCTTCTACCAGCGCAACCTGGTGGGCATGGTGCTGCGGCGCATCGAGACCAACATCCCGACCCTCGATGATCTCAAGTTGCCGGAAATACTGAAGAAACTGGCCATGACCAAGCGTGGCCTGGTGCTGTTCGTCGGTGCCACCGGCACCGGTAAATCGACGTCCCTGGCGGCGATGATCGGCTTTCGCAACAAGAACAGCAGCGGCCACATCATTTCCATCGAGGACCCGATCGAATACATCCACCAGCACCAGAACTGCATCGTTACCCAGCGCGAAGTGGGTATCGACACCGAATCCTTCGAGGTCGCGCTGAAGAACACCCTGCGCCAGGCGCCGGACGTCATCCTGATCGGCGAGGTGCGTACCCGCGAGACCATGGACCACGCCGTGGCCTTCGCCGAGACCGGTCACCTGTGCCTGGCCACCCTGCATGCCAACAACGCCAACCAGGCGCTGGACCGGATCATCAACTTCTTCCCGGCGGACCGGCAGAACCAGGTGTGGATGGATCTGTCCTTGAACCTCAAGGCCATCGTCGCCCAGCAACTGGTGCCGACCCCGGACGGCAAGGGCCGACGCGCGGTGATCGAAGTGTTGATCAACACGCCGCTGGCCGCCGACCTGATCCGCAAGGGCGAGGTGCACGAACTCAAGGCGCTGATGAAACGCTCCACCGAGCAAGGCATGCAGACCTTCGACCAGGCGCTGTACAACCTCTATACCCAGGGCGAGATCACCTACGAGGACGCGCTGCTCTACGCTGACTCGGCGAACGACCTGCGCCTGATGATCAAGCTGGGCTCGGAAACCGATGGCGACCACCTGACCTCCATGAGCCAGGGCCTGAGCCTGGAAATCAGTGAGGACGATCCGGGGCGGCGTTTTCGCTGATAGCGGCTGGCGGTTATAAGCTAAAGCGGACGGACGATCGTTATTCCGTCACTCCCGCGAAGGCGGGACAGCGGCTCCATCGCTGAACAGCGCTCGCGCTGGCTCGAAGGGGAATAACCCAGAAGCGGCTTTTGTCTGGGCTCCCGCCTTCGCGGGAGTGACGGTAAATAATCTCGATGTCCGCTTTGCCTCGCTCCAGTCTTCGGTTCTCTAGGTTGCGCTGGCCAACTGCTTTGCCTGTTTCAGCGCGCCAATCAGGTCCGCCCGGTATTTTTCGCCGTCTTCGCTACTGCGCAGCACTGCCGCCGGGTGTGGCGCCGCCAGAAGCCATCGATCACCGTGGCGCAACGGTTGTTGGCCGTAATCGGCCAGATCAATGCGCTGCGGGTCGTTGACGTTCAATAGCGACGCCAGGGCCGTGCGGCCCAGGGCGACGATGATGCGTGGTCGCACCTCGGCCAGTTCCCGCTCCAGCCAGAAGCGGCAGGCCTCGATCTCTGCCGGCTCGGCGGGCGCATGCAGGCGTGTCCCGGTTCGCTTGCCAACGCCTTGGGCCGTCCATTTGAAGTGCTTCACCGCGTTGGTCAGGTAGATCGACCCGCGTTCCAGCCCGGTCTTGGCAAACGCATGGTCCAGCACCTGGCCCGCCGGCCCCACGAAGGGTCGTCCGGCCAGGTCCTCGAGATCGCCCGGCTGTCCTCCGACCAGCATGATGCGGGCCTGCTGCGGGCCTTCGCCTGCCACCGCGCATGTTGCGTTACGCCATATCCCGCACGCCTGACAACCCTGCAAGGCGGTCGACAGGCCGCGCTTCGGCTGGGCCCGGTCACTGGCGATCAGCACTTCCTTGCCGTTGCGTGCGCCAACGCTGGCCGTTTGGCCAAGGCGCTGCTGGCCGGCCCGTGCCTCGCTCATCATCCGCGAAATGAGCGGACCTTCCGGCAGATGTCGCCAGAAGCGCGTCGGCATATGGCTGCGCATGACCTTCTCGTTCAGGCGCGCGGGGTTGAAGGTGCTGTGGTAGTAGGCTTTCCACAGGTCGCCAGCGGCATCGTCGTTGTCGGTGCGTGCCAGTTCGCGCAGTTCGGGCGGACATGGCTGGTGATAATGCACCTGCTCACCATCGCAATGAGCCGCGCCGGCCGGCGTGGCGATCAGCCAGCGATGCCGGCCCATGCGTGTGATGAAGTGTTCGGCGCCCAGGTCCAGGACCTCGTGGTCCGGTTCGTGCCAGGCGATGAAATCCAGCCCTTCGTGCTGGCAGGGACGAAAACGCAGGAATGCATGCATGTGATGGGCTTCGCGACGCACGGCCTTGATCCGGCGATGCAGTTCGCTGCCATCGATATCACCGGCGAGCATGGCGCTGCGGTCGCCCTCGACCACACGCCAGAGCACGCGGTACAGCAGCGCCCAGCGATCGTCCGCGCGAAAGCGCGCGGCACTGGCCAGTAGTTCGGGAAGTTCCTTGGGAATGTTGAACGTGCGAACCGGCCCAGACGTCTCACCGGCCGATGCCTGGTCGCCGAACAGGTCGGCATTGCCCTGCCAGTGGGCGGCATGGGGTTCGACGCCAGCCAGCAGCAGCCGGCGTGCCTCGTTGCGCCAGTCCGCGAACGAGGTGATCACCACAGGGCCATCTGTGCCGGCTGGTCGCTGAGCTGGCGACGCAGCGCGCTGGATTCCAGAGTGGCCTGGCGCGGCCGGTAATCGTGGGTGACGATGAATGGCTTGGCTTTTTCCATGGCGCAGCGCAGGCGTACCACGTCGGCATAGCGGATGCGTCGTTCACGACGCAGCTCGACCAGGCGCTTGGCACTGAGCACGCCGATGCCTGGCACGCGGGCGATCATCGCCGCTTCTGCGGTGTTCAGGTCGAGGGGGAATTGCGCCCGGTTGGCCAGTGCCCAGGCCAGTTTGGGATCGATATCCAGTGCCAGGTTGCCGGGTGTGGCGATCAGTTCCTGCACGCTGAAACCATAGCCGCGCAGGAGAAAGTCAGCCTGGTACAGGCGGTGTTCGCGCAACAGTGGCGGGGCTTCAAAGGGGACTGTCTTCGGGCTCTGCGGGATCGGGCTGAAGGCCGAGTAGTAGACCCGTTTGAGCTTGTAGGCGCCATACAGCGTCTGGGCGGTGTCGAGGATGGTGCGGTCGTCGGTGGCATCGGCGCCGACGATCATTTGCGTGCTCTGCCCGGCCGGTGCGAAGGCCGGTGCGCGCTTTTCCGCCGTGGCTTCTTCGACACCGAGGCGGATGGTGCCCATGGCTTTCTTGATCGGGGCGACGCTCTTCTCCGGCGCCAGGCGGATCAGGCTGCTCTCGGTGGGCAGCTCGATATTGACGCTGAGGCGATCCGCATAAAGTCCGGCTTCGGCGATCAGCTCCGGCGAGGCATCGGGAATCGTCTTGAGGTGGATGTAGCCACGGAACTGGTGTTCCTCGCGCAGCAGCTTCGCCACGCGGATCAATTGTTCCATGGTGTAGTCAGAAGAACGGATGATCCCTGAGCTGAGGAACAGGCCGCTGATGCAGTTGCGCCGATAGAAATCCAGGGTCAGGGCGACCACTTCTTCCGGGGTGAAACGCGCACGCGGTACGTCGCTGGAGCGACGGTTGACGCAGTACTGGCAGTCGTACAGGCAGAAGTTGGTCAGCAGGATCTTCAGCAAGGCCACGCAGCGGCCGTCCGGGGTGAAGCTGTGGCAGATGCCCATGCCGTTGGTGGCGCCGATGCCATCCTTGCCCGCCGACGAGCGCCTGGGCGCGGCGCTGCTGGCGCAGGACACATCGTACTTGGCGGCATCGGCCAGTACGGTTAGCTTGTCGATGAGCTCCATGGGGATGATCTTTACTGTATTTATATACAGTATCTGGATCGCCGTTCCATGATGCAAGCGAGCCGCCTACCTATCGTCGGCCAGGAGTGTTTCATGCAGCAGAAAGACACGCACAGCAAGGCCATTGGCTACTTGCTGTGGATATTCGGTTTCCTCGGTGCCCATCGCTTCTATTACGGCAAGCCAGTCACGGGCACGATCTGGCTCTTCACCCTGGGCCTGCTGTTCATCGGCTGGATCATCGACCTGTTCCTGATCCCGTCGATGGATCGCGAGGCGGACCTGCGCTTCAACGACGGCCCCCTGGACTACAACCTCGCCTGGATTCTGCTGACCTTCCTCGGGGTGTTCGGCGTGCACCGCATGTACCTGGGCAAGTGGGTCACCGGTCTTATCTACCTGGTCACTGGCGGGTTGTTCTTCGTCGGCGTGATCTATGACTTCTGGACGCTGAACGGGCAGATCTCCGAGCGCAACGTGCCGCAGAGGGTCTAGACCGGACAGCAGCCGCAAGAGAGGAGCTAGAGCGCTCCTTGGTTCGCAACTTGCGGCTGCTGCCGTCGAACCGTCAGCCCTCGAAGCTCACCCGACCGTCGACCAGCGTGTAGCGCACCTTGCCAGGCAGGCAATGGCCGATGAAGGGGCTGTTGTTGCCTTTCGAGAACCAGGTTTCTCCCGCCAGGGTCTGGCTCTGCGCATCGAACAGCAGCAGGTCGGCCGGCGCGCCGACGGCCAGGCGTCCAGCCGGTAGCCGCAGGGCCTTGGCCGGGCCGCTGGTGAGGCGGGCAAGCAGGCTCGGCAAGTCGAGCAGGCCGTCCTGGACCAGGGTCATGGCCAGCGGCAGCAGTAGCTCGACGCTGCTCATGCCCGGTTCGGTGGCGCCGAACGGTGCCAGCTTGGCGTCCGGCTCGTGGGGCTGGTGGTGGCTGGCGATGGCGCCGATCACACCGCTCTTGACCGCCTGGCGCAGGCCTTCGCGGTCGGCCGCGGTACGCAGTGGCGGCTGCACGTGGTACTGGCTGGAGAAGCCCAGCAGCGCCTCGTCGGTGAGGATCAACTGGTACATCGCCACGTCGGCGGTCACCGGCAGGCCACGGGCCTGGGCGTCGGCGATCATCTGCGCGCCACGGGCACTGGTCAGTTGCGAGAAGTGCGCGCGCACGCCGCTCTGCTCGACCAGCAACAGATCGCGGGCCAGGGCCACGGTTTCGGCGCTCTCTGGAATGCCTGCCAGACCGAGAATGCTGGCAGTCGGGCCTTCGTGGGCCAGGCCGCCATCGGCGAGGTCGGCGTCCTGGGAGTGGAAGATCACCGTCAGGTCGAAGGTCGCGGCATAGTCCAGCGCGCGACGCAGGGTGCGGTTGTTGGCCATCGGCGCCAGGCCGTTGCTGAAGGCGACGCAGCCGGCATCGCGCAGCGCCACCAGCTCGGCCAGTTGCTCGCCGGCCAGGCTCTTGGTCAGCGCGGCGATGGGGAAGACCTTGGCGCGTCCGGCCTCCTGGGCGCGGTCGAGGATCAGTTCGGCCACGGCGGTGGTGTCCAGCACCGGACGGGTCAGCGGCGGGCAGCACAGGCTGGTCACGCCACCGGCTGCGGCAGCCAGGGTTTCGCTGGCGATACTGCCCTTGCGGCTGTAGCCCGGTTCCCGCAGAGCGACGGAAAGATCGACCAGGCCGGGGCTGGCGATCAGGCCGTGGGCGTCGATTTGCTTCTCGACCTGGAAGTCGGCAGGTGCCTGGTCGAAGGCGACGATCTTGCCGCCGGCCAGGTAGATATCGTGTACCTGGTCAATGCCACTGGCCGGGTCGATGACGCGGGCGCCGAGGATTTTCGTGTGCATCAGTTCTGCTCCTCGGCATCGAGTTGGCGCTGGGTCGCCTGGCCGCTCATGGCCATCGAGAGTACGGCCATGCGTACGGCGATGCCGTAGGTGACCTGGTTGAGAATCACCGAGTGGGCGCCGTCAGCGACTCCCGATTCGATTTCCACGCCACGGTTGATCGGCCCGGGGTGCATGACGATGGCATCCGGCCTGGCGGCCTTGAGGCGCTGCTCGGTGAGGCCGAACAGGCGGTAGAACTCGCCCTCGCTGGGCAGCAGACCGCCGGTCATGCGCTCGCGCTGCAGGCGCAGCATGATCACCACGTCGACGTCCTTGAGGCCTTCGGCGAGGTCGCTGTAGACCTTCACGCCGTATTGCTCGATGCCCACCGGCAGTAGCGTCTTCGGCCCGATCACGCGGATGTCCGGGCAACCCAGGGTCTTCAGCGCCAGCATGTCGGAGCGCGCTACCCGCGAGTGCAGGATATCGCCGACGATGGCCACCGACAGGTTCTCGAAGCCACCCTTGTGGCGGCGGATGGTGAGCATGTCGAGCATGCCCTGGGTCGGGTGCGCGTGGCGGCCGTCGCCACCGTTGATGATCGCCAGGTTCGGGCACACGTGCTCGGCAATGAAGTGCGCGGCGCCGGAGTCGGAGTGGCGCACGACGAAGATGTCGGCGGCCATCGCTTCGAGGTTGCGCAGGGTATCGAACAGCGTCTCGCCCTTGCTGGTCGAGGACGTCGACACGTTGAGGCTGATCACGTCGGCCGAGAGGCGCTGGGCGGCCAGTTCGAAGGTCGTGCGCGTGCGCGTCGAGTTCTCGAAGAACACGTTGCACACGGTACGGCCACGCAGCAGCGGGACCTTTTTCACCGCGCGTGCGCCGACCTCCAGAAAGGAGTCGGCGGTATCGAGGATTTCGGTCAGCAGCTCACGGGGCAGGCCGTCGAGCGAAATGAAGTGGCGCAGCTGACCCTGGTCGTTGAGTTGCAGCGAGCGCTTGGCATCGATAGGCATTGGGGCGGGCCCTTGTAGAGGTCGAGCGGGTAGAGCGGCAGAAGCGTCCGTCAGGACGCGGAAAGCGTCTGCAGTTCGAGATTCAGTGGCGTGGGGCCGGACAATTTTACTCGTTCATTGGCGGCCAGTGCGAGTGTCGCGCCGAGCACGTCGGCATGGATTGGCAACTCGCGGGCGTTCAGGTCGAGCAGGCTGACCAGGGTCACGCTGGCGGGGCGACCGTAGTCGAACAATTCGTTCAGCGCGGCGCGGATGGTGCGGCCGCTCATCAGCACGTCGTCGATCAGCACCAGATGCTGGCCTTCGATCTCGAACGGCAGTTCGGACGGGCGAACCTGTGGGTGCAGGCCGTTCTGGGTGAAGTCGTCGCGGTAGAAGGACACGTCGAGGGTGCCCAGCGGCACGTCCAGGCCAAGTTGTTCGAGCAGGGCCTGGGCCACCCAGACGCCGCCGCTGCGAATGCCGATGAAATGGGGCTGTTCGATACCGCGCTGGTCCAGCGACTGGCGCAGTTCGCGGGCCATGCGTGGCAGCAGTTCGGCGGGGTTGGGCAGGGTCATGCGGGCTCCTGGGGATGTTCCGCCAGCCAGCCTTCGAGCAGCAGGGCGGCAGCCAGGGCGTCCACGGGGCGCTGGTTGTAGCCGTCTCGCTGGCCCTGGGCCAGGCGATGGCCCTTGGCTTCGAAGGTGGTCAGGCGTTCGTCGTGGGTATGGACCGGCAGGTTGTAGCGGCCGTTGAGGCGCCGGGCGAATTTCTCCGCGCGCTCGCTCATCTCGCTGCGGCTGCCGTCCATGTTCAGCGGCAGGCCGACGACGATGGCGTCGGGCTGCCATTCCTTGATCAAGGCTTCGACTTTCTGCCAGTCGGGCACGCCGTTCTGCGCCTTGAGCACGCACAGCTCGCGGGCCTGGCCCGTGATGGTCTGGCCGACCGCGACGCCGATCTGCTTGGTCCCGTAGTCGAAGCCCAGCAACAGGCGGATCATGCGTGACCGGCCTGGGCGGTGAGCAGGTTCAGGTCGATACCCAGTATCGCCGCTGCGGCGCCGAGGCGCTGTTCCTGGGGGATGTCGAACAGCACGCTGGCGCTGGCCGGGCAGGTCAGCCAGGTGTTGTCCGCCAGTTCGGCCTCCAGTTGCCCAGCTTCCCAGCCGGCGTAGCCGAGGGTGATCAGATGGCGTTTGGGGCCGACCCCTTCGGCGATGGCGAACAGCACGTCCTGAGAGGTCGACAGCGACAGCTCGCCGAGCTCCAGGGTCGACTGGAAATGCAGCCCGGTCGGGTGCAGGACGAAGCCGCGATCGGTCTGCACCGGCCCGCCCGTATAGATCGGAACGTCCTGGCAGCGAACCGCTGGCAACTCGTCGGGACGCAACTGCTCCATGACATCGGCCAGGGACAGCTCGCTCGGCCGGTTGATGACCAGGCCCATGGCGCCGTTGCTGCTGTGTTCGATCAGGTAGGTGACGGTGTGCGCGAAATTCGGATCGGCCATGTGCGGCATGGCGATCAGAAAGTGATTCTTCAGGTTGGTCGGCGAGGGGGTTTTCATGCCGGCTAGTTTCGGGGAGCGGGCGGCAAGCTGCAAGCGCAAACGCTATTCGGTTGGGCGGGCGGCGGCCTGTTATTGGCTGGACAGGTGGTCGCCGCGCTCGAAGCGCCAGGTGCGGATGATTTCCAGGCGATCGAATTCGGCCAGGTCGCCGCTGAATGGCGCGAAAGGCGCGGCCAGGCGGACGATTTTCTGCGCGGCCTGGTCCAGCGCCGGTTGCCCGGATGACTCCAGTACGGTCACTTCATAGAGGCTGCCGTCGCGGTTGATCGATACCAGCAGGCGCAGGCTGCCGTAGATGCGCTTGCGCCGCGCCTCCTCGGGGTAGTTGAGGTTGCCGATGCGCTCGACCTTCTTGCGCCATTCGTCCTTGTACCAGGCGCCTTTGTCACGCATGGTCGAGGCGGCGTTGAGGCGATGGATCTTCGGCCGCTTGGCATAGGCCTGCTGCTCCTGGGCCAGTTCGGCTTCCAGGCTGGCGATCTCGGAAGACAGTTGCTCGCGGTCAATGGTGGGCGCCGGTGGGGCCGACTCTTGCGTCTTGGTTTTTTCCGTGCGCGTCGGGGCTTTTTCCTTCTGCGGCGAGCGCGTGGCGACGGCCGCCTTGGGCGCTTCCTTCTTCTGCGCTGGCGGCGGTGCCGCGGGTGGCGTCACCTTTTTCACCTCGGTGTCCTGGAACGGCGCCTGCTCGGTGGTCTTGGGCGCGGCCTTGTGATCCAGGGTGCCGCTGCCCTGCTGGTTGTTCTGCGCGAGAAAGTCGGCGTTCTTGGGTTTTTCATCGCTCTTGAACGTCGACAGTGTGATTTCCAGGGTCTTGCTCAGGTCGCTGGGTGTGGCCACGGTGAAGGTCACCCCGAGGATCAGTGCCAGGTGGATCACGGCGGCGATCAGCAGGGTGAAACCCAGTCGGTCCGCGGGGCGGACCTGGGGGCTGGGTAGGCGAGGGGCGTTGCTGGCTGCGTTCATTGCGTATCGACGAGTCCGGAGTGCCGCGCAGTCTGCGAGTTCGCACCGCGCGCTGCAAGTTCGGCTGTCAAAGCTGTTAGCTGGATCAAGGTTGGGTCGCGCGACCGCTCGCCTGCAGCTTGCCGGCGATGACATCCATCAGTCGCTCGCCGATGCGTGTGTCGAAAGCCTTGTCGATTTCGCGGATGCAGGTCGGGCTGGTCACGTTGATCTCGGTCAGGTAATCGCCGATTACGTCCAGGCCGACGAACAGCAGGCCCTTCTCGCGCAGCACCGGGCCGATCTCGGCGGCAATCTCACGGTCGCGTTCGGTCAGCGGGCGCGCTTCGCCACGGCCGCCGGCCGCCAGGTTGCCACGTGTCTCGCCGCTGGCGGGGATGCGTGCCAGGCAATAGGGCACCGGTTCGCCGTCGATCATCAGGATGCGCTTGTCGCCGTCGACGATGGCGGGCAGGTAGCCTTGCGCCATGCATTGCTGGGTGCCGTGCAGGGTCAGGGTCTCGAGGATCACCGAGAGGTTCGGGTCGCCCTGGCGATGGCGGAAAATCGAAGAACCACCCATTCCATCCAGGGGTTTGAGAATGATGTCACGCTGCTGTTCGGCAAACTCGCGCAGAATATCCGGCCGGCGACTCACCAGGGTCGGCGACATGAGGTGCGGGAACTGGGTGGCGAACATCTTTTCGTTGCAGTCGCGCAGGCTCTGCGGACGGTTGACGATCAGTACGCCCTCGCGCTCGGCCTGTTCCAGCAGGTAGGTGGAGTAGACGAACTCGTTATCGAACGGCGGGTCCTTGCGCATCAGGATCACATCGAGGTCGCTCAGTGGGCTGTCCTGCTCGGCGTCCAGTTCGAACCACTGCTGGGGATTTTCGAATACCTTGAGTGGGCGCATTCGGGCGCGGGCCTTGCCTGCGTTCTGGTAGAGATCGCACTGCTCCATACAAAAGAGGGACCAGCCACGAGCCTGGGCTGCCAGCAGCATGGCCAGTGAGCTGTCCTTCTTGAAGTTGATGTGGGCGATGGGATCCATGACGATCCCCAGGCGAACGCTCATCGGGTAAACCTCCGCAGCCGTTTTCGGCGAAATGGGGGCCTTTGCGGCCAGAAGGATGCGCAAGGGTGGCGTCGGCGGGCCTGCCGGTCAAGGGTTCAGCGCAAGGCTTAGAGCCTTGTAGCTTGCATGTGGAGAGTGTGCTAAAAAGACCCGAGATCGGGTCGCAGCCCTTCGCTGGCAGGGCCTCTGGCTCTCTGTGGTAATGAATAGAACGACTCACCTAAGGCGATGGTAGGGCGAACATGGAACAGCATTCCGAGGGTTTGAAGGTGATGGTAATCGACGATTCGAAGACGATTCGCCGCACCGCCGAAACTCTGCTGAAGAAAGTGGGCTGTGAGGTCATTACAGCCGTGGACGGTTTCGATGCCCTGGCCAAGATCGCCGATACGCATCCGAGCATCATCTTCGTCGACATCATGATGCCGCGTCTCGATGGTTATCAGACTTGCGCCCTGATCAAGAACAACAGTGCTTTCAAATCCACCCCGGTGATCATGTTGTCATCCAAGGATGGTCTGTTCGACAAGGCCAAGGGCCGCATCGTCGGCTCCGACCAGTACCTGACGAAGCCTTTCAGCAAGGAAGAGCTTCTGGGTGCGATCAAGGCGCATGTCCCGGCATTCACTCCGGTGGAGCAAGCCTCTTAAGTCTGGCTTCGGCCGGCACAGTCTTTGCGTATGGGGAACTCCATGGCTCGTATTCTTATTGTTGATGACTCGCCAACCGAAATGTACAAACTGACCGCCATGCTGGAAAAGCACGGGCATCAGGTGCTGAAGGCGGAGAACGGTGCGGATGGCGTGGCCCTGGCCCGCCAGGAAAAACCCGATGCCGTGCTGATGGATATCGTCATGCCTGGCCTGAATGGTTTCCAGGCGACCCGGCAACTGACCAAGGATGCCGACACCAGTCACATTCCGGTGATTATTGTCACCACCAAGGATCAGGAAACCGACAAGGTCTGGGGCAAGCGCCAGGGCGCGCGCGACTACCTGACCAAGCCGGTGGACGAAGAAACACTGCTGAAAACACTGAACGCGGTATTGGCTGGCTAAAGCGACCTTTTGTCCGTAACCGTGCACAAGGATTAGTAGAAGAAGGCAGGCATGTCGGACGCACTTTCACCTTTCGAACTCCTGGCTGACATCGACCGGCGATGCCGGGTGTCTGCCGCGGGATTGCCATCCCAACAGCAGACGGTCCAGACCTGGGGCGGCATTGGCTTTCGCATGGGGACTCGTTACTTCGTCGCACCGATGGGAGAGGTCGGTGAGGTGCTGCATGAGCCGCGCCACACCCTGCTACCCGGGGTCAAGCCCTGGGTCAAGGGCGTGGCCAACGTGCGTGGCCGCCTGTTGCCGGTGATGGACCTGTGCGGCTTCTTCGGCTCGGAACTGTCGCCCCTGCGCAAGCAGCGGCGGGTGCTGGTGGTCGATCATCACGAGGTGTTCGCCGGGTTGACGGTCGATGAAGTGTTCGGCATGCAGCATTTTCCGGTGAGCTCATTTTCCGAGCTCTTGCCTGAAGTGGAAACCGCCATCGCGCCATTCGTGCGAGGTGTGTTCCAGCGCGAAAGGCCCTGGTTGGTATTCAGCCCGCATGCGCTGGCGCAGGATCAGGGGTTTCTGGATGTGGCTATATAACGCAGAGCGTTGAGAACGGGCGCTGCCAGCGCGGCGATGCAATTGTTTTCTCGGCAGTCTGCTAGAAGGGTTTTGGTTGGGCCGGTTCATGCCGGCTCTTTGGCGTTAGATGGGAAGCACCGTATTGCGGTCGGTCCAGGCGGGGGCCAGATATGAAAAAACTAGATACAGGCAATCTGTTTGCGGGAGCGCGCAGCAACAGGCTGATCGCCGGACTGTTCGTGGTCCTGATCATTTCCATGATGTTGCTGTTCGCCAACTTCGCCTACGTCAACAAGCAGTCCTCCTACGATCAGGAGTACATCAGCCACGCGGGTGAGCTGCGGGTTCTGTCGCAGCGTATCGCGAAGAACGCCACGGAAGCGGCGACCGGCAAGGCCGAGGCCTTCCCGCTGCTCAAGGAGTCGCGTGAAGACTTCGCCAAGCGCTGGGATTTCCTGGTCAAGGGCAACGCCGAGAGCGGCCTGCCGCGGGCGCCCGAGTCGGTGAAGCCGCAGATGGATGCGGTGCAGAAGGACTGGGACAGCCTGCGCAAGAACGCCGACGCCATCCTGGCCAGCGAACAGACCGTTCTGTCGCTGCACCAGGTTGCCGCTACCCTGGCCGAGACCATTCCGCAACTGCAGGTCGAGTACGAGGAAGTCGTCGACATTCTCCTGCAGAGCAACGCACCGGCTTCCCAGGTCGCGGTCGCCCAGCGCCAGTCGCTGCTCGCCGAACGTATCCTCGGTTCGGTCAACAAGGTGCTGGCTGGTGACTCCGACTCGGTACAGGCCGCGGATATGTTCGGTCGCGACGCCAGCCTGTTCGGTCGCGTGCTCAAGGCGATGACCGAAGGCAACGCCGCCATGGAAATCACCAAGGTGACCGACCCCGAGGCGCTGGAGCGCCTGGCCGAGATTTCCGAGCTGTTCCAGTTCGTATCCGGCTCGGTGGACGAGATTCTGGAAACCTCGCCTGAACTGTTCCAGGTCCGTGAGTCCGCCAGCACCATCTTCAGTGACTCGCAGACCCTGCTGGACCAGGCATCGGCCCTGACCACCGGTTTCGATCAACTGGCTGGCGGGCGTTCCTTCAACACCGTGGCCGGCTACATCCTCGGTTTGTTCGCTCTCGCCTCGATCATCCTGATCGGCCTGGTCATCGTGCGTGAAAGTAACCGCCGGCTGGCTGAGACTGACGAAAAGAACCAGCGCAACCAGGCGGCGATTCTGCGACTGCTCGACGAGATTGCCGACCTCGCGGATGGCGACTTGACCGTGGCGGCGACCGTAACCGAGGACTTCACCGGTGCGATCGCCGACTCGATCAACTACTCGATCGACCAACTGCGTGATCTGGTACTGACGATCAACTCCACTGCCGTCCAGGTGGCCGCCGCTGCCCAGGAAACCCAGGCCACGGCGATGCACCTGGCCGAGGCTTCCGAGCACCAGGCGCAGGAAATCGCCGGGGCTTCGGCGGCGATCAACGAAATGGCGGTGTCGATCGACCAGGTATCGGCGAACGCCTCGGAATCCTCGGCGGTAGCGGAACGTTCCGTGGCCATCGCCAACAAGGGTAACGAAGTCGTACACAACACCATCACCGGCATGGATAACATCCGTGAGCAGATCCAGGACACCTCGAAGCGGATCAAACGCCTCGGTGAATCGTCCCAGGAGATCGGTGACATCGTCAGCCTGATCAACGACATCGCCGACCAGACCAACATCCTCGCCCTGAACGCCGCGATCCAGGCCTCCATGGCCGGCGACGCGGGTCGAGGCTTCGCTGTGGTAGCGGACGAGGTACAGCGCCTCGCGGAACGTTCCTCCGCTGCGACCAAGCAGATCGAGGCCCTGGTAAAGACCATTCAGACCGATACCAACGAAGCCGTCATCTCCATGGAGCAGACCACTTCCGAAGTGGTACGCGGTGCGCGACTGGCGCAGGACGCCGGTGTGGCCCTGGAAGAGATCGAGAAGGTATCCAAGACCCTCGCGGCGCTCATCCAGAACATTTCCAACGCCGCCCGGCAGCAGGCTTCGTCTGCCGGCCATATTTCCAACACCATGAACGTGATCCAGGAGATCACCTCGCAGACCTCCGCAGGTACCACCGCTACCGCCAAGAGCATTGGTAACCTGGCCAAGATGGCCAGTGAGATGCGCCACTCGGTATCGGGCTTCAACCTGCCGGAAGGCCACGCCTAAGGAGCGTGGAGGCAGCGTGATGCTGCCTCCCGGGAGCGGCCATGAGCGAGGGGCAGGGCATGCAGCCAAGCGGCATCTGGGCGTTGAAACCCCTGGCCGATATGTCGTCGACGGAATTCCGCGACTGGCAAGCGTTGCTTGAAGAACGCACCGGGGTGGTGCTCAACGAACAGCGGCGGTCCTTTTTGCAGACCAACCTGAGCGCGCGTATGCGCGAGCTGGATGTCGCCGACTACGCCAGCTACTTTCGCCAGGTTACCGATGGCCCGCGTGGCGCGGTGGAATGGTCGACCTTGCTGGACCGGCTGACGGTGCAGGAGACCCGTTTCTTCCGCCATCGCCCTTCCTTCGATTTGCTGCAGCGTTACCTGCGCAGGCGCGAGCCTGATGGCGAACGGCCCTGGGCATTGTGGAGCGTGGGCTGTTCGTCGGGCGAGGAGCCTTATTCGATGGCCATCTGCGCGGCGGAGGTGGTGAGGATGGAAGGGGGCGAACGGCCTTTCGGCGTCACCGCCACCGACATCAGCCTCAGCGCCCTGGGCAAGGCCCGTGATGCGCTCTACAGCGCTCGTCGCCTGGCACAGATGGATGGCGAACTGAGTGAGCGCTACTTCCGCATCGAGCAGGATGGTCGTTTCAAGGTCGTGCCGGAACTTGTGGCGCGTATCTGTTTTGCCAAATTGAACGTGCTGGACCTGGGCAAGGCGCCCCTGGACGGCATGGACGTCATTTTCTGCCAGAACCTGCTGATCTATTTTCGGCGCTGGCGCCGCCGCGAGATTCTCAACCGCCTGGCCGAGCGCCTTGCGCCGGGAGGCTTGCTGGTGGTGGGAGTGGGCGAAGTGGTCGGTTGGCAGCATCCGGACCTGGAGCCGGTGGCCGACGAACAGGTCCTGGCATTTACCCGCAAGGGTTGAGCGAAGTCGAATATGAGTGGAGTCGGTATGGGTGATCGGCACGACTATGTCGCCCTGGAGTGGGTCAAGGGCGAGATCGCGGAAACCCTGAAGCAGGCGCGTCAGGCATTGGAGGCGTTCGTCGAGAATCCGCAGGATCCGACGCGCATGCGCTTCTGCATGACCTATGTGCACCAGGTCCACGGCACGCTGCAGATGGTCGAGTTCTACGGTGCGGCACTGCTCGCCGAGGAAATGGAGCAGCTCGCCCAGGCGCTGATGGAGACGCGGGTCAGCAACCAGAACGAAGCGCTGGAAGTGCTGATGCAGGCGATCCTGCAACTGCCGGTCTATCTGGACCGGGTACAGAGTGCGCGGCGCGACCTGCCAATGGTGGTCCTGCCGCTGCTCAACGACCTGCGCGCCGCCCGTGGCGAGAAGCTGCTGTCGGAAACCAGCCTGTTTTCTCCCGACCTGTCCGAGCGCCGCCCGGCGTTGCCTCGCGAAAGCCTGGAGCAACTGCGTACCGCCGAGTTGCCGGTGCTGCTGCGCAAGCTGCGGCAGATGCTGCAGATGGCCCTGGTCGGGGTCATCCGCAACCAGGACCTGACGACCAACCTCGGCTACATGGCGCGGGTCTTCGCGCGCCTGGAAAACCTGTGCAAGGATGCGCCCCTGGCGGCGCTGTGGCAGATCGCCTCGGGCATGGTCGAGGGGCTGGCCAATGGCAGCGTGGCCAACGGCGCCTCGGTGCGGACCCTGCTGCGCCAGGTCGACCGCGAGCTCAAGCGCCTGGTCGAGCAGGGCGCCGACGGCATCAACCAGCCGGCCCCGGACGAACTGACCAAGAACCTGCTGTTCTACGTGGCCAAGGCATCATCCCAGTCGCCGCGCATCCGCAGCCTGCACGAGCAATACCGCCTCGAAGAGGCGCTGCCCAATACCGGCGTGGTCGACGAAGAGCGCGCGCGCCTGGCGGGGCCGGACCGCGATGCGATTCGCTCGGTAGTCACCGCCCTGTGCGAGGAATTGGTGCGGGTCAAGGACAGCCTTGACCTGTTCGTGCGCAGCGATCGCAGCCAGCTCGCCGAACTCGATGGCCTGTTGGTGCCGCTCAAGCAGATTGGCGACACCCTCGGCGTGCTTGGCTTCGGCCAGCCGCGCAAGGTCATCGTCGACCAGCTCGATGTGGTCCATGCGCTATCCGTAGGCCAGCGCGAAGCGAATGATGCGGCCCTGATGGATGTGGCGGGCGCATTGCTCTACGTAGAAGCGACGCTGGCCGGCATGGCCGGGCCGGGCGACGAGCCGCAGAACGAACAGAGCCACCTGCCGACTACCGATGTCGCGCAGATCCATCAACTGGTGATCAAGGAAGCGCGCACCGGTCTGGAACAGGCCAAGGACGCGATCATCGAGTTCATCGCCTCGCAGTGGAACCATGATCACCTGGCCAAGGTGCCGGAACTGTTGACCCAGGTCCGTGGCGGCCTGGCGATGATCCCGCTGGCGCGCGCGGCGGCTCTGCTGCAAGCCTGCAACCGCTATATCCAGGAGCAACTGCTGGCACGCAAGGCCGTGCCGAACTGGCAGAGCCTGGACACCCTGGCCGATGCGATCACCAGCGTCGAGTATTACCTGGAGCGTCTCAGCGAAGACCACGCCAGCCAGGGCGACGTGATTCTCGATGTCGCCGAAGAAAGCCTCGGCAGCCTTGGTTATCCGCTGCAGGAAAAACCATCGATTCTCGACCGCGTCGAAGAAAGCCCGGAGCCTCTGGCCAATCCGCTCGATGAGATCGAGGTGCTGGTCGATGAGGCGCCCGCCGTACACGTTGCCGAGACGCCGAGCGCCGCAGCCGACGACCTAAATGACGTGCTCTCCAGCTGGAGCTTCGACAGCACGCCGCTGGAAGAGAAGGTCGAAGACAGTGCCGTTGACGTGTCGTCGCCTGATAGCAGCTCACGCGCTACTGCCTCGCCTGAGGCCGAAGAGCTGACCTGGGATCTGGAGGCGTTCGAGCTGGAGCCGGAAACTCCGGCGCCTGCCGAAGAGCAGGTGACCGAGTTCACCTTCGAGGCGCTCGATCCGTTGCCGGAAGGCGAGCCTGCCATCAAGCTCGATGAATTGTCTGAATGGAACCTGGAAGAGCCTGAGCTGGCGAGTGAGCCCGTTGTCGAGACGCTCGACCTCGATCTGCCGCTCGAACCGCTGGGGGGCGAGTTGGTCGAGTTCGACGCTCCGCAGGCCGAAGCCGGCGTTCCTGCCGACGAGCCCGCCGAAGCGTTCGTCTTCGAAACCCTCGAGGATGGCCAGGTCGACTGGCAGGCCGCCGAGGTGGACATCGCTGGCCTGGGCCTGCCGGAAATCGAATTGCCCGAAGCGCCGCTCGCACCTGCCGAGGAACCTCAGGCAGAGGCGCCCAAGGCGTTGTCGATGGCCGATGTGATGGCCGCGCCGACCCTGGCGATCAACCCGCCGGCCCGGGATGTCCCGCCGAGCCTGTTGCCGCCGCCTGCCGATGAAGAGCCGATCGACGAAGAGTTGCTCGAAGTATTCGTCGAGGAGGCTGCCGAAGTTCTCGAAACCATCGGCGAGTACCTGCCGCGCTGGCGTGCCGATACCGACGACAAGGAAGCCCTGGGCGAAGTCCGCCGCGCCTTCCATACCCTCAAGGGCAGCGGGCGCATGGTGCGCGCACTGGTCATCGGCGAATTGGGCTGGTCGATCGAGAATCTGCTCAATCGCGTGCTGGATCGCAGCATCCAGCCTGATGCCGCCGTGCAGCAGGTGGTACAGGATGTGGTCGAGCTGATGCCGGCACTGGTCGAGGAGTTCGCCGCCAAGGCCCAGCGCCAGCGCGATGATGTCGACCTGCTGGCTGCCACTGCTCATGCCCTGGCCCGTGGCCTGCCGCCACCGCTTGCCGCGAGCGCCCCCGCACTGGCCGAGACCTCCCCGCTGGTCGTTGACGGCCAGGACGAAGCGCTCGATCCGGTACTGCTGGAAATCTTCCGCCACGAGTCGGAATCCCACCTGGATATGCTGGGGGAGTTCCTCGCTGACTGCGCCCGCGAGCTGCCGCAGCCGGTGACCGACAATCTGCAGCGAGCCCTGCATACCC
Organism: Pseudomonas sp. LRF_L74; assembly: GCF_965644255.1. Taxonomy (NCBI): domain Bacteria; kingdom Pseudomonadati; phylum Pseudomonadota; class Gammaproteobacteria; order Pseudomonadales; family Pseudomonadaceae; genus Pseudomonas; species Pseudomonas sp. LRF_L74. The sequence continues at coordinate 11,886 of NZ_CBFFRH010000001.1, read as the reverse complement.
TCAAGGGCAGTGCGCACATGGCCGGCATCCTGCCGATCGCCGAGATCGCCACGCCGTTGGAGAAGCTGGTCAAGGAATACAAGACCAATCTGCTTGCCGTCGACCTGCCCGAGGCCGAGCTGCTGCATCGTACCGAGAAACTGTTGCGCAAGGGTGTCGAGCAGTTGGAGACAACGCCCTTCGCGACTATCGATGGCAGCGCCGAACTGATTGCCGATGTACTGCGCCTGCATCGCGAGCGCCTCGACGCCATCGACGAAGCACGGCGTGACGAGCCGGGCCGCAAGGCGCGCGACCCGCAGTTGATTTCAATCTTCCTCGCCGAAGGCATGGACATCCTGCTGGATGCCGAAGCGCTGTTGCACAAATGGCGCGAGCATCCGAGCGAGCAACAGGAACTCAGTGCGCTGCTCGAAGAACTCACCACGCTGGGGCGTGGTGCGCAGATGGCCGAGCTGCCGCAGATCGACCAGCTGTGCCAGGCGCTGCTGGAGGTATACCAGGGCGTACAGGACGGGCGCCTGCCGGTGAGCGAGCGATTCTTCGCCGAGGCCGAGGCCGCCCATGAAGTGCTGATCGGCATGATGGATCAGGTGGCTGCGGCACTGGATGTCACGCCCCGCCCCGAGCGGGTCGCGGCCTTGCACGACTTGCTCGATGAAGCCATCGATCCGGCCAAGCTCGCACTGCTGACCCCTGAGGGGTTGCAGTCGCTGGACATATTCGAGCTGCCCCAGGATGAGCCCGTGCCCCAGGCGAGTGCTGCCTGGAACGGCGACGAGCTCGATGGCGAAATGGTCGCCATCTTCCTCGAGGAAGCCGTGGACATTCTCGACAGCGCCGGCCAGGCGCTGGAGCGTTGGCTTGGCGACCCAGACAACAACCGTGCCCTGAGTGCCCTGCAACGTGATTTGCACACCCTCAAGGGCGGTGCGCGGATGGCCGAGCTACGAGGCATCGGTGACCTCGCCCATGAGCTGGAGTCGCTTTACGAAGGGCTGGTCGATCGGCGCATCAGCCATTCGCCAGCACTGGCCAGGCTGTTGCAACAGAGCCATGACCGCCTGGCGGTGCTGCTGGAACAACTGCAAGGGCGTCAGCAACTGAGTGAGGTCGCCGACCTGATCGACGCCATCCACCGTTTTCGCCAGGGCGGCGCGCCGGTTCTGACCGGTTCTGACGCGTCGCCCGACCTTGAGCAGAGCGAGCCGGTCGAACAGCAAGGCGTTTTCGAGGGCGAGTCCACGGAAATGGACCTGGCCGAATTGTCCACAGTGGACTTCGTTGCGCCCGACGTCGGCGAGATCGGGGCGTTGAGTGTTGACGAGAGCCTGATCCTCGAAGAACCACGGCTCGATGATTTGCCCGCCCTGAGCGATGAGGAGTGGTCGTTGCAGGGGGCGTTACCGCAAGCCGGTAGCGCGCCGCTTGATGTCGCCAGCGAGGCCGGCGCTGAAGCGCTCGCATTGGCTGCCCCGCCTGCGCCCGTGCCGCCGCAAGCGCTCCCTCCGGTCGAGGATGGGCGTGACCAGGAACTGGTAGAGATCTTCCTGGAAGAAGGTTTCGACATCATCGAAAGTGCTGGCGCGGCCTTGCAGCGCTGGATGCAGGACATCAACAACACGCTGGAAGTCGAAGCCCTGCAGCGTGATTTGCACACCCTCAAGGGTGGTGCGCGGATGGCCGAGATCCGTGAAATCGGCGACCTGGCCCATGAGCTCGAATTCCTTTACGAAGGCGTCGGTGACGGGCGTCTGCGTGCTAGCGAAGGCCTGTTCGGCTTGCTGCAGGCATGCCATGACCGCCTCGCGGAAATGCTCGAGGCGGTGCGTGACCGCCGCGGGCTGCCTGACGGCGAGGCGCTGATCGAGGCCATCCGCCGTTTCCGTGCCAATCCGGACGAGCAACTGAGCATTCCCGGCAGTGTGCAGTTGCAGCCGGTGGTCGAGGACGAGGACGGCGTGCCTGAGGCCGATATCCTGGATATCTTCCTGGAAGAGGCGGACGAACTGCTGGAGAGCATGGAGACCAGCATCGGGCGCTGGGAGGCTGATCGCGAGAACGGCGCCGCCATCGACGATCTGTTGCGCATCCTGCACACCCTCAAGGGCGGTGCGCGACTGTCCGGGCAGAAGCGCCTGGGTAACCTCAGCCACGATCTCGAACAGCACCTGAGCGACGCCCAGCAGCAGGGCGCGCCATGGCCGGAAAGCCTGTTCCTCGACGTGCAGTCCGGTTATGAAGGCTTGCAGAAAGAAGTCGAACTGCTGCGCCAGCGCCTGGAGGCTAGCCAGGTCGAAGAAGCGGCACCGCCAGCCGAAACCGCACCGGCCAGGCCGCTCAGCCTGGGCTCGCCGATCGTGGCCGCGGCCGCCGCTCAGCAGGTGGAACAACAACTGCAAGTCTTGCCGTTCGTCCAGCGTGCCGCCGAAGCCGCGGCCGAGGCGGCATCGCGTCGTGCGCCGCAGGAGCTGGTCAAGGTGCCCGCCGACCTCCTGGAAGGCCTGGTCAACCTGGCCGGCGAAACCTCGATCTTCCGTGGTCGGGTCGAACAGCAGGTCAGTGACTTCAGCTTCACGCTCGGCGAGATGGAGGCGACCATCGAGCGGGTGCGCGATCAACTGCGTCGTCTCGACACCGAGACCCAGGCGCAGATCCTCAGTAATTACCAGGCCGAGGCCGAGCGCTCCGGCTATGAAGATTTCGACCCGCTGGAAATGGACCGCCATTCGCAACTGCAGCAGCTCTCGCGTGCGCTGTTCGAATCGGCTTCCGACCTGCTCGACCTGAAAGAAACCCTCGCTGCGCGTAACCGCGATGCGGAAACCCTGTTGCTGCAACAGGCCCGGGTCAATACCGAGTTGCAGGAAGGCCTGATGCGCACCCGCATGGTGCCGTTCGACCGCCTGGTGCCGCGCCTGCGGCGCATCGTGCGCCAGGTGGCGAGCGAACTGGGCAAGCAGGTCGAATTCCATGTCGGCAACGCCGACGGCGAAATGGACCGGACCGTGCTGGAGCGCATCGTCGCCCCGCTGGAGCACATGCTGCGCAACGCTGTCGACCACGGCATCGAACCGGCCGAGGTGCGCCGGACCCTGGGCAAACCGGAAACCGGGGCGATTCGCCTGACGCTGGGGCGCGAGGGGGGCGACATCCTCCTGACCCTGAGCGACGACGGCGGCGGCATCAAGCTCGACGCCGTGCGCCGCAAGGCCATCGAGCGTGGCCTGATCGACGGGCAATCGGAGCTCAGCGACCACGAAGTCCTGCAGTTCATTCTCGAGGCCGGGTTCTCCACGGCCGAGAAGGTCACGCAGATCTCCGGGCGTGGGGTCGGCATGGACGTGGTCCACTCCGAGGTCAAGCAACTCGGCGGTTCGATGAGCATCGAGTCGAGCGAGGGCGAAGGCACGCGCTTCCTCATTCGCCTGCCGTTCACCGTATCGGTCAACCGCGCGCTGATGGTGCTGTCTGGCGAGGACCTGTACGCGATCCCGTTGAACACCATCGAAGGTATCGTGCGGGTCTCGCCGTTCGAGCTGGAGGCCTACTACGCGCCGGATGCGCCGCGTTTCGAATATGCCGGCCAGGCCTACGAACTCAAGTACCTGGGCGACCTGCTGAATAACGGCCAGCAGCCCAAGCTGATCGGCCAGAGCCTGCCGTTGCCGGTGATCCTGGTGCGCTCCAGCGAACACGCCGTGGCCGTGCAGGTGGACAGCCTCGCCGGTTCCCGCGAGATCGTGGTGAAGAGCCTCGGCCCGCAGTTCAGTGCCGTGCATGGCATCTCCGGCGCCACCATCCTCGGCGACGGTCGCGTGGTGGTCATTCTCGACCTGCTGGCGACCATTCGTGCGCGCCATGCCCTGGCTCTGGCGCATCAGGTGCTACCGCGCCTGGAGCAGGCGGCGCAGGCCATCGAGGTCGAGGTGGAGCGGCCGACCCTGGTCATGGTGGTCGACGATTCGGTCACCGTGCGCAAGGTCACCAGCCGCCTGCTCGAACGCAACGGCATGAACGTGCTGACGGCCAAGGACGGGGTCGATGCCATCGCCCAACTGCAGGAGCACAGACCCGACATCATGCTGCTCGACATCGAGATGCCGCGCATGGACGGTTTCGAAGTCGCCACCCTGGTGCGCCACGATGAGCGCCTCAAGGGGCTGCCGATCATCATGATCACTTCGCGTACCGGGGAGAAACACCGCGAGCGGGCGATGGCCATCGGCGTCAACGAATACCTGGGCAAGCCCTACCAGGAATCCGATTTGCTCGCCAGCATCCAGTCCCTGGTGAATCGCCATGAGTGACAGAGCCCCGGCACGTATCGCGGTGATCGCCGACACCTCGCTGCAGCGCCATGTGCTGCAGCAGGCGCTGGTCGGCAATGGCTACCAGGTGGTGCTCAACAGCGATCCGGCACGCATCGACGAAGAGGCCTTGGCCAACTGCGAGCCTGATCTGTGGCTGGTCGACCTGGCCCAGTCCGAGGACTCGCCCCTGGTCGACAACCTGCTGGAAAAGACCGAGGCGCCGATCCTGTTCGGCGAGGGCCATGCACCGGAGCGTCACTCGGAAAACTACCCACGCTGGGAGCGCAGCCTGTTCGGCAAGCTCAAGCGTCTGGTCGGCGATCCGGCGCAGGCGGTCGGCCCCGGTCTCGATGCACTGCTGGCAGAGGCCCAGCGCCCGACACGACTCGAACTGCCCAGTGTCCTGGCCAGCACGCCGCTGGTGGCGGGTGAGTCCGCGACGCGGGTGTGGCTGTTGGCTGCCTCGCTTGGCGGTCCCGAGGCGGTGAAGGCGTTCCTCGATGCGCTGCCCGGCGGCTTGCCGGTCGGTTTCGTCTACGCCCAGCACATCGCTGCCAACTTCGAGAGCGCGTTGCCGCAGGCGGTTGGCCGTCACAGCCAGTGGCACGTCAATCAGGTCCGCCATGGCGACTCGGTTCGTTGTGGCGAGGTGATCGTCGTGCCGATCGGCAACGAGCTGCAATTCACCGAAGACGGCGCCATGCGGGTGTCCGAGCTTGGCTGGCCGGAGCCCTACAGCCCATCGATCGACCAGATGATGCTCAACCTGGCCCAGCAATTCGGCGATCGCTGTGGCGTCATCGCCTTCAGTGGCATGGGCAGCGATGGCAGTGCCGCTGCTGCCTACGTGAGGCGCCAGGGTGGGCAGATATGGACCCAGCGGGCCGATAGCTGTGCCTGCCCGAGCATGCCGGACAGCCTGCGTGAGGCGGGCTACAGCGAGTTCAACGGCGATCCGCGCGAGCTGGCCGCGGCCCTGGTCAACCATCTGGCCGAACAGTGCGTATGAGGAAGGATTCATGAGTCAAGCCGTTACCGCCCCCAATGCGCCGAGTGCCCTGACCGCGCTGCTGGTGCCGCTCTCCGACCGCACATTGCTGCTGCCCAACGTGGCTCTCGCCGAACTCATCCCGTATCGCGCGCCGCAGGTGAGTGCCGGCATGCCGGCCTGGTTTCTTGGCCAGGTTGCCTGGCGCGACCTGCAACTGCCGTTGCTGTCGTTCGAGGCGGCATCCGATGGCCAGGCGCAAATTGGCAGCAATGCCCGCGTCGCGGTTATCAACGCCCTCGGCGGTCGCGACCAGGTCAAGTTCATCGCCTTGCTGGTGCAGAACATTCCGCGTTCGCTGAAGGTCGATGCGACCCTGGCGCGTGTCAGCGTTTCGCTTTCGCCGCTGGAGCTCGATGCGGTGCAGATTGGCGAAGCCGTGGTCAAGATTCCCGACCTTGCCGGCCTCGAGCAGAAGCTGGCGGATGCCGGGTTGATCTGACAACGGCTGGATGCTTTGCGAAAGCGCCGGCACGAGCCGCGTGTCGTTCAACTTCATGCTTTCGGCGCTTGTTTCGGGGAGCCTTGATGTCCGCTGTCTTCATCGCTGCACTGTTGTTCGGTTTTGCCTTCTGTCTCTCTCCCGGCGCGGTACTGGCCGAAACCCTGCGGCGTGGCCTCAAGGGCGGGTTCCGTCCGGCTTTGCTGGTGCAGTTCGGTTCGTTGATCGGCGATGCGCTGTGGGCGCTGATTGGCCTGACCGGGCTGGCGGCGCTGCTGGCCCACGAGAGTGTGCGTATTCCGCTGACGCTGCTCTGTGCCGCCTATCTCGCCTGGCTGGGCTGGCAGAGCCTGCGTGACGCTTCCAGCGAGGCCACGGCTGTCGATCTGCACGAGCGGCCGTCGTCGAGCGGGGCCTTCGCCGCTGGCGCCGCGCTGTCATTGTCGAACCCGAAGAACCTGGTCTATTGGGGCGCGCTGGGCAGTGCCCTGGCGGGTATCGTCGATGGCGTGCCGAGCCAGGCCCAGGCCCTGATGTTCTTTGCCGGTTTCATGGTCGCCTCGTTGCTCAGTTGCTTCGTCAGCGCGGGCTTGGTCGATGTCCTGCGCCGTGCCGCCTCGCCCACTTGGCATCGCGTCAGCCACGCGATCTGCGGGGTGATGCTGTTCATCCTGGCTGGCCTGGCCTTGCGCGGGCTGTTCTAGGCGGCCTGCGAGACTGTTCGCAGAGCAACGGCACCGGCGATGGCCGTGCAGGCTCTCAGAAATCCCCCCAAAGCTGCTGCGCCACCGCCAATGCCACGACTGGCGCCGTTTCCGTGCGCAGCACGCGTGGCCCGAGGCGTGCCGCGTGAAAACCCTTGGCCTTGGCCTGCTCAACCTCGACATCGGACAGGCCACCTTCAGGGCCGATCAGAAAGGCCAGGCGTTGGGGCGTGGCATGGCTGGTCAGCGGTTCGGCCTCCGGGTGCAGGACCAGCTTCAGGTCCGCTTCCACGCTGGCCAGCCAGTCGGCCAGTAGAACCGGGGCCGCAATCGTTGGCAGCACCGAGCGGCCGCACTGTTCGCAGGCGCTGATCGCTACCTGGCGCCAATGACCGAGGCGTTTCTCGGCCTGCTCGCCTTTCAGGCGTACTTCACAGCGTTCGCTGACGATGGGCGTGATCGCCGCGACACCGAGCTCCGTGGCCTTCTGGATGGCCCAGTCCATGCGTTCTCCACGCGACAGGCCCTGGCCCAGGTGCACATGCAGCGACGATTCCGGCTGGCCGGCGATCCATTCGTGCAACTCGACCCGTACGCTCTTCTTGCCCACCTCGATCAGCTCGCCGAGGTATTCCTGGCCGCTGCCGTCGAACAGTTGCACGGCGTCGCCAGCGCTATGGCGCAGTACGCGGCCGATGTAGTGGGCCTGGGCCTCGGGCAACTCGTGTTGGCCGAGGGTGAGCGGGGCGTCGATGAAGAAGCGGGATAGGCGCATAGAGCAGCTACGGGCAGTCAAGGGTGGGCGGCAAGCTTAAAACGTTTTGCCGCTGCTTCCCACGCCTGGCGGGCTCAACCCGGATCGCGATGACCGGGATACAGGCCACTGACCGCCACGCTGACCGACTCGCGGGTGGCGATGTCGATGCCTTCGCTGGCCACCTCGGCGAGGAAGTCGATCTGCTCCGGCGTGATCACGTAGGGCGGCAGGAAATACACCACGCTGCCCAGCGGCCGCAGCAGCGCACCGCGTTGCAGGGCGTGCTGATAGACGCGCATGCCCCGCCGTTCTTGCCAGGGGTAGGCGGTCTTGCTGGCTTTGTCCTGGACCATTTCGATGGCCAGGGCCATGCCGGTCTGGCGTACCTCGGATACGTGCGGGTGCTCCACCAGGTGAGCACTGGCGCTGGCCATGCGCGCGGCCAGGGCCTTGTTGGCCTGGATGACGTTGTCCTGCTCGAAGATGTCCAGGGTCGCCAGGGCGGCGGCGCAGGCCAGCGGGTTGCCGGTGTAGGTGTGCGAGTGGAGGAAGGCGCGCAGGGTCGCGTAGTCGTCGTAGAACGCCTGGTAGACCGTATCGGTGGTCAGCACTGCGGCCATCGGCAGGTAACCGCCGGTAAGGGCCTTGGACAGGATCAGGAAATCCGGGGTGATACTGGCCTGCTCGCAGGCGAACATCGTCCCGGTGCGACCGAAACCGACGGCGATCTCGTCATGGATCAGGTGCACGCCATAGCGGTTACAGGCCTCGCGCAGCAGGGTGAGGTAGACCGGGTGGTACATGCGCATGCCGCCGGCACCCTGGATCAGCGGCTCGACGATCACCGCGGCGACCTCGTGATGATGCTCGGCCAGGGTCTGCTCCATATGGGCGAACATCGTCCGCGAGTGTTCCTCCCAGCTCACGCCTTGGGGGCGCAGGTAGCAGTCCGGCGACGGTACCTTGAGGGTGTCCAGCAGCAGCGCCTTGTAGGTGTCGGTGAACAGCGCCACGTCGCCCACCGACATCGCTGCAACGGTCTCGCCGTGGTAGCTGTTGGTCAGGGTGACGAAGCGCTTCTTCTGCGCATGGCCGCTGTTGATCCAGTAGTGGTGGCTCATCTTCAGCGCCACCTCGATGCCCGACGAGCCATTGTCGGCGTAGAACACCCGGTCCAGGCCTGGCGGGGTGATGCGCACCAGGCGCTCGGACAGCTCGACCACCGGCGCGTGGGTGAAGCCGGCGAGCATCACGTGTTCGAGATTGTCCAATTGATCCCTGACACGGGCGTTGATGCGTGGGTTGCCGTGGCCGAACACATTGACCCACCAGGAACTGACCGCGTCGAGGTAACGCTTGCCGTCGAAATCCTCCAGCCACACGCCGTCGCCACGCTTGATCGGGATCACCGGCAGGCGCTCGTGGTCCTTCATCTGCGTGCAGGGGTGCCAGAGCACGGCCAGGTCGCGTTGCATCCACTCGGCATTCAGGCTCATGGGAAGTCTCCTCGTTGCGGGAGGGCAAGCCTAGGGGCTGTTGACGCTTCGTCGCAAGCGATGCGCAGCGGCATCCGACGGATTCGTCTGGCTGCCGCTTCGTGGCTGACGTATCCTGCGCGGCATTTTCGTCCTGGGGTTTTCCGCATGTCTGCAGTCTGGTTGCGCGTATCCGCGCTGGTGGCAATGGTGGTGGTCGGCAGCACGTCGGCATGGGCTCAGGACAAGGGCGCGCCGCCCAGCGCCATCGTGGTTGGCGCAGGCCTGTCGGGTCTGACGGCTGCCTATGAACTGCAGAACAAGGGCTGGCAGGTCACCCTGCTCGAAGCCAGGCCGACCGTTGGCGGGCGCTCGGGGCTGTCGACCATCGAGTGGATTGGCAGCGCCAGGCAGCAGCCTGTGCTCCATGCCTATCTCGACCAGTTCAAGCTCAAGGCGCAGCCGGCTCCCGAGTATGTGCGTACGCCGGGCTACCTGATCGATGGGCACTATTCCTCGGCGGCCGATCTGGCCAAGGCCGCACCGAAGGTCGCCGAAGACATCGCCCGCTTCGACAAGGCGCTCGATGAGCTGGCGGCCGCCATCGACGATCCGCTCAAGCCCCTGGCGACTGGCACGCTCAAGGGCTACGACGCGAGTACGGTCGCTCGCTGGCTGGATACCCTGCAACTGCAGCCGACTGCCCGTGCCTTGGTCGATCAGCGCATTCGCTCGCGTTATGACGAAGCATCGCGTCTGTCGCTGCTGTACCTGGCCCAGCAGGCCCGCGTCTATCGCGGCCTGCCTGAGGAGGAAACCCGTGCCGCACGCCTGCCGGGCGGTAGCCAGGCACTGGCCCAGGCCTTCGCCAAGCAGATCAAGGTGATCAAGACCAACGCCTGGGTTTCGGCCATCGTCCAGGAGAAGGACAAGGTCACGGTCAAAGTGGGGGCCGCTGGTTATAGCGCCGACTATGTGGTGCTCGCGGTGCCGCTGCCGGCCCTGGAAAAGATCAGCCAGACTCCGGCGCTGACGCCGTTGCAACTGCGCGCGATCAAGGACATCAACTACGGTTGGCGCGACCAGATGCTGCTCAAGTTCAAGAAGCCGGTATGGGGCAAGGCGCGCATGAGTGGCGAGGTGTTCAGCGACAAGGGCCTCGGCACTCTGTGGGTCGAGCCGGCACTCAAGGGCGGCGCCAACCTGCTGATCAACCTCTCGGGCGACAATGCGCGCCTGCTCAATGCCTTCGGCGACCGGCAGATGGTCGACCAGGTGCTGATTCGCTTCAACCAGATTTATCCGGGCGCACGTGAGCAATTCCAGGGCTTCGAGGTGCGTCGCTACGGTAAGGACCCGCTGGCGGGCGGCGCCTACCTGGCCTATGGCCCGGGCGAGATCAGCCAGTACTGGCGCATGTGGGAGCAGCCGTTGGGCCGGGTGATCTTCGCCGGCGAGCACACCGATGCGTTGTACCCGGGCACCCTGGAAGGCGCGCTGCGCAGCGGCCAGCGTGCGGCCAGCCAGGTTCAGGATCTGCAGGCCGGCAAGTCCATCGAGCCGCCCGCGCCTGCGAATGCCACGCCCAAGGCACAGCAGAGCCAGGATGAGAAAAAAGACGGCGAGAAGAAAACAGGCTTTTTCTACCGTTTGTTCCATTGGTGGTAAATCGCGCCAGCGGTTGCTCGTTCTGAATAGTCAGACAGCCTGGTTCGATTGCCGCGAACCAGGCCAGCAAGCAGGCACGGCAGTCCCGCTCAACGCGAATCATCTGTTTACTTGATATTTCGAAGCGAAATTTTCCGCTTTAATTCGATGAGTTTGCCGCTAGGCTTGTGCCATCGTCTTGAGGGGCATTTCGCATGCAGTGGCGCAACTCCAATTCCCGTTATGGCCTGACCAGCATCCTGTTGCACTGGCTGGTGGCGCTCACCGTTTTCAGTCTGTTCGGCCTTGGCCTGTGGATGGTCGGTCTCGACTACTACAGCAGTTGGCGGCATACCGGGCCCGAACTGCACAAGAGCATCGGCCTGACCCTGTTCGCCGTCATGCTGCTGCGCGTGCTGTGGCGCTTCATCAGTCCGCCGCCACCGGCTCCGGCCAACCATGGCACCTTCACCCGCGTGGCCGCCAAGCTCGGTCACCTGGCCCTGTATCTGGGGCTGTTCGCGATCATGATTTCCGGCTACCTGATTTCCACCGCCGACGAGCGTGGTATCGAAGTATTCGGCCTGTTCCAGGTTCCGGCCTCGGTGACCAGCATTCCCGAACAGGCGGAAAGCGCCGGCGCCTTCCATCTCTATGCCGCCTGGGCTCTGGTGATCTTCGCCTTGCTGCACGGCCTGGCGGCGCTCAAGCATCACTTCATCGATCGCGATCCGACCCTCGTACGGATGTTCGGTCGCACTGGCAAGTAACCACAAGGAGACTGTAAATGCTCAAGAAATCCCTCGCTGCCCTGTCCCTGGGCGCCGCCCTGTTCGCTGGCCAGGCCATGGCCGCCGACTACGTGATCGACAAGGAAGGCCAGCACGCTTTCGTCGACTTCAAGATCAGCCACCTGGGCTACAGCTACATCACCGGCACCTTCAAGGACTTCGACGGCACCTTCAGCTTCGATGCCGCCAAGCCGGAAGAGACCAAGATCAACGTCAAGCTGAAGACCGCCAGTGTGTTCTCCAACCATGCCGAGCGTGACAAGCACGTCAGTGGTTCGGATTTCCTCAACGTCTCCAAATTCCCCGAGGCGACCTTCGTTTCCACTGGCGTGAAGGCTACCGGCAAGAACGCCGCAGGCAAGGAAACCGCCGACGTGACCGGCAACCTGACCCTGCTCGGCGTTACCAAGCCGATCGTGATCAAGGCCACCTTCCTCGGCGAAGGCAAGGACCCATGGGGCGGCTACCGTGCCGGTTTCGAAGGCACCACCAGCATCAACCGCCAGGACTTCGGCAAGCAGATGGACCTGGGCCCGCAATCCAACGAGGTGAGCCTGTACTTCACCTTCGAAGGCGTGCGCCAGTAATCCGAGTGGTTACAACAAGCCCCGACCGGTTCGGGGCTTTTTTTCGGTGCGCCAGGCATGGCGCGTTGCGCGTTAGCGCAACCAGTTCGGCTGTGGTGGCTGCACTGGTGACTTGGAGGTGA